>JAYTHK010000045.1:0-19261 GCA_043732665.1 Cytophagales bacterium | reverse complement strand
ATATCAGTCTAAGGTTAAACGAAGATCATGTGAGGCAATTGTTTGAGGCATTTGGAGAAGTAGCTTCAGTTAAATTGGTAAAAGATTTCAATACAGGTGGTTCAAAAGGGACAGCGTTTGTTGAGATGAAATACGAGGCGGAAGCAAAGACTGCGATAGAAAAACTTAATAGGTGTGAATTGGATGGAAAAAAAATGATAGTAAGTCCAGCAAAAGATCCAGCGGAAAGAAAGAAACAAACTAGCGGAGCCTCTTCAGGCGGCGGTCAGTATGGTAATAACAAGAGGAGAAATTAATCTTCCCCGAATGTCCTAGCAATAGAAAAACCACCTTTTGGTGGTTTTTCTATTGCAGTATTATAAAGAAAATATACTATTGAAATATACTTATCTTACTACTTCAACTTTAACTGCGTTGAAGCCTTTTTTGCCTTTCTCTACTTCATATTTAACTTGATCATTCTCACGAATTTGATCAATAAGACCTGAAGAGTGTACGAAGATATCTTCTCCTGAATCTTCTGGTTTAATAAACCCAAAACCTTTTGAGTTATTGAAAAATTTTACTGTACCTTTTGCCATTGTCTTAATATGTAATAAAATTTAATAATATACTTAGCTTAGATATGGTTTTAACAATGAAAAACTGAATATTTTACAATAAAACAGGTTATTATTGCTAATCATATAGCGTAAACTTCTCAAATCTAAAAAAACAAATATTAATAACCTAATATTAATAACATTATTTTATAGTGCTATTTGAGTAAGAATTAAACGACAATGCAATATAATTTTAACTAATGGACAAATAAGTCGCTTGAGATATAGCGGTCACCGCGGTCACAGATTATGCAGACAATAATGCCTTCTTCGATTGTTTCTGCAAGTTTTAGGGCTGCTGCTACAGCACCTCCGCTGCTCATTCCAGCAAATACAGCTTCTGTACGCGCCAGTATATTCGTCATTTTTCGTGCCTCTGCTTCCGAAATGTCTATCGTTTGATCTACTCTAGACGGGTCGAATATTTTAGGTAAGTATTCTTTTGGCCAACGACGTATTCCAGGTATTTTAGAAGCATAGGTAGGTTGCACGCCTACAATTTGAACAGTCTTATTCTGTTCTTTTAAAAACTTAGAAGTTCCCATAATCGTTCCTGTCGTGCCCATTGAAGAAACGAAATGCGTGATTTTTCCTTCTGTATCTTTCCAAATTTCAGGTCCTGTAGTGTGGTAATGCGCCATGTAGTTGTCAGGATTTGCAAATTGATTTAGCATGAGGTACCCGCCTTTTGTTACTTTATTATGCGCATAGTCAATCGCTTCTTCCATAGAACCTTCTGCAGAAGTGAGTATTACTTTAGCACCAAAAGCTTCCATTGTCAAAACTCTTTCCTTGGTAGAGTTTTCGGGCATTACTAATTCAATTTCAATATTAAACAAACGGGCAATCATGGCTAATGCAATTCCAGTATTTCCACTTGTAGCTTCTATAAGTTTGATACCAGGCTTTATCTCTCCTCTGTCAAGCGCTCCTTTTATCATGCCATAAGCGGCTCGGTCTTTTACACTTCCTCCTGGATTATGTCCTTCTAGTTTTCCGAAAAGCTTTACTCCTTTTTTTACACCAAGTCTATTTAATTCTACGAGTGGTGTATTTCCTATGAAATCCAACAATGTTGCCATTTTCTAATTTTGAATTTTGAATTAAAATAATTATAGATACTTTATAACATCGAACACTTTACAACCGTTAACTAAAATTGCTGAAGTGCTTTTTCTAAAATATCGTCAATTCCTGCAGCAATATGCGCAGGAGTCATATCTTGGTGTATCGTTGTAGGTATTCCATTTTCGATATTCAATCCATTTGGAAGTGCGGTATAGGTAGAAGAAAAACGATATACCCATCCGTTTGGAAGCTGATAAGAAGTTGGCAGTCCACCACCTCCGCCAGTTTGATCTCCTACTATTTTTACGTTCGGTAATAAAGACATAAAACCTACAAACATGTTACAGGCGCTGAAACAAGAACGATTGGTTAGGAGTATGATTTGTTTGTTTTCTGGAAATTGAACCAACAGATTTCCTTTACTATCCTTAGCTGGTTCTGCATACATTTCATAAGCCATGCTGAAGTCAGAATGCCCAGGGCCATTTTTTTCATAAGACCTTCCTACTAATGTTTTAGTTGGAGAAAATCTATTCAATATTTTGAAAACATTATTCGTTATTCCACCTCCATTGTTTCGCATATCAATGATCAAACCATCGGTCGTGCTGAAGCGGTTAATCAAAAAATCTAGGTCATAATCTGAAAAATTGCTTGAAAAATCTCCATAATAGAAATAGCCTATTCTTTTAGTATTGTATATAAACAATTGATTCGTAAAAGGACCTGTGATGTAATAGTTGCTGCCTAGGTAATATCGTTCTAAAACAGAATAGTCGAAATTTTGAGGATGGCCAAGGTACCATTCCCAATTGCGTGATACATTAAAGGGAGAAACAAGGTTTACGTGACCATCTTTGAGCGTGTATAACATGGAGTCAAGTACTTTAAATAAAGTTATGTTATCCATATTACTTTTTATCTGCGGTTGGTAAACGGTTTTGACAGAATCCCAGTTGATGTGTTTGTAGTCTAAAAAAGAATATTTTTCGTCAATACGTTTCCACATCGAATCGAAACAGGCTTGTGGTGTATTTTTAGAGTCTGGTTCAATAAATAGTTTTTCGCAAGAAGAAACAAGTATCAATATTAAGCCACATAAAAAAAAGAATATTTTTTTCATATTTGAAATTATTTTTTATTTTTACTTTTCACCTTTCTTACCTTTTTTTGCCTTCCTGCTTTTTTCCGAATACAACATACTGACGAATCCTATAGTATGATAAGCCGAATACAATGGATTTGATTGAGGTAATTTTGTTACCTGTACTCCCCATCCGTAAAATATTCTAATTTTATCGCTGTTGCCTATTTTAAAGCGGTCAAAATAGACTTCTGTATTGATACGAAAAAAATGATTTGGTAACGCTATTGTATTGCCGTGGGTAAGAACAGCTAAAGGTTTAATGTTTTCTCCGTTGTAAGTTTGATAAGGCTCCATACCGATATAGTTTGGCCTTATTACCTGAGCGAGAAGGGCAAAGTTAAGTTTAAAACCTGCCTGATACTTACGTTCAGACTGTCCTATTTTAAAGTCATAACTTAAGTGTGTAGCCGGATTAATCGCATTAGAAAACATATACCCAAAAGAATTATTAGGTAAAAATAAGTACAATCTCCCATCAAACGTATTGGTCAAAATACCGCCGAGATACCAGTTGACTTTATTTTTAAATAGTTTTTTGACAGGAACCATGTAATGATAATTTATTTCCATATTCAAGTTTCTTACTCTGGTTCGTGAATCTACGTAATGTTTATTCGTTTGAATTATTCCACCACCAACTACCATTTCAAATTTTGTCACCGACTTCGCTCTCCATCGTTCGTTGTATTTTGCAACCTGAAAAGAAGGGCCACGGTATAAAAGAGGACTGAAGCCTTCATCTCTAAACTCTCTGTAAAACAATGAAACAACGGTTGACTTATACCTTACTTTTGGCAACTGTGTAGAAGAAGTAATAGAAAACTTTTCTCCCTGAGCAAATGCAAGCAAAGGAAGAAAATAGACAATAAAGAAAACTAGCCTACGCATTGAGTTAGAATTTTATTCCTGTATAGTTAAATGGAGTAATAGAAAGTAGCTCTTTTTTTATTTTATCGTCTACGTTAAGTTGTTTCACAAATTCGCGAATTGTTAGCGCAGTTATTTTCTCGTTTTTTCGTGTCAATGCTTTTAGAGCCTCGTAAGGTTTTGGGTAACCTTCTCTTCTTAGTATTGTTTGCAAGGCTTCTGCTACTACAGCCCAATTTTCGTCGAGGTCTGCTTTAAGGGCGTCTTTATTTAGTTCTAGTTTGTCGAGTCCTTTTAAGATGGATTTGTAAGCGATGAGCGTATGTGCGATTGGCATACCTACGTTACGAAGCACGGTAGAATCGGTTAGATCTCTTTGCAGACGCGAAATTGGAAGTTTGGCAGAAAAATGCTCGAACAAGGCATTTGCGATACCGAGATTTCCTTCAGAATTTTCAAAATCTATTGGGTTCACTTTATGCGGCATCGCTGATGATCCTACTTCGCCTTCTTTGATTGTTTGCTTGAAATAATTCATAGAAACATATTGCCATACATCTCTGTTAAAATCGATGAGAATAGTGTTGATACGTTTCAAATTATCACAAAGTGCACCAAAATTATCATAATGTTCTATTTGTGTAGTATAAGTGCTTCTTGCAAGCGAGAGTCTTTTGTTTACAAAATTTTCGGCAAATTTTTTCCAATTTTTTTTTGGATACGCTACAAAATGAGCATTGAAATTTCCCGTGGCACCTCCAAATTTTGCAGAAGGGGGAATTGTTTTTAGTAAAGAAATTTGTTTTTCGAGGCGTTCATGAAATACCATTATTTCTTTGCCTAATATAGTAGGGGAGGCTGGCTGACCATGAGTTTTAGCCAGCATTGGAATAGATTTCCATTTATTGGCAAGCTCTTTTATTTTTTTTACTGTTTTATCAAGCTCAGGGTAAAACTCATTTGTAAGAGCATCTTTAAGCAGTAATGGTATTGAAGTATTGTTGATGTCCTGAGAAGTAAGTCCGAAGTGTATAAATTCACTGTATTTTGAAAGTCTTTTAGCGGTAAATTCATCTTTGATAAAATACTCTACAGCTTTTACATCATGGTTGGTTATTTTTTCTGTATCTTTTATCTTTTTTGCATCTGCTTCTGAGAAATTACGATAAATGTCGCGCAGTCCTTCGTATCTGTTCTTAGGGAAATCTTTTAGTTGTGGCAAATCGAAATCACATAAGGCTATGAAATATTCAATTTCAATTTTCACTCTGTATTTTATAAGCCCGTACTCGGAAAAATATTGTGCAAGACTTTTTACCTGCTTTCTGTACCTGCCGTCGATTGGTGATATTGCACTTAATTCGTTTAACTCCATTATTGTTTATAATTAAAATAAAGCGTAAAGATAATATTTATAACGATTATAAACCAATGAAGGAAATAAGCTGTTATTTTGGTAGTTTTGTATCAAAATCAGGAACGTTGACTAATCTTAAAAAAATACCTTTCGACCTAAGCGAAGCCGCCAAAGCAGAGGTGATTACTATTTTTAAGACTAAAAATATTCCAGAAGGTTATGGGTTGCGGGTAGGAATAAGAGGAGGAGGCTGCTCGGGAATTTCTTATCTTTTTGGCTTTGATACCAAACACAATACTGATGAAACGTTTGAGTTAGAAGGGATTCCGGTATTTGTAGAAAAAAAACATTTTATGTATATATCTGGACTTATAATAGATTTTGAAGACGGTCCGCATGCTAGAGGATTTATCTTTGAAAATCCAGACACCCAATTTTAAACGTTACGTAGCCTCTCCAAATAACTTTGTATGTATAAGTTGTAATATAAAGTGGTTCCATTTTTTTTTAAAATCCAATACTTGTACCTTTGTAGCATGGAAATAGAATTGAATCTTTTGAACAATGCTTATCATTTCGGAGCTAAAAATGAAAGTGGAAATACTATAGATATGGACGCTTCACCCGCTATCGGTGGATTAGGACTTGGAGCACGTCCTATGGAACTTTTGATTATGGGACTTGGCGGTTGCAGCGGAATAGATGTGTTAAGTATTCTGCGTAAGCAAAAGATTGAGCCAATAGGTTTTCGTATAAAAATTTCTGCAGAAAGAGAAAAAGATGCAGTACCCTCTTTGTTTAAGGAGATTCATGTGAAATTTATTTTCAAAGGACCGATAGACGAAGCAAAGGCAACCAGAGCTATCGGGCTTTCGATGGATAAATACTGCTCTGTAGCGAAGACGCTAGAGAAGACAGCGAAGATAACGTATGAAATGAATATAGAAAATTAGTATTGGGTCCTGAGATGTTAGTATTGAGTAAAATTAATGCTAACGCCTCAAAGCAAATTACTCAATACTCAGGACAAACTACTCAACACTATTTAAGATGGAAAATAAAAAATTTGAAACTATAGCGATTCGTACGCAAACACCGCATACTCAGTACAACGAACATTCGACGCCTATTTTTATGACTTCGAGTTTTGTGTTTGACGATGCAGAACATGCGCGAGCATTGTTTGCAGACGAAGTGCAAGGAAATATTTATACTCGTTTTTCCAATCCTAACAGTACAGAATTTATTGATAAAATCTGTAAGATGGAAGGTGCAGAAGATGGATTTGCTGTGGCTTCGGGGATGTCTGCGGTATTTACAAGTATGGCTTCTTTTTTGAAAGCTGGCGATCATGTGTTGGCTTCTAAATCTGTGTTTGGGTCTACGATGCAAGTATTGACAAATATATTTCCACGCTGGGGCATTACACATACTTTTGCCGATATCAGTAAGCCTGAGACATGGGAAGGTTTAATTAAAGAAAACACAAAAATGATCATGGTGGAAACACCTTCAAATCCAGCGTTGGATTTGATTGATCTGGAATGGTTGGGGAAATTAGCGCAAAAACATAAACTTATATTGGACGTAGACAATTGTTTTGCTACTCCATATCTTCAAAACCCTATTAAATGGGGTGCCCATGTAGTGACACATTCTGCTACCAAATACATTGATGGACAAGGCAGAGCCATAGGAGGGATTATTGTAGGAAGCAAGGAGCTAATCAAAGAGGTGCGTTTTTTTGCACGTCATACAGGTCCGGCTTTGTCACCGTTTAATTCTTGGATACTTTCAAAAAGCTTGGAAACATTGGGACTTCGCATGGACAGGCATTGCGACAATGCACTTAAAGTAGCTCAATATCTTGAACAACATCCTGACGTAGAATCGGTCAAATATCCTTTTCTTCCCAGTCACCCACAATTTGAATTAGCAAAAAAACAAATGAAAGCAGGAGGAGGTATTGTTACCTTTTTGGTGAAAGGTGGTGTGGAACGAGGAAGGAAATTTTTAGATGCCACCGAAATGGCTTCTCATTCTGCTAACCTTGGTGATAGTCGCACCATTGTTACGCATCCAGCTTCTACTACGCATTCTAAGCTAACAGAAGAAGACAGACAATCGGTAGGTATTTTGCCTGGACTTATTCGTGTTTCTGTAGGGTTGGAACATAGTGACGATATTATTGCTGAATTAAACCAAGCGCTTTCTAGATCTAACTAAAATGATAAAAATAGGAATAACGTATGGACTTTTTATAGCAGTGGTGATTGCTTTGGTGAATAGTTTTTTTGTAGATATTTATGGAGTAGAAAGCGAATCGGTAACATCATTTCTTGGTTTCTTACCACTTCTGGTTCTGGCAGTAGGATTGTTTGTGGCAATGAGAAAAATAAGAAAAGAAGTTCATCAAAATAATCTAACTTTTGGACAAGCCATCTACTCAGGAATTGTAGTATGTGCTATTGCTGCTGTTAGTTTAGGTGTAATTTATTTTTTCTACTATCAACTAATAAATAAAAATTACGCTGATAAAGTGATAAGCATGGAAGTTCCGAAGATGGAGAAAAGTAATTTCAAACCTACTCAAATTGCACTGGAAATAGCAAAGATAAAAGAATCTTATTATCCTATAAATGTATTGATAGGAACCACTATCTTTATGTTGATTTCAGGAATCGCCATTTCAGCCATATTTAGTTCAATACTAAGAACCAAGGATACCTTTACTGAAATCGTAAAGCGAAAATAATAATTTCTGTTTCTGATACAAGATTTGTAGTTTTAACCAAACCAAACAATAATAATTTATGAAAAAAGGCCTATTCTTTTTATTTGTGCTATCAGCCACAGTGTCAAATGCACAGATTAATTTTAACAAAATAAAAGACGAAGTTAAAACGGTTGAAAAAACGGTAATTACGCCAACTAACACGACTACGACCACCACAACGACTACAACTACCACAACTACACCTGTAACAACTACGCAAACGACTCAACCTAGCGCACTTGCGTCTTTATCGGATGGAGATGTAACAGGTGCTTTGAAAGAAGCTTTAGTTCAAGGGGCTTCAAAGGCTTCTGCATCCTTAAATGTGACAGATGGATATTATAAAAATCCTAAAGTAAAAATTCCATTTCCTCCTGAAGCAGCCAATGTAGCTATGGAGTTGAGGAAACTAGGATATGGAAAGAAAGTAGATGATTTTGAATTGACATTGAATAGATCGGCAGAACAAGCTGCGGTAGAGGCAGTACCTATATTTAAGAAGGCGATTACAGGAATGAATGTTACAGATGCAAAAAAAATTCTTACAGGTAGCGATACTGCTGCTACTGCTTATTTGAGACAACAAACGTTTTCTTCTCTGTATACCTTATTTAGTCCGCATATTAAAACCGCTTTGGGAAGTAATAACGTGACAAGCAAATGGACGGAACTTACTACCCTCTATAATAAAATTCCGTTAGTGAAGAAAAAAGTTAGTACAGATTTAGTTGGGTTTACTACTAATAAAGCGCTGCAAGGCTTATTTACACTAGTAGCAGAAGAAGAAGCTAAAATTAGGAAAAATCCAGTGAGTCAAACAACAGACCTTCTTAAAAAAGTTTTTGGAAGTTTATAAGTGTAAAATTAAAGATTAAAGATTAAAGATTAAAAATTATGGTTAGGAAATTAATAATAGGAGTAGTATTAATAATAGCTATAGGATTAGGAATATTATCCTATTTCGTTTTCGGAATCTTTAGTCAAGGTGATAGTGCTGGAACTTTAATTAAGCTTAGTAATAAAGGAGTGATTTTTAAAACTTGGGAAGGAGAGCTGAATACGTATATGTATGTTGGCGATCAGGCAGCCGCAAGTGCTTCCGCTAATTTATTTATTTTTTCCGTACTGGATAGTGAAAAAGAAGTTATCGCTACGATGGAAAAAGCGATGTTGAACGGCCACAGAATAAAATTATCGTATAAGCAAAGATATTATGCGTTTCCTTGGAATGGAGATACGAAGTATTTTATTTATAAAGCGGAGGTATTGGAAAAATAATGACTTCGGAAGTCTGCAAGCCATTTGATTAAATGCTTGTAGACTTTTAATGAATTATATACAAACGTTGTTTATACCTAAATTATTTCAATAAATGTTTCAAGACGGGTACAGAGAAAAAGGACTGCGAAAAAAATTGGTTCGTATACTGAAAGAAAAAGGAATTACGGATGCAAAAGTATTGGATGCAATAGATTCTGTACCAAGACATGTTTTTTTAGAGAGGGTTTTTTTAGAACAAGCGTATCAAGATAAAGCATTTCCAATAGGAGAGGGGCAGACTATTTCACAGCCTTATACGGTAGCCTTTCAGTCGCAATTATTAGAGATTAAAAAAGATATGAAAGTGCTGGAAATCGGCACAGGTTCTGGCTATCAGGCTTGTGTGCTAAGCCATCTTCAAGTAAAATTATATACCATTGAATATAATAAAAAGCTGTATACAAAGACCTCTACTTTTTTACGTTCCGCAGGACTCACGAATATTAATTTTTTCTACGGAGACGGCAGCCTTGGATTGTCTTCTTTTGCTCCTTTTGACAGAATTATCGTTACTGCTGGAGCACCATCTATTCCAGAGAAATTAATTCATCAATTAGTAATAGGGGGCAAACTCGTTATTCCAGTAGGAGATGATAAAAATCAAACAATGCTTCGCATCACACGTCTTTCGGAGAATGAATTTAGAAGAGAAGAATTTGGTGCTTTTAAATTTGTACCACTGCTAGGGAAAGACGGATGGTAATCAAAGTAGCGTGCTTTTATTTCGTTGTTCTTAACTCACATTACCTTATAGGCAATTTCGATGCAACTAACATTCAAGCGTATGTTTACATTTCAGGCGGCTTATTGTTAACATCCTTGTCACCGTTGCCATTGTGATTATCAATAGAATCCTTAATAGGAATAATGGTCTCATCAAATGTGTAGTTATACTGTAATGTTTTATCCGCATAAATTTTTTGCATGTAATAGCCAAAAATGGGAAGTGCCATTTTTGCTCCCTGTCCAAACTGCATACTTCTAAAACGAATACTTCGCTCTTCTCCACCTACCCAAGCGCCTGAAACTAGTTCTGGCGTTATTCCAATAAACCAACCGTCAGAGGAGCCTTGAGTGGTACCTGTTTTCCCCCCTACTTCGCAAGGTAGTTTGTACACCGACTTCAGCGAAACAGACGTCCCACCTTCTTCTTCCACAGAACCTTTAAGCAGTTCCACCATATAAGCAGCAGTTTGCTCGTTGATTACCTGACGTGATTCATTTCTGAATTCTTCTAACGTGTTTCCATGTTTATCTTCAATACGCAGCAGCATAACTGGTTCTTTCCATACACCTCCATTTACAAATACAGAATAGGCATTTGTAAGTTCAAAAACAGATACATCACTTGTTCCAAGACATAATGTAGGCACTGGATCTAGCGGACTGGTTATTCCCATTTTTTTTGCATAACTGACCAATAATTCAGGACCTCCATTGTTTTGAGCCAGATTGCTAATTAAATAAGCGCTTACCGAATTTACCGATTTTGCCAAAGCTTGTCGTAGCGTAAGATAATCGTTTTTAAATTTCCCATCGCTGTTTTTAGGAGTCCATGTTTTACCGTCAGGTAACGTAAATGTTTGTGGAGCATCCATTACTTTGCTATCTGGCGTAAGTCCATTTACATCCATAGCGCAAGAATAAAGTAATGGTTTAAAGGTAGAACCTGGCTGGCGTATACCTTGTTTTACGTGGTCGTATTTATAGTATTTGAAATCTATATCGCCTACCCAAGCACGCACATAGCCAGTTTTAGGTTCAATAGAAACAAATCCAGTATGGAGAAAATGAAGGGAGTATTTTAAATAATCCCAGTAACTCATGGTCGTATCTTTTTCTCCCTGATACGTAAATACTCTGATTTTCGAAGGTGCTTTCATTGCTGCAAAAATCGCATTGTCATCGTCTCCAAACTCCTCTTTTAGTTCTAAATACCGATCAGAACGACGAGCCATTTTTTCTATAAATCCTTTTATTTCTTTGTGCTCTTCGTCCGTCCAGGGAGCTCGTCCTTTCCAATGAGTGAAAAATTCTTTTTGCAACGAGGCCATGTGTTTTCTTACTGCTTGCTCCGCATAGAGCTGCATGCGAGAGTCGATGGTCGTGTATATTTTCAAGCCGTCTGAATAAAGAGACTTGTCATTTTTTTTACACCATTCTTTCAAATAAGGTTTTAGATAAGCCCTTAGATGAGGTGCTAATCCCGAATTGTCGCCATCAGCGGTAAAGTGCAGTATTAAAGGTTTTTCAGAGACTGCATCGTACTCAACAGTACTTAAGTATCCATATTTTACCATTTGAGAAAGTACGGTATTTCTTCTGTTTAAGGCACGCTCTGCATTTCTTCTTGGGTTATAAACAGAAGGACCTTTCAACAGTCCTATGAGCATTGCGGCTTCTTCTAGTTTTATATTTTCAAGGTCTTTGTCAAAATATCGGATTGCTGCATTCTTTATTCCGTGAGAGTTGTTTCCAAAATCAACGGTATTCAAATACATTACTATTATTTCTTTCTTTGTATAAGCACGCTCAAGCTTGACAGCTACAAACCATTCTTTCAGTTTATCAATAACTACTCCATGTATTATGCCTTTATAATCTTCGGCTTCTCTCAGATAAAATAGATTTTTTGCCAACTGTTGCGTAAGTGTACTTGAACCTCTTTTTTTTCCGATAAGAAGAGAAGGGATTATCGCTACAATACCTTTACTGTCGATTCCTGAATGGTTATAAAAACGTGAATCCTCTGTAGCCAGCAATGCATCTATTATGACTTTAGGAAGCTCATCGTATGTTACAGGTGTACGGTTAAAATTATAGTAATATTTTCCTAGTAATTTTCCGTCGGACGAATATACTTCTGTCGCTACGGCACTTTTGGGATCTGCCAGCACTTCTAGACTTGGAGATTCTCCATACAAATTAAAGAAGTTATAATTTATTGATACTATAAATAATAGTAGAAATAAAAAACCCGTCCCAAATAAAATCCATACTATTTTTACTACTCTTTTTATGTTCATGATTATGAAAAAATGTTCAATTTTATGAATCTAAATATACTAGTTTTTAAAACTAAATAAAATTACTAATCTAACGCAGTATAGAACGCTACTTAGCTAAAACCTCATTGAGATATTCTACTGTGCCTTCATCGCTAGGCTTTTTAGTTTGTGCGTCTATAATCTTTCCATCTTTTCCAATCAGCACAAACGTAGGAATATACCTTACGTTATAGTCTCTCATCACCAAAGACGAAGAGCCTTCTGGCGAAATCAGTTGTACGCCTAACAACTTTTTCGATTTTACCTTTTTCTTCCATTTATTTATGTCTTGATCAAAGGAAATGTTTACAAATACAATATTGGGATTGCCCTTAAAGGTTTCATTGAGACGTTTAGAATAGGGAATCTCTTCTACGCAAGCACCACACCAAGTAGCCCAAAAATCGATGTATACTACTTTGCCTCTAAAATCGGAAAGGGATACTTTATTTCCATCTACGTCGGAGAGTGTAAAATTTGGAGCTACCGCACTGGAATCTTGCGCTATTATTTGGGTTGTTGCAAAAAACAGCATTAAACATGCAAAGACTAATTTCATAATTGGTTGTTCGGTTTTAATTGGTTAAAGATTATTTACTATCTAACCAAAACGATTCATTTGCTAAAATAGTTTATTTAATAAGTATAAAAATATTGAATATCAGCCTTTTTCATTATGTTTAGATAAACTAAGCCTTATTCTTAACTTTATGAAAAAGATAATCTGTTATTTTCTATGCATTTTGGTAGCTTCTATTGTGCTTTCTTGTGGCGTTACAAAAACACAAGAATTGGTTTCAGAGTCTTCTGACAAATTAAACCAAATAAAATTATCGGGAAAAAGAGAAACGTCTTTCGACCCTTTCCAATCCACTATTATAATTAATGGTTTTGGTCAGACAGACACTTTAGTAACTGAAATATTTGCTAAAGATTTGAATGAAAAAACGGTCGCCTTTTTATGGGTTGACAACAGTAATTGTAAGATTACGTTCACCCAACAAGACGATTCGAAACGAATTATGGAGATCTTTTTTAGTAAAGATGGAAATTCTTTAAAAGAGCCTTTTACAGATGGAAAGTATTAGGTACTGCTAAATTAAAAAATTTCTTTTTAGCTCAATTCTGATCCCATCGTAGTGACGAGTTTCCTTCTGAACGATAATTGCTAATAGATGTTATTCAGAAGGAAACTCGTTATTGGAAAAAGTAAAAATATATAGATTACTCAATTTATATGAATTAGAAATAGACTTATTCGTTGAGGTCATAGATTTACAATAAATCTAAGCCGATTCTTATAGCTTGATAAATAGTGTATTCTGTATTTATTTTTTTATCGTTGAGATTTTCAATCAAGCTCAATCCGCTTACATTAGAGGTAAAGACCAATTCTGCTGTTTGTAATTCTGCCAAGGAAAAAAAGCCTTCTATTACCTTAATGTTTTCTGAATCACAGAATCGGATAATTTGTTTTCTCATCACTCCTTCGATACATCCTGTTTCAAGTGAAGGTGTGTAAAGCGTATCCGATTTACTCCAAAATATATTGGAAGAGGACGCTTCGGCGATATTGCCTTTTTGATCTGTTAAAATCAGTTCGTCTGCGTTTCTTTTTTTCTTTTCAATACCCGCTTGTATATACGAAATAAAATTCAAGGTTTTATACTTCGACAGATTACCAAAATGAAGTTTAATGTTGTTAGATACAAAAGCAATTTTTTTTACTTCCTGAGGTTTCTTTAACTCAGAAATTGTAATAATAAATTCTGCCTCAGAAGATTCAGGAGTAACCAAGCCTCCTTCTTTTCTCCACATCTGAAGCTTGATTCTCGCATTATGGTGTAAATTATTTTTATCGGCGAGGGCTGCTACTTTTTCTATAATCGCTTCCTTAGAAAGACTTGAAGGAAGTTCGATATCCAATTGTTTGAGCCCTTCGGATAGTCTCAACAAGTGATCGTTAAGATATAAAATTTCACTTTCTCGAAAAATCATTGTTTCAAAAAGACCGTCTCCATAGCAAAAAGCCCTGTTACTAGGGCTTATAATAAAACTATTTTCAGGAATAATTTGATTATTGTAGAACAGATAGTTCATTTAAGAAATTTCAATTATAGATTAGTTTTATATATCTTAGAACCCTAAAGCGAAAGTACAAAATTAATAGTTTAAATACGAATGCAAAAAATATCAGAACCAACAAAAATTGCTGTAATAGGCGGAGGAAGCTGGGCTACTGCTCTGGTGAAGATATTGAGCGAAAATAATGTAAAAATAAATTGGTGGCTCAAAGACGTTAATTATGTCAAACACATAAAAGAGTTTGGCAAAAACCCTCGTTACCTAAGCAATATTCAAATTAATTTAAGAAAAGTAAAACCGCTTACTGATTTAAAAAAATCGCTGGATGGGGTACAGATAGTAATTCTGGTGGTTCCTGCTGCTTTTATTGAAGAAGTGTTAAATGGTTTAAAGCCAGAAGACTTGAAGGATAAAATTATCATTTCTGCAATCAAAGGAATGGTGCCTTCTCAAAATTTATTGGTTACTGATTTTGTAGAAAAAGAATTTCAAATTTCTCCCAAAAACTTATGTGTAATAGCCGGACCTTGTCATTCGGAGGAGATTGCACTAGAGAAGAGATCTTATTTAACGATTGCAGGAAACGACACAATTGTTTCTGAGAAAATTGCACAATTATTAAGATGCCGTTTTGTAATGACTTCTGTAATACAGGATTTATATGGGATTGAGTATTGTGCGGTAATGAAAAATATCATCGCTTTGGCTTGTGGCATAGCGCGAGGATTAAATTATGGCGATAATTTTCAGGCGGTACTGGTGTCTAATGCGATGCAGGAGATAAAACGGTTTATAGATGCAGTACATCCTGGCGAAAGAGATATGTACGCTTCTGCCTATTTAGGAGACTTGCTGGTTACGAGTTATTCTCCATACAGTAGAAATAGAACACTTGGTTATATGGTTGGCAAGGGTTATTCGGTGCGAGCGGCTATGGCAGAAATGAATATGATAGCGGAAGGTTATTTTGCAGTAAGTTGTGTGCACGAATTAAATAAAAAATACAACGTCAGTATGCCAATCACCAAGTCGGTATACAACGTTTTGTATGAAAAAATATCGCCCATCATGGAGATGAGAATACTGGAAAATTCGATGCGGTAAAATAAGTAAGCAGTATTTTCTAATAAATCTTAATTATATTTTTCAACTAAATCCTTTATTTTTTCGTAATAATTCTATATATTCTCTTTTTAAATAAAACGGAACTACTATGAAAGAGTTGAATAAAAACTGGCTCACGGAAGGGCTAATTGATTTTGAATACAAAAAATACCTACTTCTCGGCTATCTGCAAGGAGTGAAGAAGGAATTCAACAATAGAAAATTATATCCCGTTTTTTCTGATCTATTGTTTCACTACCGAAATATTATTAGCATAAAACAGAATAAAAATCTGATAAATGAAAATTTTCCTAAAGAACTTTCGGGAGCGGACTTTGAAAAACTTACACTGATGTATAAAGAGATTATCAAAGACGATATTGTAATGTTGGAGTTGGAAGAAATTATGGAATATTCAATTTCGGTGTTTCAAAATTACCTTACAGAAGGCAAAGATATCTACGAAGAAATCGAGTACAGTATGTCCATTGCGCCTGTTGGACTAATCTCTTTAAGTCATGATAACGGATATTTGTTTTTTTATGTTGATAATATCCACCAAGCTAAGGTATATGAATATGAAATAACATTGTTTGAAAGTGCAGAAGAAAAATACAGGGGAATTCATACTCATTTTGTAGAGATCGTAGACAAAGGTATTCATAATACATTCGAATCTATAAAAGTATATATGACAAAAAAATATAAGAAAATGGCGAACCCTGCTACTTACCTTATTGATGCGAAAGTAAATTATCCTTTTGAGGAAGCTATTTTGCCTGTTGCAAAACGAATGTTGGTAAGGTATATTAATAAACAGGCAACTGCGTAGAAATAAATTATTAACCCTCGTAGAAACACATTATGATGCGTCTCTACGAAGTTATTATTACTTCACTTTACAAATTTTTATCGTTTCAGAATATACGTTCGTATTTATCTTTAAAAGATAGCAAGCAGGCGCTAGGTCTTGTCCTATTGGCAATAAATCTGATGGATTTTGTATGTACTTGTTGGAGATTATTTCTCTACCAATCATGTCGAATATCGAATATTGGATATAATCTACTTTTTCATTTACAACAAGAGATGTTCCTTCTTCAAAAACGGGTGATAGTACAAAAGCCTTTGCCGTGTTGGGTTGGATAGATTTTATTTCACTTTCCTCTTTGCTTCCGTCGTTGTCGATAGTAGCAAGTTTGTAATAGGAAATGCTTGTATTAACTTCATTGTCCTGAAAGTTATAGGTATGTATGGTGTTGTTATTTCTAGCAGCACTTACCGTTCCTATTGAATAAAAATGGATGCCATCTTTCGATTTCAACACTTCAAAATAATTACTGTTTTGTTCGAAAGCGCTACTCCATTCTACGAGTATTCCTAGATTTTCTGGTTGCAACTGAAAGTTAATTAACTTTACAGGTGATGGGCAGCTTATAGTAACTGTTGTAGTTAACGTAGTATAACCTACACAAGGGTCAGGGATTATAACACTATAGGTTGTAGTTGAAATAGGGGTTAATGTAACAGAAGGACTATAAATATTAGGACTGATGGTAGAATTTGTACCATTGTTTGTCGACCATAAATATTTTGGTTGACCGTACACTTTAAATTCCCAAATAGAATAGCCATAAGACGAAAGTGATCTTGCCGTTCCATACATTCTTACATACCTTATATTAGAAGCGCTAAATACAATTTTATTATGTCCCCCTGGATTGGTAATGGTCGAAAATACGGTAGTCCAAGAGGAAGCGTCGTTAGAGGTTTGAAGCTGATAAGCAGTAGCGAAAGCACCTTCCCAATCTAATGTGACACTGTCTATATCTACAGGCGATTGAAGGTCTATATAAATCCACTGAGGATCTATACCCCAACTACTTTCCCATCGGCTGCCTTGGTTGCCGTCTAACGCTTGAACTATATTTGATCCCCCACTAGATGCGTACACAGGATTATTAAGTGCCAAATTAGTTCCTCGAAGAGAGGTAAGCGGAGGAAGCGTCACAGGCATAGAACCAGAACAAATTGTAGTATCTTTTATAGCATGAGTGGTCAAAGTACCGTTAAGGCTTATTTGCTGTATATTATTGAATCCACCAGTAGAGCTGGTAAAACCCCAATAAACATATTGCTTTCCAGGGAAAACATTGGCCGCTATATCGTAAACAGTATCTACTCTGAGAACGCCATGAAAAAACACTCGAAGTTCTTTTGTAATTGGATTATAGTTGATTTGAAAATCATACCATGCCCCTGTTTTTACACTCGTTAGAACAGGATCCATTTGTATCGGTTTTGTAAGCGCATTAGCAGTTCCATCATGTACCACATATCCATTTTTTTCAACGGCAATATGGTCGAATGCAGGATCTTTGTTGTCTTGATTTCCAGATCCAGCAGTATTTTGATAGGTATCAAATTCGATTTCAAAAGATTGTCCCGTTATACCAGAAAAACCTAGTCCACCGCCACTACCACCTACGCTTAGGCAGTTAGTTTGCATCACCAAAGCGATTCCATCAGCTCCACCAGGATCAGCTCCGAAATTCATCTGCCCCTGAACGTTAAACGGCTTGTTTATATCGTGTTGTATTTTGTACCAAACAGTTCCAAATTCGGAATTTACAGCTTGGGTTAATTGATAGGTGCCTCCCCCAAGATCAACAGTAGATCCATTTAGTTGGTAACTTCCTTGCCCTTCTGCTGAAACCGCTAATAATAAAAAGGAGAATATAAACAGTAAAGATCTCATAGTGTAATTTAATATAGAATAAGTCTCTTGATTACATTGCTAATCGTTAATTAAGTACATATACGTATATTTTTTATAATAAAAAGAATATTAAATAAGATTTTTCTATTAATTATTAGGGAGAAAATTTTACTTGAGACTATTATATACGCTTAGTTGACATTTTTAAATCTTTAATATAACTTACAAACAATTATTTAAGTTGAATAGGCAGTTATATAGCAATTATATTTTTAATTGAAATAATCTTATTTTTGGGAAACTTCTTATTTATTCACATCATTTTAAATTTTGAGTAGATGATGGTTAATAATACGTGTATAGGAGATTCTTATTTTGCAAAATATGGTACCTTAATTTCTACTGAAGTAAGTTGAAAAATAGGGAATGTGAAATTGTTATTTATATATTAAAAAAGCTTTTTTTATATATAAATGCACTATTTTAATGTTTTCTAAACGTACAAGTAAAGCTTTTTAATTACAACTTTGACTTCCTTTATGGTATAAATAACACGAGAATGGTTGTAATTAAATTTAGATTGAACATATTCATTTAGTAATGTATAATTATCGGTTATTATGAAAAAATATTTTCTTATTTCTATTCTAGTATGTTGTTTTCAGCTGTCAAATGCTTCGGAAACGATAGTGAAAAAAGTAAATGGCCAATGGAAGCTATTCGTAGATGGAAAACCCTTTGCTGTAAAAGGAGCCACATTTGGACGACCTTTTACAAAGGATAATATAGGCATGTATATGAAAGACCTAAAATCTATGGGCGTAAATACCATTAGAACTTGGGGAGCGGGTAAAGAAACGAAACTTCTGCTGGACAGTGCCAATGCCTATGGTATTAAAGTGATGGTCGGATTGTGGATGCGTCATGGAAGGGCGGGAATGGAAGGCGACGATAGTTTTAATTATTTGTTAGATAAAAAGGGAATGCAAGATATGTTTGATGGAGCATTGGAAACTGTAAAGTTATACAAAGACCACCCCGCAGTTTTATTTTTTGGAGTTGGGAATGAAGTCACATTAAATATTGCTACAGATCCTGAAAAAAAAGCGTACGCTAAATTTTTAGAAACCGTTGTTCAGGCCATAAAAAAAGAAGATCCTAAACACGCT
>JAYTHK010000044.1:0-6783 GCA_043732665.1 Cytophagales bacterium | reverse complement strand
GAACGCCATCCTGTGCTTTCAGCGTTAGTGAAGATACCATCAGCAGATAGGCCATCACTATAATAAATAGAAGATTTTTCATACTCAATAAGCGTTATTTAAGGTTATTAAAATCGTTTTTCAATTTTTATTTCGGTTTATTTCACTTACAACTATCGTGCTAAATTGCTGTCACAACTCTTTCCCATAAAATTATAAAGCTGAAATTTAGTTACTTATATGATAATATCCAATCTCTTCTATCCCTAAGTATGAATATTGTGAACAAAATTATATAAAAAACTAGACGCTTATATCTTTCGGGTGGCAACTGTATGTTAGCTCTCCTTAAAATCCCCGTACTCCTCAAATAAGAAATAAGTTCAGCGGTATTTTTCTTATTCGATTTTTTCAACATATTTTGGCGATGCGTATTGACGGTGTTTTCTCTTATAAATAAAAGCTGTGCAATCTCATGACTGGGATTTCCTTTACAGAATAAGGTGCAGGATTTCAAATTCTCTTTTCGTAAAAGGTATGCTTTGTTCCAAAGAAGGAAATGTAGCCGCATAGAATGGCTGAAAAACACCGTTTTCATCTTTACGTGTGATTACAATATCAGGAGAAGCATCCTTCTTTAGATTTGTAATGTCTGACATAAGTAAAAGGATAGGCAGCGGAAAACCCAGATCGTCTTTTTCTATAACACTTAGCTGCTGCATACACCAAATGATGGATTTGTCTTTTTTTACCAATTTGAAGGACGCCTTAAAACTAAATTCTTTTATTTTCTGACTTGCGGCGTGGGTTTGAAAATGCTCGTAGATAATTGGAAAAATTTGATTTGAATAAACGGCAGCGTGTTCGGGATAAAAAGTTGAAAGCACATTTCTCATGCTATCAGGACCTTTAAATAATTCGGTCGGATAGCCTGTTATAGCCTCGATGTTGTCACTTATAAATTCATAACGCATTTGTACGTTGTTGAAAACGCCGATAATAGCTGAGAAGTAATTGAAATTGAGGATTGTCAAACAGTTCAAACTTTTTCGATTCTGAAAGGTGTTTTTGAAAATACCTTTCAGGAAGGAATTTTTCCACGGTTTGTAAAAATTGATTATGGAATCCGTCTAGATCGTTTTTGGTTTGTGCCATTTTACGTTTGAGAATGCTTGGGGTTGAAATTTCGATTTTGATAAAGGCATGTAATTTTTGAAAAATACTGATATGTCAGTATTTTTTGTACTGCCTTTTAACGTTAATATTGTTCCAATTCACGGATCTCCGCTTTAGCTCGGTATATTTCCTTTTGAGTAAAGACTCTGTCTTACTTCAAAAGGAAATTCTTTTTGTTTATTATTTTAGAAATAAAGATTGTCCGTTACCTTTAAAAGGCCTCTAATGGAAAGCATTATCCAACACTATATTCATCCATGCCGCAGTTAGTGGTAGGATAAAAAGTAAAATTCTCTTGTTTTAGAAAGCCCAATACATAACTTTGTCTATATAGATAGTATACAATTAAAATATACATACGATTATGGCAACTACAAAACTTAGATTCGAAACTCTTCAACTTCATGCAGGTCAAGAGATTGACCCTACTACTCAATCGAGAGCAGTACCTATTTATCAGACTGCTTCTTACGCTTTTAAAAATTCTGAACACGGAGCCAACCTGTTTGCGTTGAAAGAATTTGGAAACATATACACCAGGATCATGAACCCTACGACGGATGTTTTCGAAAAAAGAATAGCGGCCTTAGAAGGTGGAGTAGCAGCACTCGCAGTAGCCTCTGGACAAGCTGCACAATTTATCGCATTAAACAATATTCTACAGGCGGGTGATAATTTTATCACGACCTCTTATTTATATGGCGGTACTTATAATCAGTTTAAAGTCTCTTTCAAAAGACTTGGCATTAATGTGAAATTTGCAAAAGGAGACAATGTAAATGAAATCGAAAAATTGATTGACGATAAGACGAAAGCTATTTATTTGGAAACCATTGGAAACCCAGGCTTTAATATTCCTGATTTTTCCCGCATCGCCACCTTAGCAAAAGAATACGACCTTCCCCTAATCGTAGACAATACCTTTGGAGCGGCAGGGTATTTATTTAAACCATTGGAACACGGAGCAAACGTAGTAGTAGAGTCTGCTACTAAATGGATTGGTGGCCACGGCACCACTATCGGTGGCGTAATAGTAGACGGAGGGAATTATAATTGGGGCAATGGAAAATTTCCTCAGTTTACCGAACCCTCTGAAGGCTATCAAGGACTGAAATTCTGGGAAGTATTTGGAGACAAAGGACCTTTCGGGAATATTGCATTTATCATACGCGCAAGAGTAGAAGGACTTCGCGATTTCGGTCCTGCCTTGAGTCCGTTTAACTCCTTCTTGTTACTGCAAGGATTAGAAACGCTCTCGCTGCGGGTTCAGAGACATGTAGACAACGCGTTGGCATTGGCTAATTGGCTTGTTGCGAGAGAAGAAGTAGAAAGTGTAAATTATCCAGGATTGATCACAAGTCCTTATCACAGCTTAGCCAAGACCTACCTTACAAATGGTTTTGGGGCAGTACTTTCCTTTTCTATAAAAGGAGGTAGAGAAAAAGCAGACGAATTTGTAAACAGCCTAAAATTGGCTACACACTTAGCAAATCTTGGAGACGCTAAAACGCTTATCATTCATCCATCTTCTACTACGCATCAGCAACTTACAGAAGCCGAACAAAAAACTGCAGGAGTACTCCCTGGTCTGTTGCGTGTGTCTGTGGGGATAGAGCATATAGAAGACATCAAAGATGATTTCGAACAAGCATTTGAGAAAATAAAAATTGAAAACAAAAAACCTGTTTTAGTCGATTAGTTATTCAATTTTCTGAGCGATGAAATCCACTAAACCTATTTTTAAGATTCAAGGCTATTATAAAAAATATTCGAGGGCACGTTGTTGTAAGTCTTGTGGATTTCTATTCTAGGAATCGTATGTTATTATTTTCTTATAAATAAATTTTTAAACTTATACGCTTATGACAACGTTTGCTTTTTCTTATAATGACATAGTTGCAGAGAGTCTGCACCTCTATTCTGAAAATATTCCTAGGATTCTTGTTGACGATTTCGAAAAAAAAGAATCGAAAAGAGCGAGAGACGTTAGGGTTGCAGGAAACTCGATTATATCTTATTACGAACAAAAAATTGCAGAGAAGGAAATCGGGAAAGAAGCATTGGCGCTGCACTCTCTAAAAGAAATACGAGCGCTAATTTTTAAAAATCTCTTGAAGAAGGGAGACAATATTGTGACCTTTAATTCCTTTGAACTGTATTCGGAAAATAGAGAAGCGTTAAATAGCAGGGGCATCGAGGTAAGGATATCAGACGATGGGGAATTAAAAACGTTCCTGTCTCTGATAGATTCAAATACAAAATTTATTTACCTTGAAACGATAAGTAAAGAATATATTAATATTCCTGATTTTTATAAAATAATCTCTTTTGCTAAAGAAAAAGAGATTCCTGTGATCGTAGACAATACATCTGGAGGCTCTGGTTATCTTATAAAGCCCATCGAACTCGGCGCCCATATCGTGATTGAAAATACGAATGAATGGTTGCAGGAAGAGTATGGTTTTTTCAATGCCTTTATTGTAGAAGGAAAACCCTTTAATTGGCGCAAAAAATTCCTACACTTGAAAGCAGAAGATCTTATTGAAGATTATTCTATTTATCCAAGAAGTCTTTTCGTGGGGAAACAACCATTGGAAGAAGCTTCTTCGATTCTTTATTATTTGAAGGGATATCGAAATAAAGTAAAGCACAATATTGAATTCCATATATATACTTCTCAACTCGTTCAATCCATCGCAGAGAGCGAAGAGAAAGTGCTTCTTAGATCTAAAACAGCGGAGACGCTTGCTAGTTGGTTGAAGTCAAAAGAATATATAAAAAAAGTACAGTATACCGGCTTGCCAGAAAGTAAAAGTTATTTCAATGCACTTCGTTATTTTTCAAATGGCTTTGGGAATAAATTATCATTTGAGTTGAAAGAATATATTGATACAAAACGATTGTTTGTTGTCATGAGTAAAAATCTGCTGCTTAAAAATCACATCTCCTACAACGAAGAGAAAAGCTCTATTCATCTTGCAGTGCCTGCAGTGAGTGAGCGAGAAATACGTTTACTGTTCGACAACGTTTATGAAGAGTACGTTAATGAAATAAATCCTTATACACTAAGTTCTAAAAGAATTATTATTTAGTTTTAGTTTGTTTGTTTCCTTGGCTTTCTAATAATAAGCCAAGGAAATTTATTGAAGAGGGGTTTGAATCTTCGCTTAAAAGGTGTGCTACACAACTTATTTACGAAAGAAAGACAGATGGGAATTTTGAAACGAAATTAGTAACACTATTTTGCAGTACTCCATCAAAAGGATTTGCTAGATGGTCATTACGTTTATTGGCCAATAAGAGGATAGAATTAAATTACGTTGAAAATGTCTCTCCTTTAACCGTGGGAAACATCTTAAAAAATGAACTTAAGCCTTGGAAAATAAAAAGATGGACCATTCCATCTGAAAAAAATGGAGCATTTGAGGCGAACATGGAACGTGTGTTAAATGTCTACAAAAGGCCTTACGACAGAGATTTTCCAATGGTTTGTATTGGATGAATCGCCTAAACAATTAATATAAAAGGCAAGACCATCCTTGGCAATGAACCCTAGACAGGAAGCAAGAGTGGAGTAGGAATACGTGAGCAATATGGGGTAGTAAATATATTTATGGCAAATGAACCATTAAAAGGAAATCGGATCATGATGGTAACGGAATTTAAAACAAGAAAAGATTAGGCTATGTTTATAAAAGAAATAGCTGACAACCATTATCTGAAAACAGAAAAGATAACATTGGCAGTAGATAATTTTATAACCAACTCACCATCCTATTTTTACGAAACATTCGAGCCTCATGAAGCTAAACGTCTATGGGATAGGTTTGAATTTGTATATACCCAAAACACGGCAGTTGGCTGAGTATGGCTGAAATAGAACTATAGGGATTAAATGGCCAATGTTTGAACAGACACATTTATTAAATGAAAAAATAACCGAAGAAGTTGACGCTTAGCAACAAAACAGAAATAATAAAAACAGTAAAATAAATTGGCCATTTACAAGCAAGGGTGAAACTAAAAAATTATATCCGTCAATTCATGATTAACATAATATTAGCCTATTATTTGTGGTCCAGCATTGTTGATGCGCGATACGTATACTTCGTTTCCAATACCAAGCGCATTGAAGACTTTAGCCATATTTACGCCAGCTTTTTTAGCAGTTTTTTCATCTTTGCTTAACGCAAAAACAGAAGGTCCAGAACCTGAAATACCACCACCTAATGCTCCAGCATCCATCGCAGCTTGTTTCACATCATAATAACCGGGAATAAGCATGGAGCGGTAAGGCTCTGCCACTACATCGTCCATAGAACGACCGATCAATGCATAGTCGGAAGTAATAATGCCAGCGACAAGTCCGGCTACATTACCCCATTGTTTGATAGCATCGTGCAGCGAAAGGTCTTTTCTAAGAATGCTTCGGGCATCTTTTGTACGCACTTCTATATGCGGATGGATAATGGTGGCAAAAAGATCTTTTGGTGTAGGAATTTTTACAACATCGAGCGGTGTGTAACTTCTCACGATCACAAATCCACCCAATAATGACGGCGCTACATTGTCGGCATGTGCAGAACCACAAGCGATGCGTTCTCCCTCCATTGCAAAAGGAAGCAACTCCTCTTGTTTCAGCGGACAACCAAGCAGCTGATTGGCAGCAAATACACCCGCTACAGCACTGGCGGCACTTGAACCAAGACCACTGCCCAAAGGCATTTTTTTATGTAATTTTATATCCAGCCCTTGTTTGGAACCCAATTTTGCAAGTAATCGAATAATGGATACCCCAACCGTATTTAATTCCGGATCTTTAGTAAGTTTTCCTTCGTCACCAGTAATGGCCGATATCGTGATGCCCGGCGTAGCCTTTAACCTCAATTCCACTTCATCTCCTGGATTATCTACTGCAAATCCTAATACATCAAAACCACAAGTTACATTGGCAACGGTGGCAGGGGCAAAAACTTTGATACTCTTTTCCATGTCGTCGTCCAAAGTTAAGACATTGAAGGGTAAAGCCAAATTATTTAAAAAATTTGCTCCCCCCGCTTCTTTTTTGAAAAGTAAACGAAAATATTTTAAATTCGAAACGTTTTAAAAGGCATGATTATGAAGTACAAAGAAGTGATTGTTGGTTTTTTACTGGTATTCTTGCTTGGTATGGCAGAGTATTTTCTTCTGAACTACGGAGCCCCGAAATGGTTATGTCTTGTATTGATTTTTCTATTTTCCAGTTTAAAAGTCACGCATATAGTAGTCAAGTGTTTCCATCGTATTGTTACTATTTCTCATTTAGATTTACCCTATCATCGTTTTTTGCTTTTTATAGCAGCCAATATTTCACTTATTGTATTTTCATTTTCCCTCGACTATTTATCGATCTACACGTATGACCCTACTTCCTTTACTGGTTTGGAAAATACAACTAATGTTGTAGAAGAATACTTCAAATTATTTTATTTGAGTCTTCTTATGTTTACCAATATGGGTGTAGCGAATGTAGTTCCCGTAAAAATTCCAGCAGAAATTTTGGTTATGTTTGAAGCGATCGTATCTTTTGTCACCCTTATTTTTATTCTTTCCGATTATGTGACGTTAAGAGATTCTTTAAAAAGATTG
>JAYTHK010000043.1:0-1960 GCA_043732665.1 Cytophagales bacterium | reverse complement strand
ATTACTTAAATTAATTGTTTTCATACTTAAAGATAGAGAATAAAACTAACATCTTTATTGCAAGTTCTTACTATCTTTGTCAGACGATTATGTAAGTATAACGGACAATAACTTTATTATGAAACAGGAACAGTTTATAGCTAAAATCATTGAAACAGAATTGGTTTGGGCGCTTGAAAAAGAAGATGGTTTTGCCACTGCGTCTTCTATAAATTACGAAGACGACGAAGGAGATCCTGCAGAAGTACTATGTTTCTGGTCAGACAAAACGTTTGCGGAGGCTTGTGCAAAAGACGATTGGGAAGGATATACTCCAGTTCAAATTCCTTTAGGAGACTTCATAGAAAATTGGTGTATTGGTATGGACAATGATTTGATCATGGCTGGTATTGATTTTGACACTGAACTCGTTGGCGATGAACTTGACCCTCTAGAACTTATTATTGTGATAGGCGAATTGCTATCGAAACAAGAGAAAAAAATCGCTCTTGAAAAATACAGAAGTATGGACGACCTCGTAGCAGAAGTGAATAAAATACTAGAAGCTTAGAGTTCCTGAGTTTAAGTCTTTATGAAATACTTTTTAAATTAGACAAAAAGTGAGAAGTAAAAAGCAAATATAACACTGTTTAATTCTATTGTGTTTATGATAACAGTTAATTGATAGCTGTCCTTTCTCTTACTTCTCACTTTTACCAATTACAAACCAACTACAATTTCTTCAATATAAAATCTGTCATCATTTTATACAAGTGATAGCGGGTAATTCCTCCGTAAATGCTGTGATTTTTATCGGGATAATAAAACACCTCAAATTGTTTGTTGGCATTTATGAGCGCTCTTTGCATCTCAATCGTGTTTTGCAGATGCACGTTGTCGTCTGCCGTGCCATGAATAAGCAGGTAGTTTCCTTTCAGTAAATTAGCAAAATACGCAGGTGCGTTTTCATCGTATCCTCTGCCATTGTCTTGTGGAAGTCCCATGTAACGCTCGGTATAGATGTTGTCGTAATACCGCCAATTGGTAACTGGCGCCACCGCGATGGCCGCTTTAAAATAATCGGCTCCTTTTGTAATTGCCAAAGAAGAAAGATAACCTCCAAAACTCCAACCGAAAATACCTATTCTACTAGAGTCTACATAGTTTTGACTTTGCAAATATTTCGCTGTTTCGATAAGGTCCTCTGTTTCGTATTTACCTAACTTTAGCTGCGTTATTTTTTTAAACGCAGCACCGCGCCCTCCTGTACCTCTGCCGTCTACGCATACAATGACATACCCTTGCTGAGCCAATAGCTGATACCAAAAATAGTTTGTCCCATTCCAATTGTCAATCACTTGCTGCGAACCAGGACCACCATAAATAGTGAGCAGTACTGGATATTTTTTAGACGTATCGAAGTTTATAGGTTTTATCATCCAAGCGTTAAGCTCCGTATTCTGTGACGTAGTGAATTTTAGAAAATCTATCTTACTTGGTTTAATCTCCTCCAGTTTATCAATCAAGCTTTTGTTTTCCATAAGTGTACGAACGGAAAGCCCTGTAGACGTTTTTTTTAAATCGACAACAGACGGCTTGTTCGCGTTAGAATATGTATCTGTATAGTATTCAAAACCTGGCGAAAACGAGATGTTATGAACGCCTTTCTCCGTAGTGATTTTCCTTTTTTTCTTTCCAGAAAAATCTACAGAATACAACTGTTTTTCCAAGGGCGAGCCTTCTTGCGAAATAAAATAAACTACCCTATTTTTCTCGTCTATACCCAAAACTTCTGTTATTTCGTATTCGCCTTTAGTTAATGCTGTCAGCGAATTTGTCTTTTTTGAATACAAGTAAATATGGCGGAATCCGCTTTTCTCACTGGTAAAAATGAAGTCTTCAGAAAACGAAAAATAAAAATGGTTGTCAGTTATTTCGACATAAGCGTTATCGGTTTCTGTATAGGAAATAGAAGGCTTAT
>JAYTHK010000042.1:0-6849 GCA_043732665.1 Cytophagales bacterium | reverse complement strand
GAAATATAATCATACAAGGCATTAAAATAAGCGATCTGCGAATCGGTAAGCGTATTTCCAGCGTCCAATACATCTTTATATGTAGCTAATCCATCGTTGTAGCGGGTTTGAGTAACTTTCATTAAAGATTCAGAAGCGGAAATATTATTTTTGCGTATAGCAATATTTGATAAAGTATTCGCTACGTTTATTTTTGCATTTTGTATTTCATAGGAATATTGTTTTTCAAATGCCTTTATTTCGTTTTCTTTTTTCTTCAACGTAAGCTTTGATTCTTGTGTTTGTAAATGTTTTAATGTACCATCAAAAATAGGAAGTGCAACTTTTAATCCTACATAAGATACTCCATACCAAGTGCTACTTCCAGAAAATATATCAAATTTTGGACGAAAAGCTTGTGCTCCAGTGTAGCCATATAGGCTGACAGTAGGTAAATAAGCTAATTTAGATTTGCGTACGTTGATCATTTCCTGAGATTGCTGAAATTGTAGCGTTTTATATTCAGGTCTATTGCTTGGTGCCTCGCTTGTAGTGCTTATGTCTTGTAAATTTGAAGACAAACTCTTAAGCAATAACGTATCTGTTAAAACAATTGAGGAATCTGCAGGATAACCCATTTGATACTTTAGCATAAATAAACTTTGTTCGTATAACTGCTGCGCTCTTTGTAATTCTGGTAGTTGGTTTTTATAATTAATTTCAGCTCTTGTTACATCTAAATCTTGCGACTGTTTATTTTCAAAAAGTGTACGAGTATCTTCGTACACTTTTTTATTTTTAGTAAGTGTGCTTTGAGCCAATGAGATTCTTTCTTTTGAAAGTAGAGTAGAATAGTAAGCGCGATTCACATTTAGGATGACATTATTTTCTTGAACCTTTTTATTGTTGGCCGCTACTTCGTTATTCATTTTTTGAGCTTTTAACGAAGGATAAAATGTTGGATCGTACAAAGTCCAGGAAGCATCTAATGCGGCAGTGCCATTGTATTGCTGACCAAACTGAACAGCTCTGTATGAGCCCGAAGGCCCTCCGAAAGCAGAAGCTGGTATTACGTTGGTAGGTAATATAAAGTTGTCTCGTACATCTAAAATTCCTTTTATTTGTGGGAACAAAGTAGTGTAAGCCTCACTTATTTTTTTTTGTGCTAATTGTCTGTCAATATCTAAATTCTTAAGTACTTCCTGATTTGCCAAAGCATACTCTATACTTTGTTTCAAGCTATATTGTTGCGCCTGTATATAATTCAGGGCATTTAAATAAAGGGTTAGAAGGAATATTATTTTTTTCATATACTATTCTGAAATTAATTTCTAAATACTGATGCAGGTTCTGCTTTTGTGATACGACGTATGGCAAACAATGCTCCCGTCATTGATACAATAAGGATTACTACTAGAAAAGCTAATCGAGTGGTAGGGGCAAAATTAAATATTGTGCCTGCTTTGCTGATTCCAAAACGGAACATTTCCACAAAGAAAGTCCCTATTGCAAATCCTACTGCTGCGATAATCAAGGTTTGTGTAATGATCAATTTTCTTAAATAAGAATTATTAGCACCAATTGCTTTCATTGTAGCATAATCTTTTAACCGATCTATAGCACTTGAGTAGAGCGATAAGCCAACGATCACAAAACCGATAATTACAGCGAAGAAAACTTGTGTGTAAGTAGAAATTGCAATACCGCTGGAACCTAATATGGTAGCCTGCGTAGCCTGTGCAAAATCTTTAGGCATCCATGCTTTAACGCCAAATATTTTTTGATTTATTTCATTGCGAATTTTTATAGAATCTGCTCCTGGGTTTAAGTCTAGTAAAAAAGCACTTACTTTATTGTTGGATACTTTAGATAAATAACGCGCTCTTTCTAGTGTTGTAAAAACAAATACAGGTCCAAAGCCTCTTACTCCTTTGGTGATAGCGGCACTGTACACTCGTTTTCCAGAAATTTCAAAAAAGTCACCTCGTTCAACATCTCCCATATTTTTTCTGTCGAAGTATTCTGTGGTGACTGCTCCATCGGGAAATAAATCTTTGGTAGTACCTTCGTATAAATTCCATGGACCGCCTACAAAGTCTGGAGCTTGCGAACCAATTATCGTAACACCAAATGTTTTTCCATTTGTAAATTTTGCAGAACCTCCTGCAATTACCACGGGGTAAGCTTTTCTGACTCCTTCGATAGATTCGATTTCTCTTCCTATTCTTACATCTATTTGCCCAAGAGCGTTTACGTTAGTAGTATATGGATCTACTACCCAAATATCTGTTTTGGTATTGTCGGCTATTGATCTCATCGCATTCGTAAGAAATGTAAATACACCAACTTGTTGACCGATCAGATAAGTTGCAATCACAACGCCGACCAAAGCTCCAACTAATTTGGGCTTGTCGTAAACCATGAAGCGGTAGGCTGTTTTAAACATAAATTTATTTTTTAACTATTATTACGCACTCTACTCTTGATCCATATAGTAATTTACCAACGTTGCTAAGCCTTACTCTTACCTCTCTTACTCGACGATCTTCCATATCATTGCTCACATCGGCAAATAAAGATTTCTTCTTTAGGTAAGGGGCTGCAAAGGTAATTTCACCTTCTGCTATTTTTTCTGTTTGTCCTGCATAACGTACATAGGCTTTGTCTCCAAGATTTACTTTGTCGGCAAATAATTCGTCTACCTCACATATTACAGACACAGGGCAGTTAGGAGCGAAGTCTGCTAAGCTTGTTAAGGCTTGCACTGCGGAGCCAGGAGTGATGTCCATCATTAAGATAACACCGTCAGCAGGAGCTTTAATAAATCTTCTTTGTAACTGTATATTGTTTAAAGCGGATTGCTGTATAAATTCCTGTTGTTGTTTTTTAGAAGTGATTACAACATTCGTAAGTCTTTCCACTTCTTTTTGAGAGGCTAGATAATCAGTATTCGCATTGTCAAGATTCTGTTTTGTTTCCGCACCTTTATCAAAACTACTTTTCAATCGATCGTACTTGCTTTTTAGATTTTCCATTTTTATTTTAGAACCATCTAAATTCGCTTCTGCTCCTGCAATGTCTGAATATTTTGTTTGCACTTGACTGCTGTTTAAAGCAAGTTGAGCAAGTTCCAGATCATTAGACAATTCAATAATAACATCGCCTTTTTTTACAGAGTCTCCCGCTTGGAAATTTACTTTTTTTACAACACCACTCACTTCTGAGCTAAGTTTTACAATTTTCAATTCAGGTTCTATTCTGCCTATGGAAACTATAATTTCCGGAGAAAGAGGCGTTTTAGAAATAGTGGAGGAATCAGCTTTTGCTGTATCCTCTTTTTTTTCTCCGCAACTTATCATCGTCGCCGAGAGAAAAAGTCCGCAAGAAATTATTCTTATAAATTTTAACATAGAATTCATATTGATTTATATTTTAATGTAAGTCTGCTGGTAATTGGTTTGTTACTTTTCCGTTTTCAACATAGATTGTTCTATCAGCATATTCTTTAAGTCTTGGATCGTGCGTTACTACGGCTACGGATTTCCCTTGCTGAGCGAGTTTTTTTAATTCTTGCATTACCGTAACTAATGAAACGGAATCTAATGAGGCTGTTGGTTCGTCGCACAAAAGTAAAGCTGGATTGGTAACCAACGCACGTGCAATAGCCACTCGTTGTTGTTGTCCACCCGATAGTTGTCGGGGTTTAAAACTTGCCCTGTCAGATAGCCCAACACCTTCCAACGCTTGTAAAGCTCTTTTTTTCGCTTCAGCTGCCGGGACTTTTTGTAGGTTCAGCGGAAACATTACATTTTCCAAAGCGCTCATCGGTGCTATCAGATTGAAATTCTGAAAAACAAAACCAATTGAATTCAATCTGACTTTAGCCAGTTGGACTTCATTCATTCCAGTTGTATTCGCATCTTCTACGATTACTTTTCCAGTGCTTGGATAAATGACACACCCAAGTAAAGAAAGTAGTGTAGTCTTTCCAGAACCCGAAGGGCCTATTATTAAAACGAGTTCGCCACTTTTCATTTCAAGCGAAGTTTCGTATAAAGCCGTGATCTCACCATCCCCACTCTTATAACGTTTGGAAGCATTTTCAACTCTGGCTACAACTTTATTTGTATTAATACTCATAGTTATCAATAGTATTTCAAAAGTCAAAATTAGTACAATATTGTAATAAAAAAAGTAAATTGATACAATTTTGCATTAATTTATAAAGTTGTTACTTTTGTATAAGAACAACTAAGATATGTCCTACAATAAAATAACTGATTTAATACAAAAGTGGGGAGAGTACGAGAATTTGTATCCTAATCCTGAATTGTCGGATTTTGGCAAATGGCTTTCGACGCAGAATGGAAAAGATAAGATTCCTGCAACTACTTTAAAAAAGCAAGAAAAATATTTTAAAAAATGGACTTCTTACGAAGAGGGATTAACACATCATCAAGACATGAAGAGCAATGATGTACAGGTAGGAATGCTCATTGGCAGAATGAATAAATTTGCACGTATGTATGCTAAAAAAGTGCTTCTTCCTCTCAATCTTAATCTTGATGAGTTTACCTTTCTTGCTGCTACCTATCATTTGGAGAAGCCAAAAAAATCAGACGTAATTAATATAAATCTTTTTGAACCTACGTCAGGTACCGAAATTTTGCGGAGGCTAATAAAACTTAATTATGTAAAGGAGTATGCCAATAAAGAAGATATGCGTTCTAAATTATTAAAGATGACAGCGCTTGGCGAGAAGACGATATACAGAGCCTTTGAAGCCATGCAAAAGGTGGGCACACTTGTTTGTGCAAATTTATCCGAAAAACAAAAAATAGAAGTTATTTTGATACTAGATTACTTAAATGATTTTCATGTAAACTTATACTTGAATCATAAGGAGGATAGTGTAGAAAATATGATTAAGAAACATACTGGAATTAAAAAAGAGAGATACTAGTTGAGTGTATTTTCGCTATGCTATACGGTTCTTTTTGGTCGTTGTTTATGTCTTCAATGCTATTCAAATAAGGAATATTTGCTATTATTTCTATTAAGATTAATTCCCTCAATGGAAATTGTGCTCTATTAAAAAAAATATTACGGTCTGCTTTTCGCCAAATAAAGGCTGAAAAATATTTCCCTGTTCCTATTTATCTATTTGAACATTAATTCCCTAATAAAGCAAGGTTAAGAGAGCATTCCTCGCCCTTATTTTTTTAAGTGGTTAGTGATTTTACTGTATAATAATTTCTCATCAATAGGTTTAGATATATAATCATTCATGCCGACAGTTAAACATTTTTTGATGTCCATATCCGTAACATCAGCGGTAAGAGCGATGATTGGAATTTTAGAATTCATTTTTTTTCGTATAAAGGCTGTAGCATCAAATCCATTCATTTCAGGCATTTGCAAATCCATCAGAATAATATCATAGTTATTTTTCTTTAAATTTTCAATAGCAAGCTTACCATTGGAAACAATATCAAATTCAAAGCCAAATTCGAGTAATATTATTTTTATTAAAAGTTGATTCAGTTGAACGTCTTCTACAACCAATATTTTTACATTTTTTGGTAACGGTTCTGCTATGGTATTTTCTTTAATCAGGTTTAGTTTAGTGTCTTTTTTTGGATTTATTTTATCAAAATTTAAAACAAATCCAAAAGAAGAACCTTCTCCTATTTCGCTGTTTACGTTGATTGTTCCACCTTGGAGTTCTACAAGTTGTTTAACTATAGCGAGTCCTAAGCCTGAACCGCCATAAAAGCTTGAAGTTTCTATGGCGGCCTGTTCAAAGCTATTGAAGATATGCGCTAATTTGTTTTTTGCAATACCAATACCAGTATCCGTAACTGTAAATTCGATTGTTACTTTTTTAGAATCTTCTTTTAGTTTGCGAACACTTATTGTCAGATTTCCTTTTTCTGTAAATTTAACAGCATTACTTACCAGATTTAAAATTATTTGGCGCAAACGCAATGGATCGCCTATTAAAATTTGAGGAATAGAATTGTCGTATTTCTTAATTAGCTCTAAATTTTTTTCCTTTATTTTAGTTTCAAACAATTGAAGCATGGAAGAGATGGAAGTAAATAAATCAAAAGAAACTTGCTCAAAGGTCATCTTTCCCGCATTCACCTTGGCAAGGTCAAGAATGTCGTTAATCAAAATGACTAAGGCATCACCAGAAACTTTAATGGCATTTATATATTCTTTTTGCGTCTCGTCTAATGTTGTTTTTAACACTACATTCGTAAATCCTATAATCGCGTTCATTGGTGTACGGATTTCATGGCTCATATTGGACAAAAATTGCTGCTTAGACTTTACCGCATCTTCTGCTATTTGTGTTTTTAATTCCGCATTACTTTTTGCTTCTATCAATTCACTATTACTTTCTTCAATTTTCTTATTGGCTTTCTTCTCCACCTCAAGTTGTATTTCTAATACTTTTTTCTCTTTTACCTGAAGTTCGATTGCTAATTTTTTAATATCCGTTATGTCTGATATAGTGAGTACAATTAATTCTTTTTTTAGGCTCTGTTGAATAATACGATGTGCGTTGAGTAGCATCGTTTTTTTACCAATTATAGGAAAGGTGAGTTCAACTTCATAATTCTGGAAATGATTATTTTTGGGAACGATGTCTTCAAGTAATTCTCGTAGTCGTGGAATATTCCATTGATTATTGCCTAATTTATACAATGAAATTCCCAGACTTTCTTCTTCTGTTACGTGAAATATTTTACAGAATGCTTTGTTGGCAGATCCGATCCGAAAGTCTTTATCAAGGATAAGCATTGGCTCATGAAGGGTGGAAAGAATCGTTTCATAATAATCATATAATTCTTCTACCTGCTG
>JAYTHK010000041.1:0-1980 GCA_043732665.1 Cytophagales bacterium | reverse complement strand
CCGCAGGTAAAAATGCCGTAAATGCAATGGCTGATGGAGATATGCAACGTATGATGCTGATGGGCGTGAAACGCTTTACGAAAGCAGCACCATTTAACACCAAAGATGCACGAAGAAGAATAGCTGCGGCACTCATAGAAGCAAATCAATATTCCTTTTAGGAAAGCATTGTGAAGTTGGATATTTAAAAAAGAAAGTCCTGCCATTTAGTTTTTGGAAGGATTTTTTTTTGCTCGAATAAAGTAAGAGGTGAAAAGCGAAAAGACCCCAAATACTCAGTGCTATATCCACACTCCAATGCTATTTCAAATAAGGAAATAATTTAGTTTTCGTTGGCGGAGATAGACATGCCATTTTCGAAAATAATTAACATAAATTTTGGCTAAAGCCTAATGACGATTATGTTACAAGTCGCTAGCTAAAGCAGGGGGCTATTATGGATGAAAAAACTTACCACAAACAGGACATCCTCAAAAATTAGCCTTTGCGTGGCGCTCCTGCAACAAATCTCTTATCTGAATAGCGTCCAGTGTCCTCACAAACAAATTTTTCCATGCAACACTTTGTTCATGATTATAAACACGTCATTTGTGAAAACACAAACGATGGCTCAAAAAAATTCTTTTGTCCTCCCAGAGTCTATAACCAGTAACAATCTAGTAAAATCTATTCATACTTCTAATTTAAAATTTTAAAGAACCAACTCACAATACAATCTTTCCAAAGTCTCTTCTGGATCGTCGCAAAATCCAGGATGTACTTTCGAGGCTTGTACAATGGTGCTGCGCGCTGCGGTAAGCCATCGAAAGCGGGATGCGATTGGGAGTTCTCCGATCGTTCCTCCTTCTTTTCCTCCTGCACAAATGTATTTAATCGCTTTCAGATACTCTTTTACTTCCTCCATATCAAATTTTTCATAAAGGCAAAGCAATCGGTTTTCATCAAGATTAAATTTTAGCTGCAAAAACTTTTGTGAGGCACAAAACACGATGACGCCTATATTGAGAAACTCTTCGCGCTCAACACGTGGTACCACTCGGATTACGGCATATTCAAATAAGCGCTTCTCTTGCATCGTTAGCATATTTTACAAAAGTTTCTGAATTGTCGAGACGGGTTTCCAAAAAGCCTGCATATACTTTACGGCGGTCTTCTGCGCTTTCGTCATAGCTTTCTGCAATCAACCATTCATCAGGAATTGTTGCTACAATGGCTTTGATATGCGCCTTCGTAAGCTTTGTTTTAAAGTCCGCATCAACCGCCGCTAATTCCGAAGCTTGGTGCAACAATACGTGGTCTTTAACCTGAACAAAAGGCTTCAACGATTGTTCTTGCCAATTGTCCCAGGTATGATGAAAATAAAGTGCCGCACCATGATCAATTAGCCAAAGTTCTTTGTGCCAGATCAACATATTCGTGTTGCGAGCGGTGCGGTCAACGTTGGTAATAAGGCTGTCCATCCATACAATCTGTGAGGCAACTTTTGCCTCTATTTTAGTTACCAATGGATCAAACGTAATTGAACCACTCAGATAATGTACGCCAAGGTTGAGACCGCCACTTGCTTGCAGCAGATCTTGAATTTCTTCGTCTCCCTCAGATTTACTTAATATAGGATCAAGGATTGCAAACACTAGTTCAGGCATACGCAACCCAAGTAGTTTGGCAATTTCCGAACTAATTAGTTCTGCAATAAGTGCTTTTATGCCCTGTCCTGCACCTCGAAACTTGAGCACATACAAAAAGTCGTCGTCGGCTTCAACAATTGCTGGCAATGAGCCCCCTTCACGCAAAGGTGTGACGTAACGGGTTACATGAACAGTTCTGAGTTGGGATTGGCTAAGGTTCATAAAAGGCAAATTCGACAGATTATAAAAATAATCATTCGAATTTAAGACCTTTTTTGATTATTTGAATTATATCGTTACTTTTAGTTAATACAGCTGTTAAATTTATTTCTCGAAATACTATTTTAAACAA
>JAYTHK010000040.1:0-6877 GCA_043732665.1 Cytophagales bacterium | reverse complement strand
TTTATAAAAAAACGATGTGTATTGTAACAAATATTTCTTAAATTCGTTTCTTAAATAATTGAATTCTTAAACTTAATTATATTATGAAAATTACATATGTTATTCTATTTGCTTCAGTATTGTTTTTGGCATCTTGCATGTCTCAGCATACATGTCCTACTTACATGAAAAAGGATACGAAAGAAACTTCTAAAAGAGTTTAGTTCTCCACCTAAATTAGAAAATATTCTAGTACTTTTCATAATAAAACAAAGTCACATTAATTTAAAAGTGGGACTCTGTTTTATTATCTTTTAGGCACTACTTGATCGCTCTCTATTGGATCAAGTATGATATGAGACCAACCATGAGCATCTGATTCGTTCGCACTCTTCTTTCTTTCCTTCATAGCATTTACCACTTTTTTACTAAACGTCCAGCAGGTACTTTGACGCAGATTCAGTAATTGCGAAAGCTCAAGAGAAGTTATTTTACCTTTGTTCGCATAAACCAAAAATACCATATAGAAGGCCTTTACAACGTCGAATTTCAAGCGGTGAAAAATTGTATAAGCAGTAGGCGATTCATCGTATCGACAACGTGTACAGCGACGTGAATATTTATCTTTCCCCTCACAGAAACGAGTATGATTGCATTTACGGCATATATATCCTTTATCCCATTTAAGTTCGGACAGATATCGGTTACAATATTCATCGCTTGGAAATATCTTACTGAATTCTTCAAAATCAACTTCCTCCACCATTACCCGAGCCTTCACAAGCTCTTTTACATTATTTTGCAGTTTCCGGTTGTCTGAATCTAAAAGCAAATTCATTCTTGTTATCTCCTCCGATTGTAGAAGAAGTTTCTCATTCATTCCCTCCAATTGAGAATTTTTATCGGCTATCTCTACCGTCCTTTCTTTTACTTTATATTCCAGTTCACGATTTACTTTATCTTTTAGTTTCTCATTTTCGAGCAACTGACCGATCATTTGTTCCTGAGCACTCTCGCGCTCTACACGAATAATTTTGATGCGGTCTCCAAGGGAGAACGACAAAATTACAATCTCAAAAACAAGTCCTATGTTAAAAGAATATACTGTAAATAAATCTGACCATTGAATAATTCCATTCATTCTAAAAATAAGAAGAATGATACTCACAAACATAAACGAGTAGCCAACCAGATAATACCTGGCTTGGCGGAATCCCCTACGTAAACAAAGGATAGCGGAAATATAAATAATAATAAATGGGATAATATAAAAAGGAAAATTCCATTGAAGATTTAACCAAGAAACATCAATTACAAAAAATGCAACATAGACTGCAATTATAATATCTAACAGCTGATTTAGTTTTGGAAAATTTTTCTTTAATTCTAGGAAGGCTTTCGAATAAACAGAAAAACTCAACATTAATAATAAAGGTGAACTACGACTAATCCAATTGTTTAGCTTAGGAAAATTCGACCAAATATATTGGAATCCTGTACCGTCTTCTGCCAATGAAATCAGGCAACAACAGAGTACATAGATCACGTACAATATGTATACTCTTTCTTTCATGGAAAAATACATTAGAATATTGTAAAGCGCCATGATGGCCATTATTCCATAAAACATACCCAACATATAATATTCGTTTAGGGCATAAAAAGTAAAATAATTAGCGCTTTGTATTTTAAATATAAAGGGATTGTGATTGTGCGAAGTTACCCTTACATAATAATTTTGGGCAATGGTATCTGTAGGAATATCAAAAATAAAATTCTTATGTGCGTAAGGTCTTAAGTCAAAAGGTTGGGCATAACCAGCCTCCAAAGACTTGTATTTGCCATATTTATCCTGATAATAAAATTCCAGATGATCGATATGAGGATCCGAGTTTTCAAAAACCCATCTCCTACTAGAGTTTTTGCCTTCTTTGAGCGAAAAACGAATCCAGTAAGCATAATCCGTATTTTTTACAAAAGCGAATTTTGGATGTGATTTATGAAGGATAAACTTGTTGGAAGCCGAAACTTCGTCAATCGTTAGTTTACGACTTGAATCCTCGAGGATCTCCAATTGCGATTCATACAGTATAACATCCTTTTGTGAATCATTTAAAACAAACGTCTCCAACTTTTGTGAGTGAACCGCAAAAGAGAAAATACAAAAAAGAAAAATCGATGCAACTACTTTCTTATACATTGTATAAAATTAATAAAAAATTCTATTATATTAAGTCTAATTGTCAATTATTTAACTTAATATTTTTAATTTTATTGTTAACCACACATTTCAGGTTTCTTGCTTTTAAAGTAATGATTGATACTAAGGCAAATGCATACAATCGCAAGTTCCAAATTTATGATTGAGCCAATAAATCGTAAATACTTATATTTTCTACTATTAACAATGAACTGTATTATACTCGTTGGCGAGACGATTGAAATAAGTAGTCTAATATTTGCCGTTCCATGCGTTTAAATGCCTGCTTTCTTTTTAACCATAAAGGTCGCTAAGACTTCCGAAAAGAACGTGAGAGATAAGGCTGGTGATACAACTAAATGTATAGCATCCATAAGATTAGTAACGAAACAAAAAGTAATTGCCCTTCCTAAACAATCCTGTTGGTAATAAGCCCAACTTTGAAGTAGTTCTAAAAGAGTTTTTTTATAGATTGCATACTGTATTAATTTTATTCGTAAAATGGGAATCCGTTCGGTTCTAAGTAAGCCGTTTGCCTCTTATGTGGTTGGCAAACAACAAAAATGGTCGAGCAAAGCCAGTGAAACGCAGCGCCACGTTTTTCAATACCTAATTGAAAAAGCAGCCCATACAAAGTTTGGGAAGGAGCATAATTTTTCAGCTATAAAAAACTACGAAGACTTCAAACGAAATGTCCCTGTAAGGGATTATGAAGGACTGAAAGGATATATAGAAAAAGTAGTAAAAGGAGAACCCGATATTTTATGGCCTGGACTTCCGCTGTATTTTGCAAAAACTTCAGGCACTACCTCTGGTGTAAAATATATTCCTATAAGTAAAGATTCCATTGGCTTTCATATTGACGGCGCCAAAGATGCGCTCTTGAACTATGTACACACTACCGGCAAATCACTTTTCCTTGACGGAAAATTAATGTTTCTTTCTGGTAGTCCAGAAATGGAAAAGAAAAACGGCATATACGTAGGAAGACTTTCAGGAATTGTAAACCATCACGTACCAGGCTATTTGCGCTCCAATCAAAGGCCTTCTTATGAAACTAATTGCATGAACGATTGGGAAGCTAAGCTGGATAAGATTATAGACGAAACAATCGACCAGCGCATGACGCTGATTTCTGGTATACCACCTTGGGCGCAGATGTATTTTGATAAGCTGGTAGCCCGCACAGGAAAACAAATAAAAGACATCTTTCCTGACTTCTCTTTGTTTGTATACGGTGGCGTAAACTTTGAGCCGTACAAAGCAAAATTATTTGATACTATTGGTAAAAAAATAGATTCCGTAGAAACCTATCCTGCTTCGGAAGGATTCATTGCGTTTCAGGATTCACAAGAGGAAGAAGGATTATTGTTACTCTTAAACAGTGGCGTTTTTTACGAATTTATTCCAACGGACGAATATTTTAAAGAAAAACCTAAACGACTTTCTATAGAAGAAATAGAATTGGGCGTAAATTATGCACTAATTATGAGTACCAATGCAGGCCTTTGGGCATACTCGATTGGCGACACCGTAAAATTCGTTTCTAAGGATCCATACAAAATAGTAGTAACGGGTAGAATCAAACATTTTATTTCTGCTTTCGGCGAACATGTTATAGGAGAAGAAGTAGAAAAAGCAATGAAAGTAGCTTTAACTAAACATCCCGAAGCAGAAATCATAGAGTTTACAGTAGCGCCACAAGTAACGCCAATAGAAGGACTTCCCTACCACGAATGGTTTATAGAATTCTCTGCACAACCCACTAATATGTCCTCTTTTAGTTTAGAGCTGGATGAGGCTTTGATAAAATTGAATACGTATTACAAAGATCTTATTACTGGAAGTGTTTTAACAAGATTAAAAATCACTTCTCTAAAACAAGATGCTTTTCGCAACTATATGAAATCTCAAGGTAAACTAGGAGGCCAGAATAAAACGCCTCGTTTGTCTAACGACAGAACGATTGCAGATGAACTGTTAAATTTTAAATTATGAGGTATTAATTTTTTAATTAGAAAATAAAATAATTTAAAATTTAAAATTCACAATTACCTTAATTCATGACTAAAAACTCAATACTGAAAATAGCCGGTGTACCCGAACATTTCAATCTTCCCTGGTATTATGCTTTGGAAAATAATTGGTTTTCGGAAAAAGGGATAGACTTGCAGTGGACAGACTATCCTGCTGGTACAGGAGCGATGAACAAGGATTTGCGCAGCGGTATACTAGACGCAGCGGTAATTTTGACGGAAGGAATTGTAGCCGATATTGTCAATGGAAATAAAAGTAAAATAGTACAGTGGTATGTAAAATCTCCATTGGTATGGGGAATACACGTGGCAAATGGTTCTACAATTTTAAATAACGAACAATTTGCCGAAAAAAAATACGCTATAAGCCGATACGGTTCTGGCTCTCATTTAATGGCCTTTGTGGACGCTCACCAACGTGGATTGGAAATAAAACCAGAACAATTTGTGGTGGTAAATAATCTTGACGGAGCAGTAAAAGCACTTACTTTAGGAGAAGCGGATTTATTTATGTGGGAGAAATTTATGACCAAACCACTTGTAGACAATGGAACGTTCAGAAAAGTAGAAGAATGTCCCACCCCTTGGCCTTCCTTTGTGATAGCGGTGCGTGAAGAGTATTTAGAAAAAAATCCTGTTGTTATTTCTAATATGTTGGAAGTAATTCAGCGGTCTTGTAAAGAATTTTCAGCACTTCCAGATGTGATTGAGCGTATTGCACGGCGTTTTAAACTCCTACCTGACGATGTAAAAGAGTGGATGAAGACGATTGAATGGGAGACGGAAAATACGTTCGATAAAAAGCCGTTAGAAGAAGTGATGAAGACCCTGGTGGAAGTGGGAATAATAGATAGAGAAAAGTGCATTGATTCAAGTATATAGATATTCTTAATAAGACTATATTTATATTATTAATTTACTAAATCAGTTCACTAAAGTAAACTACAATTCATGGGCTTTCTTTTCTAAAACATTAACCAGCTTTTTTAAAAATCAACTAAATGAAAATAATTGCAGAAATTTTAATTGGACTTGTAGCTATAGAACATTTATATATTCTATGGATCGAAATGTTTGCATGGGAAACGGCTGGAAAAAATACTTTCAAAGGCTCTCTGGCTCCTGATTTATTTAAGCCGACCAAAGTATTGGCCGCTAATCAAGGTTTGTACAATGGCTTTCTAGCAGCGGGATTGATTTGGACATTTTTTATTTCAGATGAACTATGGAAAACGAATATTTCTATTTTCTTTTTAGGCTGTATCACAGTGGCAGGAATTTATGGTGCTTTGACTGCTAGTAAAAAAATATTCTTCGTACAGGCTTTACCAGCAATCATAGCAATGGCCTTTTCTCTGTTCCGCTAGTTGGTGATTGTGCAATAGGTGAAAAGTAAAAGGCAACAAGACTTAATTGTTTGGTTTTACTTCTTACCTATTTGATAGAACTATCCGTAACAACCACATTTTAGGATAGGGCCAAAATATTTTAATCGAATGTAAAACTCCTATCACTCTTCTTACAAAACTATTTCTCATTACTAGCTTGAATTAAACTACCTTTAGCATCTGCCTGCATATTCAGTCATATCCACTAAACAGATTGCCTCAATGGAAGAAGACTTTGAATTGCTTATAAATAGTTATATAGAAAGCAATGTTGGAATAGCAGAACATTTTTTAAGTACCGAACTCGCTCATCACTTAAAAAATAATTTAATAGACCTCCATAAAAAACAGTTGTTAGTAACTGCCAAAGTAGGCAATGAAGACAAGTTATTAGAAGACAAAACCGTTAGAAGCGATTCTATTTATTGGTTGGACAGAAAACATAATAATCAATATGAAAATGATTTTTTTGATCGCATTGATGCCTTTGTTATTTACTTAAACAATAGTTGTTATACGGGTATCACAGATTATGAATTTCACTATGCGCTTTATGAAAAAGGAAGTTTTTACAAAAAACACATAGATCAATTTCAGAACAATCAAAACAGAGAATACTCTTTAATAAGCTATTTAAATGAAGGCTGGCTGGAAGGTGACGGTGGTCAGCTTTTAATATATCAGACTGGAAAGAATCAAAAAATAGCTCCTACAAATGGTAAAACAGTTTTTTTTAAAAGCAATGAATTAGAGCACGAAGTGTTGCTGACAAACCAGACGAGAATGAGCATTACTGGATGGTTAAAGAGAGGAAATATTTAGCAGCTATATTAATTATCGTTTTTTTTAATCTAATGTAGAAGGTAGCATTCGATGATTTCTTGAAAATAATCCTACTTACATTCTTTTCGAAACCTTAGCGACTTTTGCGTTTAAAAAGTCAGATAGAATTTAACCCCAAGAAGGATTATCGTCAAATTCCATATTGAATTTATTTTTATATTTTTACACCTATTTTATAAAACATGAATCTTGAAAAAGCCCTTCTTGCCGAACATTCCAGAGTACAGGCCGAAAAAATAGCCCAGTACATCAACAAAGATTCAGCTCGTTTTAAAACGTTAATGGATATTTTCTTTAGCAATAAATATATTTTGACACAACGCGCTGCTTGGGTGATGAGTATTTGTGTCAGGAAGCACCCTGGTTTAATAACTCCATTTTTAAAGAAGATGATTTACAATCTTGAAAAACCTGTGCACGATGCTGTAAAA
>JAYTHK010000039.1:0-6880 GCA_043732665.1 Cytophagales bacterium | reverse complement strand
TTCTAAAGCTTCTTCTAGTGCTTCTAGTATAATATTTCGAATCAACTCACTATCGGCGCTTTCAGAGTAGTCTTCGAGAAGCTCTTCGAAATTTAGGCGTTCGCCTTCTTCTTCAGAAGAAAATCCCATTTGACTTTCTAGGGATACTGGTTTTTTCTTGCGGTAACGATCTATTATTTTATTCCGCGCTACAGTGAACATCCATGAAGCTACTTTTTCCACAGGCTTCATAAGGCGGTAGGTTTCTACCAATTCAAAGAAAACATCCTGCAGGATATCCTCCGCATCTTCTTCGGACGACACACGCTTCCTGATGAAGTCCAGTAGACGACCGCGTTCCTTCTTAACGGTATCTCTGATCAGTTCGTTTTGTTGTACCGACATGGTGCTATTTAATATGAGGATTATGTCTTCCATCTGCTTGGGTAGACGGAAGAAAAAATTTAATATTTTAAACAAGATGAAACTTTTTTAGAGATATCTCTTCAAATTGAAATTAAGTATTTGATTTACATTGATTAATATTTTATCGATTTATTTCTTAATTACAAATTAATATCGGATAATGTTATATTTAAATAATACCGATATTTTTGTATATTTGTGGGGTTATGTGGAAAATAGACCTATCCGATATTACCGACATGCAATCAACCTTTGATCGATTGTATGAAAAAGGAGCTGCTTTAAACGCTAGCAGGCCTTTGCCAGCCGTTGCTTTGAAAAAAATAAAAGAAAATATTTCTATAGAATGGACATATAATTCCAATAGTATTGAAGGCAATACCCTCAATCTACAAGAGACCCGAATGGTACTTCAGGAAGGGATTACTGTGAAAGGGAAATCTTTAAGGGAGCATTTTGAAGTATACAATCACGAAAAAGCAATTGATTATTTATATACTTTAGTAAATGATAAGTATAATATGAGAAGTATAGATGTTTTATCACTTCACGGTTTGGTGATGAGAAGTATAGAAGAAGACTTTGTAGGAAGGATAAGAAACGGTGGTGTGCGCATAGTTGGTGCTAATTTCACTCCACCAAACGCCAATAAAGTTTCTGATTTATTGGATGAACTTGTAGAGTTTACTAATACAAACCCATTGGGTGTAAATGATTTGGTATTGTCTACTATTTTTCATCATAAGTTTGTTTGGATACATCCCTTCTTCGATGGCAATGGAAGAACTGTTCGGCTTGCCATGAATTTGCTACTTATGAGAAAGGGTTTTCCTCCTGCCATAATTTTAAAAAATGACAGAAAAAAATATTACGAAGCTTTGAATCAAGCCAATAAAGGTAAGTATCAAAAGCTTACGTTGCTTATGGCTCAGGCCTTGGAGCGCTCGTTGAATATTTATTTGGAAGCTACTTCAGAAGAAGGAACGGGCTACGATACTATTTCAAATATCGTCAATGATTCGAGTGTACCTTATGGTCAGGAATACATTAGTTTGTTGGCACGCCAAGGGAAAATAGATGCTTATAAAGAAGGGCGAAATTGGCTCACTACTCATAAAGCCATAAATAATTATATGGCGAATAGAAAAAGAGAGCGTTAATAGATAGTTAAGAATTGAGAAGTAAAAAGGTGTACTCGGTTCTTTTTACTTCTCAATTCTTACTATTTGACACTGCAATTCATAATAACTAAACGATATAATTATAAAATGTCCAATCCCATTGTTCCATTACCCATCAAGATTTCGTCTTTAATTTCAGTTAGGTCGTCTGTATTTGCTTCTTTAATTAAATCATCGTCAGAAGGGGAAGAAGATTGAAGTGTTTTTTCATCTGGCGCAAAAAGAAAAAGCATATTTGTTTTCGCATTATTTTCTTTCATAATTTCATTGGCTAGCTTACGAGCGTAGAAGGCGTGATAGATACTTTTGTCGTAATTTCCTGCTTTGTACTGTTTTATTGCAAAACGTTCATGTTTCACTGCTTTGCCAAGTTTGCCTGTATATTTCTTAGTCCTTTTTACAGTCATGTGCGCAATTCCAATAGCATTATTGGTTTTAGTAATTACAGCTTTTGCTTTTGCCTTATCATCATTGGGAGCGGCTTTCAGATTAATTAGTGTTCCCAAAAGGAATAAAAAAGAGAAGAGTAAAATTTTGAATCTCATCGTTGTAGAAATTTTTTTAGTATAATTTGTACAATATACGCAAAAAACTTTCGGGATGTTTTGGTGTTAGGGTGTTAAAGTTCCTAAAGTTAAAAGGTTTAGTGACTTAGTATTGTTGCATAACATTTATGTTATACTTTTAAGTAAATAGGAGGAATTGAAATAATCGATAGTTGTACTATCTTTACTTAAGAGTGTGGTGTTTTCAAACATGATAAAGGGCAAATTAAAATTCATATTAGTCATTCTAATTACATCTTCGTTCAGATTTGCTTCGGAAGAGATTGGGGGAATAGAGGTTGATAATGATTTTAGTGAAAGTTTATTTGGATACAAGCACAAGGAGTTTTACAAAACGGGCGAAATTAAATATGTATGCTATGAACGTATTCTTAATGAATCAAAATCAAGTAGATTAATAGGATGGCATCAAAATTATAAATACAAAAGAATCTATTATGACCGGTGTGGTAATATAAAGCTAGTAATTAAAGGAAAAAGAGAAGTAGGGTGCTGGGTTAATGACTTTAAAATTTTGACCTCAAAAAGGAAAAATGAATTTATCTCTTGTACCAAAGAAGAATTTAAATATCCCACTGATCAAGAAATGAAGGAAGATTAATAGTCAGAAAAGCATAACATAAATTTTGTGCAATATTTCTATAACATTAACACGATAACACCCTATATAAACATGGACGAAAATAAAAATCCCTGGAAGACCCTTACTACAAAAACGATCTATGACAATCCTTGGATAAAGGTTACAGAATCGGATGTGACGAATCCAAAAGGAGGGAAAGGTATATATGGAGTGGTTGGTTTTAAAAATAAAGCCATTTGAATTGTGCCCGTAGACGATGAAGGGTATACCTATTTGGTTGGTCAGTACCGGTATACACTCAACGAATATTCCTGGGAGATACCAGAAGGCGGAGGGCCTTTTGAGGAAGACCCTCTAGAATCTGCTAAAAGAGAGTTGAAAGAGGAAACGGGTTTTGAAGCTTCTACCTGGAAAATGATCGGACGGATTCATACTTCCAATTCTGTTACAGACGAAGAAGGTTTTTTGTATTTGGCTACAGGCTTGAAAGCAGGACAAAGTGAGCCAGAAGATACAGAAGAGTTGGCAGTGAAAAGAATACATTTAAAAGAGGTGGTAGAAATGATAATGCAGGATAAAATAACAGACAGTCTCTCTATTGCGGGAATTATGAAAGCAGCACGTATTTTAGGGTATTAAAAGTATCGTATTTAAAAATGAAAATTTTAAGCAAACTATATCAATTTTGGGTATATACTTGGTTTTTTTTAGTATTCCTTTTATTATTCCCCTTTTTTGTACTTTTTGTACAACGAGAAAGTTGGAAACCCGCAGGGCAATTTCTTAATAAACTATGGGCTTACGTCGTTTTTGGGTTTTGTTTTTTACCAACCAAAGTAATTTTCAAATTTCGTCCATCTCCCAAAAAAAGTTATGTGTATTGTGCCAATCACTCCTCTTATATGGACATTCCTACGCTTTGTTATGCTTTGCCAGGGTATTTTATGTTTATAGGAAAAGCTTCTCTGGCGAAAGTGCCCTTGTTTGGGTATACTTTTAAACACCTACATATTCCAGTAAATCGCTCAAGTAGTAAAAGTAAATTTGATACTATACAGAAATCGCTAGATGCCATTGATAAGGGTAGGAGTGTGGCTTATTTCCCAGAAGGGACAATACCTAAGTTACCCCAACCCGCCATGATCGAGTTTAAAGATGGAGCATTTCGGGTAGCTATTGAAAAACAAGTACCCATAATACCTGTTACAATTCCATATAATTGGTTAATTTTGCCCGACGATGGTAAATTTGTACCTCACCGACATTTGATGAAAGTAATTGTACACGAGCCTATTGAAACAATAGGAATGACGTTGGACGATGTTGAGGAATTGAAACAAAAAACCTATACGATAATACATGCAGAATTGCTTGTTCAGTATAACTTGTTGAAAGAAATAAAATAAAAATATGAGCATAGATAAAGAAACTATAAAAAAAATTGCCCACTTGGCTCGGCTTGAGTTTGATGAAAAAGAGGTCGATAAAATGTCAGATAGTTTCAATAAAATTTTAGCTTGGATGGATAAGTTAAACGAGGTAGATACTGATAAAGTAGAACCACTTATTCACATGAGTGATGAAGTGAATGTGTTTCGTGAAGATGTAGTAAATAATTCTCTGAAACACGACGAGGCCTTGCTTAATGCTCCTAAAAAAGATTCTGATTATTTCAGAGTTCCTAAGTTTTTGGGTTAAAAAATTCTAAATAAAATAGATTAAATGAATAGTTTATATTTCTGGAAAACCTGGAATAGTCCTTACAAACAAATTTACATTTTTCTTCTTTCTGTCTTTGTTTTCGTATTGGTAGCATTGGGTTATTCTTCCTATAAAGGTATTGAAGGTGTGGTGAAATGGGAGGTGGAAACAGAATTGGAGCCCGTAAAAGTTGTGATTGATAATTTTGCTAAAAATCTTTTTAATTTTACTGTAGAATCAGAAAGTTTTTATGCGCTTGATAAATTTGTAACCACCGAAGTACAGGTAAATACAACTTATGCTTATATTTATTTAGCGCTGGTTATTATTGCCGTAATTTTTATAATTACGACGCTCTCCTTTTTAGATTTATACTGGTTTATGGGAGGTATGTTATTATTCCTGTTTTTCTTGTTCAGTATGAAAATAGAACTGCTTGGACTTTTCGGTAGGATTGATGGTATTCCGATGGTGGTCGTGTTTTTAGTATATGGAAGTTTAAGCTTTGTATTTAACTCCTATTATAAATCGGCTTCGTATTTAATTCGATTAGTATCGTTTTTAGTTTTAACGATATGTTTAGCATTTGTTATATATAAATGTTCTTCTGTAGCAACGCCTTTTCTGTATCTCGCAAATTTTGGAAGTTTGTTTCCTGTTTGGATTACGTTAGTATTTATATTTGTAATAGGACACGATATTATAAAAGGATTTTTATATGTCGTTTCTAGCACAAAAACGGTAGGAAGTAAAAATGCTATACTGAATTTCTTTTTTGCTTCTTTATTATACCTAATAAATGTTTTGCTTCTTTTTCTAAAGAAACTGTATATTTTCGAATTGGATATTGTCTATCTGAATCCATTTTTATTACTTGTAACGTCTTCAATTTTGGGAATCTGGATGTTTAAAAAACGTACAGAAATGTTTTCAACTATTTTGCCTTTTGCTCCTGCTGGGGCCTATGTTTACTTGAGTTTAGCTATCATCTCATTATCTGGTGCGACGTATGCTTTTATAAATGGAAACATAGGAATAATTGAAGTGTACGAACGTATTATTGTGTATGGTCATCTGTTTGTAGGATTCATTTTTCTAATTTATGTTTTAATAAATTTTTTATTAATGTTTGATAAAAAAGTATCGATCTATAACATCGTATACCAGCCTACCAAATTAACATTCTTGGTGGTTCCAGCAATTTCCATTGCGATGTCTATTTTCTATTTTATTTATCAGAAAAAGTACCCTTATCAATTGGCTTTGTCGGGTTACTATACTTATGCAGGCGACGTGATGACTTATGAGGGACAATATCCTCTAGCTTTTCAATATTATAGACAAGCAGTGGATAATGATTTCCCAAATTATCGGGCAAACTATTCGATAGCGTCTTTGGCGTCTTATATAGGAGATAAAGGTACTGCGAAGAGTTTTTACGAAAATGCCTTGTCAAGAAATCGTACGGTACAATCTTATATAGGACTAAGTAATACCTATTTAGAATCAGGAGAATTGTTTAAAGCACTTTTTCGACTTCAAGAAGGATTGAAAAAATTTCCTGAAGACGGTAGACTGCAAAATAATTTAGGGGTGTTGTATCATAAATTGAATTTAGCAGATTCTTCCATTCATTATTTTTTGAAGGCAAAACAAGTGCTCGATAAGAAAGAGGTCGCGGCTTCTAATATTATCTATTTATTGGCGAAGAAAAATCTCTTTGACGATGCCGATTCAATTATACAAACGGAAAATTATCCAGATCATATTTCTTATGTAAATAATAAATTAGCCATTTCTAATCAATTAGGAAAAAAATCGACTATTCCTTTTAATGTATCTTTTATAAAGGATACTATATTAAATGCCAATACCTATGCTTATTTAATAAACAGTAATCTCAACTCGTTGAAAGACTCATTGACAATTGTATCGGCAAAGATAGACGAACTTAAACAGAAGATATCTAATGAAAACTATCGAGAAAATTTAACATGTCAGTCGGCTTTGAAAAACTATTATTCAGGGAATCGTTTTGACGCTATTCAAAATATGATCCTTTTAAATACTACAGCGTCGCTATCGGTCGACTATTCAAATATTCTTGGTTATTGGATGTTGGAGCAGGAACAGTATTTAGCGGCGTCAGAATATTTTAAAAATGCTTCTAAAAGCTCTAATGGTAATACTCAGCTAAATTATATTATTTCTTCTATAGCCTCAGGTCAAATCGAAGACGCTTTGTTTGTGTTGAATCAACTTAAGTTTTCTCCAGATAAAAACATAACTGGAGTCGTTGATAAAATTCTCAAGATCCTTTCTGTAAAAAATGATACCGAGGCGATGTTGTTAGCGGAACCTGAAAGGTTACAATATTTTTTATTAACGCTACAAAAAGCTTCTTCGGATAGTGTAGAAAAATTGAATGCTTCTTTTACAAACGA
>JAYTHK010000038.1:0-6881 GCA_043732665.1 Cytophagales bacterium | reverse complement strand
CTTCTTTTCCCACATCTTTTATGATAAGCTGATTGCGATGAGTGTCATTCACCAAAGTGGTATGCAATAATTCGGCACTATCTGTACTATTATTGAATGGAATGTAAAATACAGTTTCCCTTATAATTATTATGGGTGTATTGGTAGGGGTATCAGTTTTATCGGCAGAATCAATTTGCGCTATTATTTCTCCGATATAAGAATAAATCAGAGCCTCATCATTGTATTTTCGTTTGGGAGTAGCGGTAAGTCCATATAGACAATAGGTAGCTACTTTTTCGATTGCGGTACGAAATGTCTTGGCGGGTATATGATGACATTCATCTACGACAACTACTCCAAATCGCTGTTGAATATCAAGGTTGTTGAGGCTTTGGATCATGGCTACCGTTATCTGTTTGCCAATCGTTTTAGTTCCACTGGCAATTTGCCCTACTTCGTTTCGTGGAATTCCAAGAAATGATTCTATTCTCTCCAACCATTGATCGAAAAGCTGTTGCCGATGGACAATAATTAAAGTAGGTTGCTTTTTTCTAGCTATAATTTCCAGTCCGATTACTGTTTTGCCAGAACCTGGAGGTGCTACAATAATTCCGAAATCCTTTTTATCCGCAGCTTCAACTGCTTTAGTTTGGTAATCTTTAAGTCTTATTTTACTTTTGAATAAAATCTCAGGTACTTTTTCTCGTTGGTCATATAAATCAAAAAGTAAATTATTTTCTTTACAAAAACGAAGGAGCTTACCAGCAAAACCTCTCGGTAAAATTATTTCCGTATCCGTCTCGCTAAAAATTTTAAATGACGCTTCTGTATTGAATGTACTTTTCTTGAACTTCTTCTTTACTAAAAATTCCTGATTCACGAAATGCAATTGTTCCTTTATAAACTTTATTAGTATTGCCGAAATTGCTGCTCTATTCAATACTACCTTATTGCTTATTACAATTTGTAATTTTTCAGAATCAATACCTACGAAGGGTGTAGTACTTTCTATGTTAATTAACAATGAGATAAATAATTCATCTAATTTTGTTTTTGGAATTTTTTGAACGGTTTCCAAAAACTGCCATTGATCGTTTACAATAGTACCGTTTAAGTCGATAAAACAGGAATTGCCTTCCTCTAACGATTTTCCCTGCAAAGGCAACGCTATTAAGTTCCCAATACCAACACCTGAATGGGAATCCTGATTGGGAAACAATCGGTCAAAACTTCCTTTAGTATTTAAGCTTAGTTGAGCTTGCTTTAATAATTCCTTGAAGATGCTTCTGCTTTTTATTGCAGGGTAATTGTCCTCAAAGAATATCCACACATGACCGCCATTACCAGAGCGAGAGCGTTCCAGATAAGCCGATAGTTGATTTTTATTACAAACATTCAGAAACGATAGACAATCTTTTAACCAATTTTTTTCATCAAAATCAGCTACTATAAACCATGATGTATTGTCAGTAAGCAATGGATAGATTCCGATGGTTTGTTTACCTGTAAGGTGTCCAAGAATTTTACTTTCAGAGAGCGATTGATATTTTTTGTTTTTAAAATCTTTAAAAGTACCACCCGTATCTTTATGTAAATTATATTCGTTCCAGTCTAAGTCATAAGCAGGCATATAACCGCTTTTGCCTTCTTTTTCCCAACGAACAGAAAATACATCTTCTCTCCCTTTGAAAAGGGATTTGAATAGTAGTATGTTTTCGGCGGTAATAGGCATACGTATAATTTGAGATGCTTATTAATCGGTTAAAAATTAAAATATTGTTTTAAACAAGCTCAGTAATTCTGTTTTGATATTTTCATAATCAGATAACTTATTGGCGGCTATCTGATGTCCTAAACTATTTACCCAAGCCGCTTTTAGCCGCTTATCGTTTTCTTCATTAATCATTTGGTCAATACCTGTAAATTCAAGCCCCTTAAAAGCCATCTTTTTATGAAAGGCTTCTACTATATTTTTCCAATCTAAATCGTATACATTGTTTGATAAATACCAAATGTCATAGAAGTCGCGAGGTGCTGTATAGGAACGTTGAATGAGCGCACGTAGCTTTTCTGATAATACTTCCTGAATTGAATAACAGGGAATGGAACTAGTAGTTTCAGAAAGCTTGTCTGAATATCCATTCGTTACCTGTTTGTATTCTAAAGGAAATAACATTGTTTCATACAGGATGATTTCAATTTTTATACTGGTCGTCCAACGCTCAGGAGGAGGAGGTGTGTGGTTTCTTGGATGGTCTGCTCCCCAAAACTTAATTATGGCTGCATATCCGGTAGGTTTCTCTTTGTGTTTGAGTTGTTTTAGTTCTTGAATATGTAAGGGAATATCTATCCGTTCGCTTACTAGCTTAGTTATACTTGTCAGTAGTTTTTTATCTAATACAAATTCAGGATTGATAGAAGTGAAATCCAAATCTTCTGAGAAGCGATAATCCGGGAAATAACATTTTTTCAGACAAGTTCCTCCTTTGAATACAAGACTTGATCTGCATTCAGGTATAGAAAAAATTGCATCAATGAAGTGACCAAGCACCCAATCTTTATCAATGGTACTTTTCGCTACTCCCTTTTCTTCTGCCAGTTTTTCTATTTCCTTTTTTAATATCATTAGTATTGTTTATTCGTAATGTCCAAAATTTCTTCTTTACTTATATTTAATCGCAATCTCCAATCCGCTATAAATTCTCCTTTTTCGATTCCTTGCGGATCAAAAAGGTTGATGGCCTGATTTACTTGTTCTTTAGCAAAACGGATAAAATTTTTCAATCCTTTTTTATCAATCAACTCAGCCAGATACCCCATTCTTTTAAGGACTGCAATGTTATCTATTGCTTGGCAATACATTATCATTTTTTCCGAAGAGAGTTTTGCTTGTGAAAATGCTCTTATCAATTCGGCATAACCTCCACAATATTGTGGTAAGTCAAAACAGTCGGCAATTGTTTTTTCTATATCCGTAATATGATAACTGAAATTACCTTGACCTTCCCGAATAATTCCTGTTTTTTTATGCGGAGCAATTTTCACGAACTTATAAAGAGTGCCGAATACTATTTTCTCCTGTTTGATATGAGTGGTTTGAATAAAAATAGTATTAGAAAATTGTTCGGTAAATCCGTGCATATTCAATGCAGACCAATAAGCAATCGCTCCATCTTCTACCAGAAAACAACCAATGGCTTTTTCATCCCTAAAATTTGCTCTGCAATACTTAGCCCTTTCTATTCTTGAAAGGAGTTTTTTATCTACTAGATTTTCTACAATTTCATTAATATCTTCAAATTGTGGATCGGTTATTTTTTTTAAGTCAACTAAAGAAAAAATATCTAATTCATGGTCGTCCAGCATCAACATAAAGTTGATTTGCTGTTGAGTTAAGTTTTCCGATATATAAGTACTTTTAGCCATTATATTTTGTTATTAGATAAACCCTAATAATTAGGGTTTATCTTAAATCGAAATATATACAAATTTAAGTATAAAATGTATGTAAAACAATGAAATAGCTGATAATTAGCAAAACATTAAAATTTTGCTCTAATAAGCAAAATTTCGTTTATTATTAAGCTACCATTTATCTTAGCATTCTACATTACTGCTATTCCCTTTTATTTTGTTCCATAAACTAAACTTTAAATTATGGAAAATCCTTTTGAAATCATTATTGAGAGACTGAATAACATTGAGCAGTTACTTCATGAAATCAAGAATAACCAAAAAGCAGAGAAACTACTATTGAGTGATGCCGATGAATTAATGAATGTTAAGCGTGTTGCCGAGTATCTTACTTTGTCGACCGCGACCATTTATGGCTTAATTAGTAAAATGGCAATACCAAATATGAAGCGAGGTAAACGGCTATATTTTAAGAAAAGGGATATTGATGAATGGCTTTCTAAAAGCCTAAGAAAAACTAAAGACGAAATTGAATCAGAGGCGAACGCCTATATTTCAAAGAAAATGTTTAAACTATGTTTAAACCAAATAAAAAGAGAGTTACAATTTTCATCGTAACTCTCTCATTTTCAGTGCGGAATGGACGGGACTCGAACCCGCGACCTCCTGCGTGACAGGCAGGCATTCTAACCAACTGAACTACCACTCCGTCTCACAAATTAAGATATTCTCTCTTTTTGCGTGTGCAAAGGTAGCCCATTATAACTTAAATCCAAACAACTATCTGCTATTTTTACACATTATATATATCATTTTCATATACAATGTGTTACAATTGAATTTACTAACATTACACCCTAGGCGTATAATTCTTATAATAATTTCTTAACTTTGACATCCGTATAAATTTTATATGCTCATATATAGTTAGTATGTACTTAGATTTTGAAAAACCAATAGCCGAGCTAGAAGCAAAGCTACAAGATATGCAGGTTTTAGCCGATGAAACCAAAGTTGACATGACAAAACAAGTCAAATTATTGGAGGCTAAAATTGTACAATTAAAAAAAGAAACCTACTCGAATTTGTCACGTTGGCAGCGAGTGCAACTTTCTCGTCACCCAGAACGCCCCTATACACTAGACATTATCGAAGGAATCGCTACTAAGTTTGTAGAAATTCATGGCGACCGCAATGTAAAAGACGACAAAGCAATGGTAGGTGGTTTCGCTGATATAGGTGGTCAAACAGTGATGGTGATTGGTCAACAAAAGGGGCGTAAAACTAAAGAAAGACAAATTCGAAACTTTGGAATGGCCAATCCTGAAGGCTATCGCAAGGCTCTTCGCCTAATGAGAATGGCTGAAAAATTCAAAAAGCCAATCGTTACGCTCATTGATACCCCTGGCGCATTTCCAGGATTAGAAGCTGAAGAAAGAGGTCAAGGAGAAGCTATCGCTAGAAATATTAAAGAAATGTTTATGCTAAAAGTACCTGTGATATGCATTATCATTGGAGAAGGTGCTTCTGGTGGAGCGCTGGGCATAGCAATTGGCGATAAAGTATTGATGTTGGAAAATACCTGGTATTCGGTTATTTCTCCAGAATCCTGTTCTTCTATTTTATGGAGAAGCTGGGATCATAAAGAACAAGCTGCAGAGGCACTTAAACTTACGGCTCCAGATATGCTAAAATTCAAATTGATTGACGGAATCATCAAAGAACCCCTAGGCGGCGCGCACAACGACCCTCAGGCGACGTATACTCAGTTGAAAAAAGTAATTTTGGATAATATTGCCTCTTTAAGTGAAATGAAATCTAAAGACAGAATAATTGAACGAATAGAAAAATTCTCTTCTATGGGCGTTTTTATAGACAAATAGTAGTTAGTGCCGAGTTTTTAGTATTGAGCATAAGAAAAATAATATAATAAAAAGCCTGTTATGTCACAGCTTCTACTTCTTTTATTATTATACTTTTTTGCTTGTCACTTAAATTTTATAAATTCTACTTTTCGAAAACGCAGGCAAGACCAGTCATCGTTTATTGCAACAAATCTTACCGTATCAAAACCTAATACAACTAACTCATACAACCCCCTTATCTCAATTTATTTCAGATTTATATTTTTTGGAAGTTCCTCTTGGGTATGCCATCCACAAAAGCCCATCACCTGCAAATATTTCTGTCATTTTTGGAACAAAGCAACTACTTCTTTCTGAGACTTGACGAAATCGATCATAAACTGAAATTCTTTTCCAGCTTTCAATTCCGCTACCACTTTTGTTATTGTTTTTATCTCCTTGAGAAAAGGATCAAAATCTTCAGGGATATTTAAGATCAATATTTCTTTTGGTCCTTAAAATTTAGTTTTTTAAGTAAATCGCTTATGAAAAGAAAAGAAAATTAAGATGCTATGACAAATATATTTAAAATTCTTAAAATTACTTTATATCAAAATTATTAAAAAACGGGCTCCTACTCTTCTTATAAAAAATCCTATCACCCCTAAATACAAAAAAAAAATTGGTCTCTTATGGATTTTTTAACTTTCCTGCATCTAAGTATAAAGAAAGTTTCTATATTCAAATTCACAATGATTCACAATGAATTATAATGATCATGCAAAAAACAAAAAAAAATTGCAAAGCTTTTATTCTGGGCTTTTTTAGTTTATTGAATATAAATCTTTCGGCTCAAACTAATACTGAAAAAACTATGAAAAATTTTGATTACAAAGCTGCTTGGATAAAAGTTGAAAATTTTGAAAGCAAAGCCTTACCAGAATCGCAATTAAAAGAAGTAAATACGATTTATCAGCAAGCGAAAACCGACAACAATACGGGACAGCTTGTGAAAGCAGTTATCTATCAAATGAAGTTGAGCGATTACAAAGAAGAAAATGCTTTTATAAAAAATCTTACTAAAATAAACGAGGAAATAAAAACAGCACAGTTCCCTGTCAAGCCTTTATTGCACTCAATGCTGGCAGATATGTACTGGCAATATTATCAAAATAATCGTTGGAAATACAACAACCGCACAGAAACTATAAACCTAAAAGAAGACGATATCGAAACTTGGGGTTTAGAAAAAATAGTAAAGGAAACTATTGAAAACTATCAGGCTTCGTTGACCGAAAAACAGAAACTTCAGTCTGCGGATGTTAACGTTTACAAAGAAGTACTTTATATCGGAAATGAAGAAGGACATACGCTTCGTCCCACCTTGTACGACTTTTTAGCGAATAGGGCTATTGATTTTTATATGGGTGAAGAGCCATCGATCACACGCCCTGCTTACTTTTTCACTTTAAATAAAGAAGAATACCTAAGTGATGCAAACTCTTTTGCCAATTTAACTATAGAAACAAAAGACTCGATTGCTATGAAGTTTTATGCACTTCTTCATTTACAAGACCTAACAAAATTTCACCTCAACGATGCAAAGCCTGATGCTTTAGTCTATATAGATCTGAAAAGAAT
>JAYTHK010000037.1:0-1994 GCA_043732665.1 Cytophagales bacterium | reverse complement strand
CTGCTAACATAACTATTGGCAATGTGAAGTTTTACCCACTATTAAAACAAAATTAAGCTATGTACCCAAAATTTACTTTACTACGCAAGTCAGTCTCAAGTCTCAATTGTCATCATTTCACATCTTATAAATCAAATTTTATGAATTTAATGATTCTTAGAAAGCGCATCCTCTTTGCTTTTATTTTGTCTGTATTTGTGAATTTGGTTTTTGCACAAGTAACGATTAAGCGTAATTTGAACGCTGTTATAGGTGATACAACTAAGTTTTCAAGTGCTGATGAAGGTCGATTAAGTATTGATTCATATAATTTCCCAATTGGTTTAACCGTTAAAAACAATGTTACCGATCCTATTATAGGAAATAGGTTTTTATATGGTATTCGTAATTTTCAAAACTCAGAAACTTTACCTCTACAAAAAGATACTTTAGGGCTAGGATCACCTTGGGTTAGGGTTGGAATGCAAACATCTATGAGCACACGTAGAGGTCAATTCATAAATTCGATATTCAATATTATTACTGAAAAACCCAATAGTATTCTTCCTCTTGACCTTTTTAATTCTACAGAAACTACGGCGATCATAAATCAAATCGACACTATAACCAACAATTTAAATGGCGTTTACAATAGGGTTACAGGGTCAAGTTCATTAGACGTGAAACTTTTTCGAAATTACATGGACCAAAGAAGCCAAACATCTAATATAATAAGTGTAGCTGAAGGATTGTACAATGATTTTGAAATGGGAGGTAATAGAAATAATTATGGTGTTCTTAATGTAATGAAATCTAGTAATGGCTATGCGCCAGGACCTGGCTTTAATAACGAAGTAGCAGGTTTTAAAAATATTTTTAAAAAATCAACCCCTACTACAGATCCTAATACCCTTCTAGCCTCACCACAAATTACTGCGGGTTTGATTAATGATATGACTATTTCGGGGGATATCAATCGAATGGATATGGAGTCTTAAACTTAATAAAATATAGTCAGGTTTCTCAAAGCAATTTATATGGCGTCAAAACATCTGTTATCCCAGACACAGGTGTTAACATTAACTCCGGCAATTTTGCAAATAGGGCAATTTACGGTATTTACAGTGAAATTGATAGCGCCGTCGGCAGCTTACCTAATTCTTACGCTGGTTTTTTTAAAGGAAAAGTAAGTGTCAATGGAAGCTTAGTTGTTGGTTCTGATGTTTCGTTGAAAGAAAACATAAAAGATTATAAAGGAGGTGTTGATTTAGTTAAAGCGATGCTTCCAAAGTCTTATAACTTAAAAGCCGAAAAAGATGATGTAAATAGAAAAATTCATACAGGTTTTGTTGCACAGGATGTCGAATTAGTTGCTCCTGATCTTGTTTATACAATTCGACAACCGGGCAAAACAAATATTAAGCAGGAATCAGTTGAAAAGACGCGATATGAATATATAAAAGATGTCAATGGAAACCTAAGTTTAAAACCTGTTAAATACATAGAAACAAATGAAGTTAGGTCAGAAGACCCTTCAATTCAACTTAAAGCTGTCAACTATATAGAAATCATCCCAATACTTTTACAAGCCATCAAAGAACAGCAAGTCATTATCGAGCAACTACAAGCAGATGTGGAAAAACTAAAAAAGAAATAACCACTATACTCGATAGTTTTTTGTAAGAATTAAATGTTTGCTGATGCCCAAACTATACATTTTAGTGGGGATTGTATTTTTTGTACTGATTAACAATTGTGCAAAAGCGCAAGCATTAGGAGAGACGTACAAAACATTTATAGCGGGTGACACGAGTTCGATACATTTAATTAAGCAAACGCTCGAATGCGATTCTATTTTTTCAAATTTATTTAATGTCGTTCGTATGGATAATGTACAGGCTGATATTTATAAAGACTTTCAAAAATCGGAGGGTGCGCAATTGTTGAAGCAATTCAACGGTATTGTGAAGCAAAAAAATGTGTTTGAAAAAATATATCGATCAACGACAGTTAAT
>JAYTHK010000036.1:0-6898 GCA_043732665.1 Cytophagales bacterium | reverse complement strand
AATTAAACCCATCAGAAAAAATTTGGTGGAAAATGAAAAGAGCTTTTACTGGTAAATTACATAAAGTACTTGAAAACGTTAGTGGTTTTATAACCAACAAAGTTAATGCATTATCAAAAGATACTATCAAAAGTATTTGTGGTTTTGAGTATATCTTATCTTGACAAGTTTGGACTAAAACTTAAATTTAATTGGTATTAGTTGCTTGATACGGAAGATGAAATTTTTAAGGGTTGGGTTCAGGTCGTTAAGTGCAACTGATTAATTTAAATAGTATTGACTTTATTCAAGAAGCCCATCAGGAGGAGGAAATAGAGGGAGTAATCCTCCTTAAAATGGTAAGTCAAAAAACAGAAGAGCTTATTTATCCCCAGACTCTATTTCAATTAGTTTTTATAGGATTTAAAGGAAAACTAGGATTCAAAATCCTTACTTTCCTTTAAATCCTCATTTTCCTCATTAGATTTTAAGTAGCAATCGTGTTTATCTCTTTGAAGTAAATTTTTTGAAATGAATTCTTTAATATAGTTCTGGACAGTTTTGTCAGGTATATTTAATTCACTCGCAATTGCCAAATAATTTTGTCTATTAAATTTACTAGGTAACGATTTATAGAATCGCTCTTTTAGATTTGGATGTTTTTTATGAGTCTCTATATTTGGCAAATCTTCAAAGATACTGGCAGCATGTTCTACTAATATCTGACTTATAGATATTGCAGTTTGATAATCTCTTTCATCGCAAAATATTGTTTCTGAAAAATCACCAGTTTCCATCATTCTAATTGTGGAAAGTATCATAGCTATACGAAAACAGGATAATCCTAGCCTCCTAACTGAAGCAATATACATACTACCTAAAAGGAAATTATATTTATTGAAAATATTATTGAAGGTAGAATTGAAATGTTCTTCTTGTTCCTTTGTAAACCTAAAGAGAATGTTCCCTTATTTAGATAGTACATTGTAAAATTTTAAAAAATATTCCCCTAGTCGCTCAAAATATTCGTCTAAACTAATTCCCTCTGGAGATGAAAATACATCCTCCCAAATAGGTTCAATATTCATGGAATAGAATAAGAATCGACTAAACAAACCGCTTTCAGCATTAGGTATTAGTTAATCGTTTTGGCTCTATAAAAAATTATTTTATCATCTTGTAAATTTTCCCAAATATGGGTGCTTGCTTTGATGAGTAGTGAAGTATTCAAAATTTCAGGCTTGTTGTATGGACATCCTTGAGTTTACATCGAGGCTACGAGCATCTTTACATAGACTTGTTTTCAGATGCTCTGTATGGCTCAATTTTGATTTTAATGCTATTGATTTAATATAAGGTGTTGGATAGAAATTATGACATCTTATCCATTTAAAGTGTCTATTAAATTTTATAACTAGAAGCTTTTACCAATGCCTTTACATCATTAATAATAATTGATTTTCCCTTTGTCGATATAATATTATCAACTTTAAAATCATGAAGCAATCTTACTACTGATTCTTTTGCTGTGCCAACCAAAGCTGCTAAATCATCACGAGATATTTTAATTTCTGTCCTCACATTTTTCGGGGTATTTACATCTCTGAACTTTTCTTTCAAAATCAGGAGATATAACGCGAGGCGTTCACGAACAGACATTTGTGATATTATTGTTATCGTATTTATCAAAACACCATATTTATGTCCAATATTTTTTAATAACAAATTGGACATTGTTGGAGATTTTGCGATTAAATTTTGAAATACGTCCTTTGGAATAAAACTAATTATAGAATCTTCCATAGTTGCAGCCGAATCAAAATAATTTTCATCGCTTAGTATTGAATGAAACCCTATTAGATCTCCACTTTTAGAAATATAGAATATTTGCTCTTTGCCATCTTGTCCTGTTCTATATTTTTTTACTAATCCTTCTTTTATATAGTATACACCAGTTGCAAGGCTATCTTCGTAGAAAATAACTTGTTTTTTCTTATATAATCTGGTTTTAATATTTGAATTTAAAATATCCAACTCTTCTTTTGGCAGTTCACGAAAAATTGAATCAGAGTTAAATTTGAATTGATTGAAAAGGAATAAATCTAATGAATTCATTTATAATGGTTAAATGATATATATAAGTTATAAGTTAGTTTTTTTATTGATTAAAATCAACTTTTTACTCAATCAATACTCAACAGCTAATAATTAAACCTCTATTACCTTTGTTTCAATGGAAATTAAAACACTCGTAGAAGATTTCAAATCGAATTACCGTAGTAATCTTAAAGCAGGATTTATTGTTTTTTTAATTAAGCTTCCTCTTTGTATTGGAATTTCTAATACAAGTGGTTTCCCTCTTGTTGCCGGTCTTTATACTTCTATAATTTCAGGATTAATGGATTCTTCCTTTGCTGGAGCCAAACTAACAATAAAAGGACTGGCAGAAGGCTTAATCGTTATCTCTTTTAGAGCTGTAAATGAGTTGGGGGCAGGAAATAATTTATTAGGGTACAAATACACGTTGGCTGTCATATTTGTAGAAGAGTTTATAGTAGAAAGGATAAATACAATATATAAATGAGGCAATTGGTAATTACTAAGAGATTAACTGATAAATCAGAAAATTCATTTGAATTATATCTACAAGAAATCAAAAAAGTTCCTACGATTTCTTTTGATGAGGAAATCACTATGGCTCTCAAAATAAAAGAAGGTGATGAAGAAGCTTTACACAAATTAGTATGTTCAAATTTAAGATTTGTTGTAAGTGTGGCGAAACAATATCAAGCTGGAGATGTAAGTTTAAATGATTTAGTATGCGAAGGAAATATAGGACTTATTAAAGCCGCTAGGAAATACGATCATACCAGGGGTTTTAAATTTATTTCCTACGCCGTTTGGTGGATTAGACAAAGTATAATGCAATATCTCACAGATAAAAAAAGAACAATTCGTTTGCCAAATAATCTTACAAGTCTAAATAATAAAGTAATCAAGTCAAGAATTCACCTTTCTCAAAAGTTTGAACGGGAACCAACAACTGAGGAATTGTCCGAAGACATTGATGTTCCCACAGACACTATTGAATCATTATTAAAATATACCAATAACCCTCTAAGTCTTGATGAAGTAAAGGTTGATGGTGAGCGAAATCTCCATGATGTTATTGAGGGTAAATCTTATGTATCATTCGAAAAGAAGTTAATTCAAGACTCCGCTAAGGTAGATATTAAAAGAATGTTAAAAAAAATACCAGAAAAAGAAAGAATTGTTATTTGTTATTATTTCGGATTAGATGGTTTTGAGACACTAACGTTAATAGAGATTGGACATAAATTAAATCTCACGATGGAAGGTGCTCGACAGATAAGAGAAAGAGGATTGAAAAAACTTAAAAAGCCGATAATTAAAGACCAATTACAAGGATATTGTATATGATGATTGAGAAATTAAAAGCAGAAAAAATCATCTCGGATGCAGAATTTGATCTTATCTATCCAACCGATATTCGATCACTTTCTGAGCGTCATTGGACTCCAGTGAGTATAGCTAAAATTGTGTCAGAGTTTTTATGTTACGATAAAAATTTAAAAATTTTGGATATCGGAAGTGGAGTAGGTAAATTTTGCATGGTAGGAGCCGCTTTGAAGCCTCATTGTAAATTTTACGGTGTAGATATTCGAGAAAAGTACACCAAACTATCTAATAAACTAAAAGACACCTATAGAATTAAAAATATTCAGTTCTTACACAAAGATATTTTAGAGCTTAGTCTTGATTCCTACGATTGTATCTATTTCTTCAATTCCTTTCAGGAAAGAATTGATGACACAGCATACATTGATAATTATAGTGAATTATCTTATGATCTATATAAGACATATACTAAATATCTTTTTTTTCAATTTGATAATATGCCAATTGGTACCAGAATAGCTACTTACCATACTGCTGAATTTTATATGCCAGGAAATTACAAAATGGTCGAAAAGCTTTTTAATACCAAACTCAAATTTTACATTAAAACGAATAATTTCAATTTCAACTTATCTTTTCAGGAAGAGAAAGTATCAAACCACATATTGAGAAATGCCTTATAACGACTCTTCTGATTTAACTAGATTTTCATTTAATACTAACTACATTATGGAAAGTATATGTTCAGGATTTTGTCTTATTGATGATGAAGATTTCGATAAATACGTTTATCCGGAAAAAATCCAGAATATATCTTCGGTACATTGGACTCCAATATCAATCGCTACGAGAGCCTGCCAATTATTAGTTCGAAATAGTGATGATATGGTTTTGGATATTGGATCTGGCGTCGGTAAATTTTGCATAATAGGTGCATTACAAACGAAAGCAAATTTTCATGGTGTAGAACAAAGAGAAAATTTACACATAATTTCCAATAAATTAATTGAAGAATTTAACGTATCAAATGTTAAGTTTATACATTCAAATATCAATAAAATTAATTTTTCGGACTACAATGCTTTCTACTTTTTCAATTCTTTTCAAGAAAATATGTATCCTGAAAGTCGTATTGATGATAACGTTTCTCTTTCGTTTTCTAAATATTTGGAATATACAATATACGTGAGAGCAGAATTTGAAAAGCTTCCTATAAATACAAGGATTGTAACTTATTGTGGAGATCATGAAGTTATACCATCCGGTTATATTCACGAATACCATGATTCCAAACATAAGCTTTCCTTATGGGTAAAAAGACACAATTCATTATGAAAACAAAAAATGAACTGGTAAAAAAAGGTGTTTCGAAAGTGAAAAGTTTCGGCTTTGAATTGGTTAATACTGAGAATATATATTTTGATGAGGTATACAGTGCATACTTTCAGAATATGTTACAGAATAAGAAAGGTATGAGTAAATACCTTGATGATGTAATAGAAGAAATAATAAATGAAATAGAATACAAATCTAAAATTTAATGTTTATGAAAAAAAATGTATTGGTTGTTTGTGATGACAATACTCTGTATAGTAAAATTGCTGAGGCTTATCTTAAAAAATATGCAGGACATTGGAAAAATATTTTTAGTGCTGGTGTTTCAATAAATGGGAAAAATATTTCTTCAAAATTATTACCCTTGTTAGCGAAGGAAGATTTATCGTCCATGGTAGATACGAGTCTTATGAGCGTTGATGATTATAAAACTATGAATATAGATTATGTAATTGCCCTGACTAAGAATGCCTATGACTATTCTGCTAGTAAATTACATCAGCAGGAAATAACATTCTTTCCTATTGATGTAAATCCCTTAGAGGATATTGAAAAAATTTCTAATGAAATTAGAGATAAGGTATTGAAATTTGTAAAAAATGGACCTATAAAAAGATGGTTAGAAAAATAATACGTTAAAACTATGGATTTATTTGAAAGAGTTAAAAGTAATAAAGGACCGCTTGGTCAATATTCTGATGTTGCACATGGGTACTTTGCTTTCCCTAAATTGGAAGGAGAAATTAGTCCTAGAATGAGATTTCAGGGTAAAGAAATGCTAGTATGGAGTCTAAACAATTATCTAGGATTGGCAAATCATCCTGAAGTGAGAAAGGCAGATGCAGAAGCTTCAGCGAAATATGGTTTAGGCTATCCAATGGGGGCAAGAATGATGTCTGGCGAATCTGAAATAATTGAGGAATTTGAAAAAGAGCTATCTTATTTTGTCGGAAAAGAGGATACTATGGTACTCAATTATGGGTATCAAGGAATATTATCAATTATTGATGCCTTACTTACTCGGCATGATGTGGTGGTATACGATGCCGAGTCTCATGCTAGTATTGTGGATGGTGTAAGGTTACATCAAGGGAAACGATTTGTATTTGTTCATAATGATATTGATAGCTTAACTAAACAATTAGAAAGAGCTTCTAAATTAGTAAAACAATCCAACGGTTCAATATTAGTAATTACTGAAGGTGTTTTCGGAATGGCAGGAGACATGGGTAAATTACGTGAAATTGTTGCGTTGAAAAAGACTTACTATTTTAGGCTTTTAATAGATGATGCTCATGGTTTTGGTACAATGGGGGCTAATGGTGCTGGGACAGGTGAAGAGCAAGGAGTTCAAAATGGGATTGATATTTATTTTTCTACTTTTGCGAAATCTATGGCTGGAATTGGAGCATTCGTTTCAAGTGAAAAAGATGTTATTAATTTTCTTCGTTATAATGTTAGGTCTCAAATTTTTGCCAAAACACTTCCAATGCCAATGGTAATAGGCTTAAGGAAGAGACTTGAATTATTGAAAACAAAACCTGAATTGAAATCTAAATTATGGGAAATCACGAATGCTCTTCAAAATGGATTTAAGGGAAAAGGATTTAATATCGGAAAAACAGAATCACCTGTTACACCTTTTATTTTAGAAGGCTCTGTAGGAGAAGCTGCTCAGATGATTATTGATATTCGGGAAAATCATAATATATTTTGTTCCGTAGTACTATATCCTGTCGTACCTAAAAATATAATAATGTTACGGATTATACCTACTTCGGAGCATAGTTTCTCAAATGTTAGGTATACTATAAATAGGTTTGAGGTGATTTCAGATAAATTAAAAAAAGGATATTATAGAGGCGACTTGAGTAGTATTAAGATGAAGAACAGTTAATTTAAATATAATTGAATATCGTTAAACGAAGCAAATGCAAAGAGAGGAAACGATACATGCTTCCCAAGAGGAGAATGAAATTGATTTAAAATCTGGTAGTAATATAATAGCCTTATTAAAAATGAAGTGTCCTAAGTGTCACGAAGGTGAATTGTTTACTACCTCTAATTCATATAATATTAAAAAAATGCACAAAATGCCGAAACAATGCTCAGAGTGCGGACGGTCTTTTGAGCCTGAACCTGGTTTTTATACAGGAGCTATGTA
>JAYTHK010000035.1:0-6922 GCA_043732665.1 Cytophagales bacterium | reverse complement strand
TGAACAACTAGAACTCCCCAATATGGAATTATTCAGGATATGTCTATTTCATGTCTACAAAACCATAGAAAATGAAAAAGTGTATCTACAAACTCCGCTTCTAGTCGCTGTATATAAATTCAAAACATCGACTGGCTAATCCACGCTGAAAGTAAAAGATGTTTCCGTCGATAGTATATTTGTGCGCTACAACAATTACGAGCACGACAAAATGTGTAAGGTTTATAAAATGGATAAAGAAGAAAATTGAAACTCCGAAAGCACTGGAATAGTGGGGCTGTAAGCCGTTCAGATGTATGATAAAGGTGAAATTTATAATTGCCCTTTTAAATTATTGCGCTACACTTTTATATTCTATTGCTATATCTGCGATGCACACTTTAATTATGCTATTGGATATTAAAGCATTTACTTCTAAATTTGTTTTTTAAACTAAACAATAAAAAACATGAGCTTTATTAAAGAATTCAAAGCGTTTGCCATGAAGGGAAACGTAGTAGATATGGCTGTTGGAGTTATTATTGGTGGTGCCTTTGGTAAAATAATTTCTTCAATGGTTAATGATCTCATCATGCCTCCCATCAGTCTGGTGCTGGGCGACAAAGGCTTTACGGAATTTTATTATGCACTTGATGGCAAAACGTATGAAACCTTAGCCAAGGCAAAAGAAGCTGGAGCGCCAATTTTGGCGTATGGAAATTTTCTGCAAATTTTAATCGACTTCACAATATTGGCTTTCCTTATCTTCCTAATGGTCAAAGGAGTTAATTCAATGAAGAAAAAAGAAGCAGAAGCTCCCTCAGTATCAGCAGAACCAACCGCAACCGAAAAACTATTAACTGAAATAAGAGATTCACTAAAAAAATAACCACTTTAATATTTCAATTTCTTTCTCATGAAAAAATTATTACTCAGTACTGCATTATTAATTTCGGTATTCACCCTTTCCTATGGACAAAATCCTACAGTTACTGCTAGCATAGTAAAAGATACTACCTACTGGCATAGAGGAACAACATTTTCCTTAAACTTATCTCAAACCAGTCTTACGAACTGGAATGCTGGAGGGCAAAATGCTATTGCCTACAATGCACTTTCTACTTCTTATCTCAATTACGAAAAGGGAAGATTAGTATATAGCAATGCATTAACAATGGCATTTGGACAAGCAGATCTAGGAGGCAAAGGATGGAGGAAAACAGACGACCGTTTATACTACGTCAGCAAATTATCGCATGAAAAGTCTAAAAAATTCAGGTATACTGTTTATCTGGATTTTCTTACCCAATTTGCAGATGGAAAAAATTATATACAAAGCAACGCAAACCCAAAAGTGGACTCTGCTGTTTTGGTATCAAAGTTCTTATCCCGAGCCTACAGTTCGTTTGCATTAGGGCTTGAATACACTCCTTTCAATGGAATGTTTATCTTTTTCTCACCGGCCACAATAAAAACAACTATAGTGGGCTACCAACCTTTTGCTAATAATGGGAATTTCGGCGTGAGACCTCAATACATTGACGCAAATGGAAGACACGTAGCGGGCAAAAATTTCTTATTTGAACCTGGCGCTATGCTGGATGTGATCTATAAAAAAGACATAGCAAAAAATATATCGGTTCAGACAAAACTTTCATTATTTTGGGCATACATTAGAAAAGATTATAATATAGATCCAACGAGTGGGAGGTTGCTTGGAAGTGAGTATGTATTCTACAAAAACGTAGACGTGATGTGGGATTTTTCTTTGGTAATGAAAGTAACTAAGTATATTAATGCTAGTATTACTACTTCGCTTATTTACGACGACGACATAAAAGTATTTAGAACAAAATATACCAACGACCCCACAAACCCGCACGCTTATGGACCAGCTATACAATTTAAGCAAGTGTTAGGAATTGGGTTGCAAGGGATGCTAAAATCAAAATATTAACTAGGATTATAAGGGTTATTTTATTCTAGGATTTCTTTGGTAGTGTAAAAAAACGGCATTCCTCTTTTAAAAGAGGAATGCCGTTTTTTTGAGTGAATAAATTTTTATAATTCAAATGATCGCAGATCATACAAAGGAAATCCTAAAATCAAATAATCCTTATAATCCTAATACAGTTTTACTATTTTGAACATAGATTTTCGACTGTTGACGCTGTCTTGCACTTGCAGGTTATAGTTTCCCGCAGGTAGAGCGGAAACATCCATGTCGATCGTAGTATTTCCTTGCGGTATAGACTTCGATTCATTTATGATTTCTTTTCCCAATACATTGTAAAGATTAAGTTTTACAATCTGATCTTCTTCTGAGAACACACTTACCTGAAATTTATTAATTACTGGATTTGGATAAACCACAATAGACACAGACGATGTATTGATATCGTCTACCATAATAATTTGACTGTATGTAAAGCGTATATCCTGATCCACTTGTTTGAGTCGATAATAATTTTTACCCTTGCAAGGCTGTATGTCCAAATCTTTATAGTTATTGATTGCACTTGAATTTCCTGAAGCTTTTACGGTATTTATTTTTTCGAAATGAGCCCCGTCACAACTTCTTTCTACCTCAAAATAGGCGGTGTTTTTTTCAAAAGAAGTACTCCAATTTAACGTCACTTCATTACCCGTTTCATATCCCTTAAAATCCAGCAATGTCAGCGGTAAAGGAATCGTACATACTTTATAAGTGACGATTGTATCAGCTGGAACATTAAAACTTTTCCCATCTGAAAAAGTAACCGTTCGAGCTCCTCTACCACGAGGATTATAAATCATATAATGCTTGCAATTATTTTTCCTGAATACCGCAAAGGAAGAAGTATTTGCGGTAATCGTCGGATCAACTACTCCTATGCTGTCAAAGGTAGTGATCCAACTGTAGCCGTCTACTTGATAATCATAGCCAGCCCAATTTTGCGGTATTGCTTGCGTTGTAAATTGAGTTTTGGCAGCAGCAGAATTGAAAACTGCTTTTTCCATTAATAAGGCTATACCCCAGAAACCTTCCGTTACATCAGGCTCGGCGCCACCATTCCCATTTAGAAAATCTGCATATTCATTCGCAGCACCCAAACTATCGGCACCCATCCATATAGATGCACCTGTAATAGGAACATACGTAATTCCATGAACGTACGAAACATTCGCTCCAAAGTAAGTAGAATAAGCCACGCCGCCAGTTCCTAATATGGCTCCATGATAATGTCCGTAACCTGGAGCATAACCACAATTGCCTCCATTATTGATACCTCTTCTAGGCCCATCCCACCAATACATGCGAGCAGCCTCTGTTTCAGTAATGTACATCATCAACCCTAAATCTCTTATAGAAGTATTTCCTGTAGTTTCGCCCCACATTGCTACGCCAGCTGCAAAGTTAATCGCTTCGGATACCGATTCTTGATTGGAGCCATCGCTTCCAGCCCAAGAGTGTCCTACATAAGGATCGTAAAAACGAAGGTAGGGAATCCAAGGAACGTTAGCACCTGGAGATATGGCAGGAGGCCTAAGTTCGCTGTTGATGTTTCGTATTACAAGATTGATCATAGGTCCCCACTGAGTGACCCAAGTGCTGCCAGCAGGTTCAAACTTGGCTACTATAGCGGCGGCAAATATTAAATAGCCATGATGAAAATGTGAATCTTGCAAGAGTCTATCCGCATCAAAAGCAGAAGGATAAGGAGTAAGCCAGTTGAAATTATTATCGTAAAGATACATACCTGCGTTGTCGCCGTTTGGAGAAGCAAGCCAACCTTGTATGGCATTCTTAGCAATTGCCAATAATGAATTTCGCACGGCAATATTTCCCGCCTGATGTGCGATAAGCGCAATGCGCGCGGCTTCATGGATAGAACCAAAACTACCGTATACAGGATTGCCACAAGCTATGTTGACAGGCGTTCGTGTGGCATAGTTCGCAAGGTAAGTATTCAAAATCGTCTTGTTCGCAGTATTCGCCCAACCCATACCAGGAAGAATTCCATAACTCTGCATTACCGTTGTAAATTGATTTCCCGTCATTACTTTCATCAAACCTCTTGAAGAAGTATACTTGTAAGGAGTGGCTGTAATAGCAAAATCGGGAGAGTATAGATATTGATGAAGAAATAAAGCCATCAGTGTTCCATTATTTGTTCCACCCAATACGTTGGTTGTGGTATAATTAAAAGTACTGGTTAGCTTAGCCGTAGGTTCGTTATACGAATAAGAAAAAGTGCTGCCTATAATATGGTTAAACGCATATTGTTCGTAGAAATCAAGTGCTGCTTGGGATGGGTCGGACATTATCGCTGTAGTAAAATAATTTGTAGTATTAGGGTTAGGAAATTTCACTCTCCAAAAAACATTATTTCCTCCTGATTCTACATTTAATGAGAAAGTATTCAACGTATGATAAGTAGCCCCGTTGTCGTAACTAAAAGTAGTACCTGGAGGAAAAAACAGCGCTGTATATCCCCAATCCATTTGGTTAGAACCCGATGGACAGCAAGAACGGTTGATGGTGACTGAATTTCCAGAAGTAGAAATTGCGGTGGGATTAAAGAAAAAGAGAAAGAATGTGGGTTCTTTGTTTGTAGCCCCTCCAGAGGGAATAGAAGTGAAATAAACAAATGGACTTCCCTGACTAGCCTTCGCTCTAAGCACATTCCCAGCCCTAGTTTGACCTGCGGTAGAGGAAATCGTTTGTTCAAAATCGGCATGAAAATCTCCATAACCAGTCACATCCGTTCTGGCGCAGGTATCTCCACCATATCCTATAATAATATCTTTATCAGCGAAAAAGTTTCCTGTGTTATTTATTCCTCCTCCATTCAAAGACAGTAATCTATTTCTCAATACAAATCCATCATTTTCAGCCGTAAGAAATAAGGACGGCATAGGCTGCATATCTCCAGAATGATAATTTCGCAGTTGAAGACTATGGTAATAAGAAGCGGGAGGATTCCCAGCTGCCGGACATCCGTTGGGCATTCGCGGATTCCATAAAGCACTTGTCCACCACATGTGCGATTGGAAAGGACCTGTATAGGTAGCTCCTTTTGTAATTATAGCAGCGCTGCCTCCACCAGGAGGATTATAGAGTGTAAAACCGCAACCTGCTAGATTGTCTACGCAAGTTGGCGCTGGGTTCGGCATCGTCATGTTGTAACTGCCTAAAGTTCCTCCTCCTCCTGGGAAGATTTCTTGAGAAAAGGTCTTTTCAGAAAAAAGGAATGAAAAAACAATAAAAACACGAAATAGAGCTCTCATATTAGTTTAGTGGGATTTTATAGTACGTATAATTTGTTATTGAATAGATACGAAACCATTGACAAACAACCCTATTAAGATTCTATTTTTTATGTGAATTATTATAAAAATAAAAAGTAGCAGTATCGTATTATACTTTTTGAGAACTAACAAATATTTGATTATGAATTATTTATACAAAATTTAAGCAAAAAAAATACTTCTACGTAACAAAGCAAAAAATGGTCAAGAAAAGATGTAAAAGGAGAGAGGTAAAGGTAATTATTAACATTGCAGTTTTCACCTCTCTCCTTTCACTTCGTACTATTTAGTTGCGCTTCATCATCTGAAGTGATTTCACATAATGAGCCGAAGTAATTTTCATATCTCCTTTATATGGATTGGAAAGACTATAGGTAAGGTAAAGTACAACCGCCATCGTAAACGTAACCAACGAAACCATAATTATCTTCCAGGACAATTTATCAAAATTTATGCAGAAGCATAATACAATACAAATTGCCGATCCGCCAAATAATACAAGCCAAAGAAGATTCGGGACATGTGATTCTGTGTAGCTTTCACGAGCATGTCGCAAAACTTTTAATTCATCAAGACCATCGTCTACCTCGTTAATAATATCTTGATCTCCATTTACAACAAATTTTTTTTTCAACGTAACTAATTCATGGAATTTATCTTCTGTCACTTTTATTTTATGGTTCTCATCCATGAAGTCCCATTCATCCTTTATGATAGAATTTGTATACTCTTCCAACTTGATTTGAAATATTTTTTTATTTCCAGGAGAAAGATCTGCCGCATCTTCATAAATATACAAAAGCTTGTGCGCTTCGTCTTGTGCCGTGTGCATGGCATTATCGTAATCTTCCCATGCGGCTACTACTACAAATGCTAAAATAAGTGTAAACAATACACCAATAAAATTTAGGAAATTACTGATAACCTCATTGGAAATTGTATCCTTTATTTTTGAAAAAAGCATCTTTTCAAAAATAACAAGCAAAATAGCAACAACAATCACAGAGATCAATGAAAATATAAGGGCGTTCATGTATTTGAGTTTAAAGGCTTAAATTTTCATCAATATACATTATTCATTTAATTTTGTCAATTATAGTCTTTTAGCATAACTTTTTTTTCTTGAACGTTCGTATAATTTAAAAAAGCCTTCTAAATTGAACTGAAGATCGTGCAAAAGTGGAGACCAGAAACCATCTAAAAACGGGGCAAATCCTAAATGCCAAAATAAAAGGCAAAAATAAAAAATGAAAAAAATGAAAAAGAATTTAGCAGAATTCATAGGAACCTTTTGGCTTGTCTTTGGTGGCTGCGGAAGTGCATTACTCGCAGCGGGATTTCCAGAAGTAGGTATTGGCTTTGTTGGCGTATCTCTGGCTTTTGGTCTAACTGTTTTAACTATTGCATATTCCCTGGGACATATTTCAGGTGCTCACCTTAACCCCGCGGTTACCATTGGTTTATTTATGGGAGGAAGAATCAGCTCTAAGGAAATTTTACCCTACGTAATTTCTCAAATTTTAGGAGGAATTGCTGCAGCCGGAGTTTTATATATTATAGTAACAGGAAACGGATCTTCTATTGGCAGTTTTGCTGCAAACGGTTATGGAGAACATTCTCCAGGCAATTACAGTATGCTTGCCGCAATCGT
>JAYTHK010000034.1:0-6952 GCA_043732665.1 Cytophagales bacterium | reverse complement strand
TAGAAGGAACAGCCACTTTTGGGCGTCCCGCTTGCATGAATTGCAACAAGGCCATTTGAGCAGTAGCATCTTGCATCGCTACACGATCAGGATTAAAGTCTACATAAGATTTACCTCTTTCGTACGCTTTTTTTGCTATACCTTGTGTAAGGTGTGCATAGAGAATCTTCTCTGTCAGCGTAAGAGGTTTGCCTACTGCTTTTCTTGCGGCGGCTACTTTCTCCGGTAGTGCGGCGTATACAGCCTTCACCATGTCTACATCAAATGCCATAATTGTAATTTAAAGTTGTTATTTTTTTGTTATGAATTCAGGATTGTAATAATACAAAAACTTATGTATAATAATAAATAAAATTAGCATAAAGAGTGAAAAGCCCGTTATTCTCGATGCTTTTCTAAAAAATGTACAATTTTCGCTAATCGCAGTACTTTGTTGTTCCTTGTTGGAATAGTAAAGTAGTGAAAGCGCTAACAGTAGATTTTTAAGAATAATGAGAAATTACTTTTTCGTAACTTTCAAATACTTCAAGAAGTGTTTCAGGGAGCATGCCATATTCTGTATTCGACACATCCCATTCTACTCCATTGTCAATAAAATAGTGCAGCAACAGCCCAAGTAGCATTTCAAAAGGAATGTTTTCCGTACTTAATTTTGTATCCGAAAAGTAGATTGGGAAATTGGTTTGATAGAAATTTTCGAAATCAGCCCAAGCTTTAGGCGCTACTTCTTTAATTTTAATCAGGTCAGGCTTTATGGATTCCATTTTTTTTATTAAGTTTAGGACACAAAACTAATAAGTAAGATGGGATTAAAGGAATTTTATAAAAAATATCAAGCCTACATCAAAGTGGACCTTCTTATGTACCTAGTTATTTTTCTTACGCTGGCTCTTCTGTTTATCTTTTTTTAGCATTTGTTGGTAAGACACAGACAAGGAGATTGTTCTATCTTAAGTAACATTGCCTGTTTCTGTTCACTCTTCTGTTTTCAGGGCTTAGTATTAAAGGGGGATAACGATATTAAATTATCGTAAGTTTTATGAATTCAGTCTGCTCAGAGTCTCCCGCAACAGAATCTTAGTGGGATTATTGCAAAACTAAGAAGGGGACTCTGAGCCGTAATAGTAAATACTTCGATCCTTAAACGCTCCGATCCATTTGTTAAAATGAAATAATAAAGTTTTACTCTTCGTTAGCGGCCACTCAGAGTCCCCTTCTTGGGCATGTTTAAACTTCAATATTCTGTTGCGGGAGACTCTGAGGAGGCAAAGTTTTATAAATTCAATATAAAATTTAGGAAGAATAATAAAGTTGCTCACTAAAAAGGATACGCTAAATTGTACTATTCCAGTGCCTAATTTAACAAAAATAGGTTTGAGTTAAATGCTCTTGATTTTAAACGAGATTAAATAGGAAAATTTTTATTGTATAAATATTAGTTATTGTTTTTTTGATTCCGAATTTTCTTTATTTTCGCTCAGTAGAATTTTACTATGAGAAACTTAATTTTTAATAAATCAAATTTATGTCAGATCAAGCAGAAATAATTATTGACGGGAAGAGCTATAAATTTCCTGTGATTGTAGGTTCGGAAGGTGAAAAGGCCATCGACATTTCAAAATTAAGAGATGTAACAGGATATGTAACGCTTGATACTGGTTATAAAAATACAGGAGCGACTAAAAGTGCTATTACTTTTTTGGATGGTGAAAAAGGGATTTTGAGTTACAGGGGATATCCAATTGAGCAATTAGCAGAGAAAGCTTCATTTCTAGAAGTTTCTTATCTCCTTATTAATGGAGAATTACCTACAAAAGACCAATTGGATTTATTCAGTGGTCGTATCAACAGACATACGAATCTTCACGAAGATATTAAAAAAATATTTGACGGGTTCCCTTCTACAGCGCATCCAATGGGTGTTTTATCTTCTGCGGTAAGTTCTCTTACGGCTTATTACCCTGGTTCTGTAGATCCAGATGCGAATGTGGAAGAAATGAATCTTACTATTTCCAGGTTAATGGCAAAATTACCAACGATTGCTGCTTGGTCTTATAGAAATTCTAAAGGCATGCCGTTGATGTACCCTAAAAATAAACTTAGCTACACAGAAAATTTCCTTTACATGATGTTTGGTATGCCAAACGAAGAGTATGAAGTAGATCCTGTAGTAGCGGATACTTTAAATAAATTATTAATTCTACATGCTGACCACGAACAAAATTGTTCTACATCAACGGTACGTATTGTAGGTTCTGCGCATGCGAGTTTATACTCTTCTATAGCAGCGGGTATTAACGCACTTTGGGGACCACTGCATGGCGGTGCTAATCAGGAAGTAATCGAAATGCTTGACCAGATCAAAGCTTCAGGAATGAAAACGAAAGATTTTATCGAGAAAGTAAAAACGAAAGAAGTACGTCTGATGGGTTTTGGTCATCGTGTATACAAAAACTTTGATCCACGTGCGAAGATAATTAAAAAGGCATGCGACGATATCTTGAGCAAACTAGGCGTGAACGATCCGATGTTGGAGATCGCAAAAGAGCTTGAACAAGCAGCCTTAAGCGATCCATATTTTGTAGAGAGAAAATTATATCCAAATGTGGATTTCTACTCTGGTATAATCTACAGAGCACTTGGACTTCAGACAGATTTATTCACTGTAATGTTTGCGTTAGGTCGTTTACCAGGTTGGATTGCTCAATACAAAGAAATGAGAGAAGGTGGCGAACCAATCGGAAGACCAAGACAAATCTATACTGGCTATAATAGCCGTGATTATGTTGATATTAAAAGTAGAAAATAAATAGCAATTGTAATTCTTATTGAAAGGGTTTTGGTTTTGGCTAAAACCCTTTTTATTTATAGGGAAATAGTTTTTTTGATAACTGAAACTTGCTGGCGCGGACGCCAGTAAAGGCGGAGTAGTAAGTATTAAAATATGACATAAAATGCTTTATTTTGTAAGTCATTTACATATTTAAAGGTAATATTTGTTATTATTTGAATTTTATTCTTAGTTTTGGATTAATTCAAATAAGAAGAAAAAATGATAATTAACTTCAATGTTCAAAATTTTGGCTCAATAAAAGACAAACAAACACTGTCATTCGAAGCTGACAAGTCCAAACATTTGGAGGATTATTTCATTATGAAATCTATTAATGGGCTAAGACTACTAAAGCTTGGACTTATATATGGGGCAAACGCGTCAGGAAAAACTAGCGTTCTGAAGGCGCTTGATTTTTTACGAGATTTGGTTCTTCAGCCAGAAGGTAAAAAAACGAGTGAATTAAATTTTAATCCATTTCTATTTGACCAAACTACTCCATCTTTACCTACAATTTTATCAATTGAATTTATTCAAAATGATATTAAATATTTTTATGAAATAGAATTCAGTAAAAAAGCAATTTTAAAAGAGGAGCTTATTAATTTCAACCCCTCGAAAGCTTCTGTTTATAAACGTACAACAGATATTGAAAAACAGTTTTCAGAAATAAAATTCGGAAGTAAAATAACGATCGATAAGTCGTTCAAAAAAACGTTAGAATCAAATACACTTTGGAACAATTCTGTTTTAGGAGGGTTTCTAAAAACTAATGTTGAACTTAAAGAACTTAAAGAAGTAACCGATTGGTTTTCTAGTTATTTGCAACCAATTGTTCAGCCTTTTACTGAATTAGATGGTTATGTAGCATCAAAAATAGAATCTTCTGATATAAATAAAAAAGATGTTATCTCAATTCTTAAAAAAGCGGATTTCAATATTTCGGATATAGTAATTAATAAAGAAGAAAAAGATATACCAGATAGATTAATAGATTTTCTTGAAAAAAAGGTTAGAGCTTCCGTTGAAAAAGTAAATGAATTGAAAAATAAAGTAAAAATAACTTCTTTAAACATAGAACTAGAACATACTGTCAATGAAAGGAAATATAATCTTCCTTTTGAACTTGAATCACAAGGAACACAAAGATACTATGGGTTTGCCGGATTATTAAGTTTGCTTATAAGAGGGTCTATATCAATTCCGATTGACGAACTAGAGTCATCTTTACATCCTGATCTTTTTACTCATTTTCTATTATCATATTTAATTAATTCTAAAAAGTCACAGCTAATTGCTACAACTCATAACAGAGAGATTTTAAACAATAAAGATATTTTCAGAAATGATGCTATTTGGTTTACCAATAAAAATGAAGATTGTGCTACCGAACTATATTCACTTTCAGATTTTGATACTTCTGTAGTTAGAGATACGAGCAATGTATATAATGCATATAAGATTGGTAAATTTGGTGGCGTTCCAAATTTGGGAGACTATTTCATTGATTTAGACAATGAAAATTAAAAGAGAATTAAAGGGGAAATCAAAATTTGCTATTGTTGTTGATGGCGAAACAGAATTTTGGTATTTACAAATGTTAAAGAGAAATGAAAGGCTTATTAAAGTTGATATTAAGCCTGAAATCCCTCAAAAAAAGAAATTGGCAGACCAATATTCAAAAGTTATCGATTTATCAAAAAGCTACGTACCTATCCATATTATGACACTAAGGCTTTCTTAGTGCGTTTCTTCTCAACTATTTGCCTAGGATTTCCCTTGGGTTTATAATTTATCAGACAACTTTCATCTTTCATAGCATTTACAAGCATATTATGAAGTGCGTCTTTGCGTAAGTGACGGTTGTTATACTTGTAACTAAATTCCGCAAGATAGAAAGGTAGATATTTTTTGCTTATTGACCGATAACTTCCCTTTATCCCGTTTTTTATAATCGACCAAAAGCCTTCTATTGTATTGATTGTTTTAACTCCTTTACCGTAGGATTCTGTATGTTTGATAGTGATATGCTCCACTACTTTATCAAATCCACTATACCCTTTAAATCCGTCCGTAAAGACAATGCTTTCATCTGTGTTGACTTTTGATTTAAGCATAGCCAGTAAATTACGGCTATTCAGTTTCTCAATTATCTTGACATATACTTTACCTTTCTTTTCAACCGCCCCGACTATTGGAGTCTTTGAAGTGCCACGACCACGTTTCGAGGTTATATTGGAAAGGTTCGCTTGGTTAGGGATTGGCTTCTTTTTCTTACCTCCAATATACGCTTCATCAAATTCTACCATACCCTCTAATTTCAATTCATTATCAATCATAGCACACCGAATCTTATGACATGCAAACCAAGCCGTTTGATATTTCACCCCTGTATTACGGGCTATTTCCGAGGCGCTGATTCCCATCTTTGCGTTTATCATTAACAACATTATTTGCATGAAAGTAGGTAGTTCCAAGCGTGTTCCTTCAAATATAGTCCCAACCAATACGCTGTAATCTTTCTTGCAATTGTTACAATGCCAACGCATTGACTTCTTACGTTTCTTTACATTCCCAGATTCACAGAATACGCATTTCGGGCTTTTATCCCAGCGCAACTTTTCCAGATATGCTATGCACTTATCTTGTGTTCCTAGTTGTTTATTTAGTAGATTTAAGCTCATTTTTTATACCTTATTTAAACTTAACGACCTTATTATGTACGAAAAATTAAAATTACTAGATGCAATTCTTTTGCATTTAAAAGACACTACAGATAAAGACCCAATACTATTGGAAACTGTTTTACTAGATTGGAAGCCTGAAATATCGGAAAGAGAAAGGAATGGAATTCCTAAAAAACTCCATAAAGATGGAATGATAGAAAACATTCTTGTTCCATTAGATAATCGTATCGAGAAATTAAGGGGATATACTTGCCAATTCATAACGTATGATGGTTTAATGTTGCTAGAACAAGGCGGATATGAAGAAAAACAAACAAAAGAAGACAGGGTAAAGAACTTAGATTTGTTAACGAAGAAATTTGTACTTGTGACTGGATTATTTGCGATTGCGAGTGCAATAGTAGCTGGTCTGACATTTTATTTGAACTATCAGAATTACCAATTGAACGTGAAATCTTACGAGAAGAAAACCAATATTCTCGTAAATCCTGCCATATACATAGATACACGTGACACATTAACCAAAGAAAAGGAATCAACAACAATCCTACCATAGAAAGAGGTAGAATAACAAAAAGTATAAAATCAATATCTTTCATATATTTATAGTTTAAATTTATTAAATGTTATAATGTGGATAGGTACGAAAAGCTATGATAAAGTTTATTGGATAGTTGACTTAGATGTTATACTGAGTGAGTCTTTGCTAGTAAAAAAGGGTAACCGAAAAGCAATAAATATTTTTCTCGAATATAAGCGAATTATAGAAAATAACCATAAAAATGTTATAGTGGTTATCAATCAACCTTGTCTAGAATTTTGGTTCTTAATGCATTTTGAAGAAACAGCTCAACATTTTACGAACTGTGATGAAGCAGGTGAAAAACTTAAAAAACATTTACCTGAATATGCAAAGACAGGGAAAATTTTCACAAAACAAGACAATGATATTTATTTAAGGCTAAAACCTAATTTAAAGACTGCAATAACCAACTCAAAAAAAGTGGTTTTTGACAAAGAAAATCTTAATAAAGGTATAAGTGAGATGTATAAGCTTTTTGATAGTATTGAAATGAATTAAAGCAACTCCTATTGTTAATATCAGATTAAAGGGGGATTTGAACCTATCGAGTGGTCTGAGGCTCTCATACTGCGTTAATAATAAAACCCAAAAAATGCAAAAAGACCTAAAATCATTCCTAGATAAAAAATACAAACAATACAACCGTCCTGATTTTATAGCCAACGATCCAATTTGCATCCCGCATCTTTTTTCCAAAAAACAGGATATAGAAATTATGGGCTTTATAGCTTCAGTTTTGGCTTGGGGGCAGCGTATTACGATTATAAATAAGTGTAAGGAATTGATTACGCGCATGGATAATGCTCCCCATGATTTTGTGGTCAACCATCAAGAAAATGATTTGAAGAA
>JAYTHK010000033.1:0-46701 GCA_043732665.1 Cytophagales bacterium | reverse complement strand
AATAGTGGTTATACCTTTTTCTTCTGATAAATTAAAAATTACTCTTGAGTAATCTTCCCAAATATCTTCTTTCCAATCTTGAATTATCTGATTTTTAGTTATATAAAGATTAACCCCATGAATAGAACCTCCCCAAAGAGAAAATGTTCCATTGGGTTTAATATCCATTTCAGCCTCTGCACCAGACCATTCCCTAATTAATTCGGGTTCCACAAGTGCTTCGTAGACTTCGTCCAACGGTACATCAATGGTATATTTCTTTTTAAATGTTTTCATTATATAATGCAATATTAATATGAATTTAATAAGTACAAGCATATTTGCAAAAAAAAATTCAAATTGTTTTTCCATCAAAATAGCGTAATTTGCGTTCAATAAAATTTACTAACTTGTTTGATTTAAATAACATACTCCGCGAAAACATCAAAAAAACGAAGCCTTATTCTTCGGCGAGAGATGAATATAAAGGAAATGAAGGCGTATTTCTGGATGCCAATGAGAACCCTTTAGGCTCGGCAACCAAGGATAATTACAATCGATACCCCGATCCTCTTCAAAAAGAGGTAAAGGTTCTTTTAGCTAAAATAAAAAATATAGATCCAGCACAAATTTTTCTTGGTAACGGCAGCGACGAAGCGATTGACTTATTATTCAGAGCTGTGTGTAAACCTGGAACAGATAACATACTGATAATGCCCCCAACGTATGGCATGTATGACGTGAGTGCAAGTATCAACGATATACAAGTAAAAGAAATACCTCTTTCAGTCGACTTTGAAATTCAGACGGAAAAAGTATTGGCGGCGATAGACATCAACACTAAAATGATATTCATTTGTTCTCCCAACAATCCTACAGGCAACTGTATGGAAGCGGAGAGCATTGAAAAAATAGTAACTTCTTTTAATGGAATTGTGGCAATAGACGAGGCCTATATTGATTTTGCACCTTCTAAAACTTTTATTAGCAAGTTAAATCAATACCCTAATCTGGTAATACTTCAGACATTTTCAAAAGCTTGGGGATTGGCAGGGTTGCGCTTGGGGATTGCTTATGCTTCTAAAGAAATAATAGCGGTAATTAATAAAATAAAACCACCCTATAATATCAATAAATATACGCAAACACTTGCCATTGAAGCTCTTGGTGCATTGTCGAAGAAAGAGGAGATGGTAGCAGAGATTCTTTTACAAAGAGAAGCACTCCTAAAGCAATTTTCCGAGATAAAATTCATTACCAAAATATACCCTTCAGATGCCAATTTTGTTTTAATAAAAACAGAAGACGGTAAAAAAGTGTATGATTTTTTGATAGAGAAAAAAATCATTACTCGCGACCGTTCTAAAATAATACTTTGTGAAGGTTGTGTCCGTATCACAGTGGGTACAAAAGAAGAAAATGAATTGTTGGTCAAAGTACTTAAGGAGTATAAATAATAGTGTTTATGAAAAAAAATAGCTTTGTACTAATTTTATTTTTTCTATTATTTATTTCAGGAAAAATTAATGCCCAGTCGAAAATCGGATTTGAAAAAATGACTCACGATTTTGGAACGATAAAAGAAGAGAATGGTAAAGTCAGTTATGAATTCAAATTTACTAACACGACCAACTTTCCTATATCAATTGAAAATGTACATGCTTCTTGCGGATGCACTACTCCTAGCTGGACAAGAGCTGTAGTGGAGCCAGGGAAATCAGGCTATGTAAAAGCTTTGTATGATCCGTCAAACCGTCCAAATAGTTTCACGAAAACCCTCAGTGTATCTTATTACCTTGGTTCAAGTACTAGTGTAGAGATTTTAACTATAAAAGGATTTGTTACTCCTAAACCAAAAACGGCTTCAGATATTTTCCCTTCTAAAAGTGGAAATCTTCGATTTACCGCTGACTATCTTGATTTAGGCAATCTAAAAAACAACGAAACCGTGACAAAAGATTTCAAAATCTACAACGATGGTTCAAAAAAAATAAACTTCATTATACCATCAAAAATTCCTGCGCATTTAAAAATTCATATAACACCCGCTACACTTAATGCAAAGGATACGGGGCATATCAAAATCACTTATGACGCCAAAGCAAAAAAAGACTTAGGAGATTATGTTTATGATATGGTAGAAGTAGGAACCAACGACTCTATTGATCCCGTTAAAAAACTAATTATAGTGGCTAATATCAGTCTATACTTCCCTCCTATGAACCATCAGGATTCGTTGAAAATTCCAAAAATAAGTTTTGACCGGAGTACTCATGATTTTGGAACTATAGCGCAAGGCGATACTGTAACGACCAACTTTGTGATGACAAATGGTGGCAAATCAGATTTAATTATCTACAAAACAAAAGCAAGTTGTGGTTGTACCGCTTCCGAACCTGAGAAAACACTTTTAAAGCCAGGTGAGAAAACCAACCTTAAGGTAACTTTCAATTCTGTAGGAAAATCTGGTCAACATGCTAAATCGGTGACGGTTTACAGCAACGACCCTACTTATTCTGAAGCGATGGTCATCATTAAAACAGATGTACAAATACCTGTTCCAAAGGATTCTACCTTTAAAAAATAGCCCATTTCAAAGTCTTTAGCGCTATGCACATTCAAGGTGGATAACTTATACCATTTTACAATTTTTATAATGGTATAAATGTTTATTTTTGAGCCAAATTTGAACTTAATAAACCAATTATTAGGACAGTTTTTATCTACTAAATAAGATTTTACATGAAATTTGTTGTTTCCTCCTCTTCTTTATTAAAACAAATAACTTCGATAAACGGAGTTATCACAACCAATCCCGTGGTTCCAATTTTGGAAAACTTCTTATTTGAAGTGGCAGACAGCAAACTTATTATTTCTGCTTCTGACTTGCAGACTTCAATGATTACGGAATTGCCGGTTGAATCAAAACAAAAAGGCAGCATTTGTGTGCCTGCTAAAATTCTCTTAGACACACTAAAAAATCTACCCGAACAACCTGTTACATTCACCATCGACCCTGAGACCTATAGCATAGAAATCAGTTCTGACAATGGGCGATATAAATTGTCAGGCGAAAATGCTACAGACTTCCCTAAGGTTCCTGCAGTAAAAAACAGTTCGTCGGTAGATATTTCTTCTGACGTATTGGGTAGAGCAATTTCTACCACTATTTTTGCAGCAAGTACGGACGAGTTGAAACCTGCAATGACGGGCGTTTACCTTTCTCTTACGGAGAAAAGCGCAACTTTCGTGGCTACAGATGGTCACCGACTTATTCGTTTCAGAAGAGCCGATGTAACTTCAGATGGCAACAACACATTAATCCTTCCAAGAAAAGCTTTAATGCTTTTAAAAGCATCTTTACCTTCTGAAAATACAGTAGTGAATATTGAGTTCAATGCTTCAAATTCTTTCTTTAGTTTTAATAATGTAAAAATGATTTGCCGTCTGATAGACGAAAGATTCCCTGACTATGAAAATGCTATCCCTGTTTCCAATCCAAACAAATTGAGCATCAACAGAGCTGATTTCTTAAATTCTATTAAACGTATTTCTATATATGCTAACAAAACTACTTATCAAGTAAGATTGAAAATAGCTGGTAGCGATTTACAAGTATCTGCTGAAGATCTGGATTTCTCCAACGAAGCAAACGAAAGACTTTCTTGCGAATACGAAGGAGAAGACATGGAAATAGGCTTTAACGCAAAATTCCTGATAGAAATGCTAAACAATATGGATTGCGATGTTATTGATCTTAAAATGTCTGCTCCAAACAAAGCAGGCCTTATCACACCTTCAGACAAAAACGATAACGAAGATATCTTAATGCTAGTAATGCCTGTAATGTTGAGCAATTACGCATAAGAGATTGATTTTTCATAATAAAAAAGGTCATGGATTTCAGAATTCATGACCTTTTTTATTGAAAACGGAATTTCAAATAATTAATTTTGAATCCTTTTTTTACAAATTTTCTTTCATAGGTTGTTTCAATACCATGGTGTTCAGGCATATATTCCGAATGGTAAAGGTCTTTTGTAAATACTAAATCTCTCACACCAAGCCCAGTATTTTTAAGTACTTCAAGCGTATATTCAAACAGTCCAAGGTTATCTGTTTTGAAATGGAACATTCCGTCTTTCACTAAAATTTTTTTATACATTTCCATGTACTTAATAAATGTTAGACGGTGTTTCTCTTCTCGGTCGTCAGAGCGAGGATCAGGAAATGTAAGCCAGATACCATCTACTTCGCCTTGTTCAAAAAAGTCAAGAAGCAGATACATTCTTATCCTTAAAAAAGCAGCATTGTTTAAATTGTTTTCTATGGCTACCGAACTCCCTTTCCATATTCGAGCACCTTTTACGTCTACACCCACAAAATTAGTATTGGGATAAACGGCAGCAAGCCCTGTAGTATACTCCCCTCTCCCACAAGCTAACTCTATATAAAGAGGATTATTATTGCGAAAAAATTTCTTCCAATTGCCTTTTATAGAATGAAAAATATCCTTTCCTTCCTCAATTACATTCGCACGCTGGGCATTTAGGGCAAACCGAATTAGCTTATTTTTTCCCATGAATTTAGTGTAGAGTATTGCTGGATATTTGTGTTAAGGTATTAAAGTGTTATGGTGTTAAAGTTGAATAGCTAAGGATCTTTAAGATCATTATTTTAAACTTTAACACCATAACACTTTAATACAAATCATCAAATTACTTCAATTGTAAGCCCAGAGCGTTGTCGTATAAGTCTTTTGCTTTTGCAACATTTATATAAATCTCATTATCAATAACAAAATCTTCCTGAGTCACGGTACCAATTACTTCTACACCTGAATTCTCTTCTCTACTTATTAAATTTCTAGTACTTTGCACATAGCTAAGGAATTCTTTCTCTTTAGATTGTGAAACAGAAACTAAAACACGACTTGGTTTCTCTCCAAATAACCAAGCATCTTTTCTATAACGGAAATCAGAAGTAACTTTAAAGCCGACATTCCCCATCATTGCAGACTCTGCCAAGGCTATGAATAGCCCTCCTTCGGATAAATCGTGTGCCGAAACAACTAGTTTATCTTTAATTAGTCCTTTGATCAACTCTTGTATATTGTACTCTTCATTGAGATCAAAATATGGTGCAGGAGATTTTTTTATTCCCAGATAAGAATATAAATATTCCGAACAAGATATATCATCTTTTGAATATCCGATAAGGTAAATGATATCACCAACATTTTTAAAATTAAGTGTCATGCGATTACTCATATCGTCCATCAAACCTAACATACCAATGGTAGGAGTAGGAAACACAGGACCACCGTCGGCAGATTGATTATAGAAGCTAACATTTCCTCCTGTTACTGGAGTCTTGAATTTCAGACAAGCCTTACTCATGCCTTGAATCGAATTGACAAATTGCCAATATACTTCTGGAATATATGGGTTCCCAAAATTAAGATTATTAGTAATGGCTATTGGCTCTCCACCAGAGCATATAATATTTCTTGCCGCTTCTGCTACCGCCATGGCACAGCCTTCTTCAGGATTAGAATTTACAAATCGGGAATTACAATCAACCGTAATTACAATTGCTTTATTTGTTCCTTTAATATTTACAACGGCAGCATCAGAAGGCGCGTTTGTACTAGTATTGGCTGTACCAACCATAGAATCATATTGCTCGTACACCCATTTTTTAGAAGCAATATTTGGATGCTTTAATAAAAATTCACCTATCCCTTTATAATCTGTAGGAAGTTTTACTTGATCAATGCTGAATTTCTGAAATTCTTTAAAGTAAGCAGGTTCCTTGTATTCTCTATGGTAAACAGGCGCTCCACCACCTAAAACTAAATCATCTGCTGGAACATCCGCTACCAATTCTTTCCCAACATAGAATTTCAAGCGCTCTGTATCCGTTACTACTCCTATCTGTTCGCAATTCAAATCCCATTTATCAAAAATTGCTTTAATTTTATCTTCCCTTCCTTTTTGAATTACAACCAACATTCTCTCTTGAGATTCAGAAAGAAGAATTTCAAAAGGTACCATATTGGCTTGTCTCATCGGAACTTTATCCAACCAGATTTCCATTCCGTGTTTGCCTTTTGCACTCATTTCAGAAGTAGAACAAATAATGCCCGCAGCACCCATATCTTGAATACCAATCACATCACCTGTTTCTATTACTTCTAACGAAGCTTCAAGTAAAAGTTTTTCCATAAATGGATCTCCTACTTGTACCGCTGGCAAATCGTTTACCGAATCTGCACTAATGTCTTTGGAAGCAAATGCAGCTCCATGAATACCATCTTTTCCAGTGGCAGAACCAACGATGTATACTGGATTTCCTACTCCATAGGAAGTAGCACGTGCTAATGGCTTATTTGTTTCTAAGATTCCTGCTGAAAAAGCATTCACAAGAGGATTGACATTATAACAATCGTCGAAATACATTTCGCCACCTACTGTTGGCACACCAAAAGCATTGCCATAATCGCCAATTCCTTTTACCACACCACGTACCAACCATTTTGTTTTTTCAAGAGAAAGATTTCCAAAACGAAGTGAGTTTAATTGCGCTATAGGTCTTGCTCCCATAGTAAAAATATCTCTATTAATTCCTCCTACTCCTGTAGCGGCTCCTTGGTAGGGCTCTAATGCAGAAGGGTGATTATGCGATTCAATTTTAAAACAACAAGCAAGTCCATCTCCTATATCCACTAACCCTGCATTTTCTTCACCTGCTTTTGCCAACATTCTTGGAGAATCTTTTGGCAATTTCTTCAACCATACGATTGAATTTTTATACGAACAATGTTCTGACCACATTACTGAAAATATGGATAACTCTGTAAAATTGGGCATCCTCCCCAAAATTGTTTTTATTTTTTCAAACTCCTCTTCTAAAAGACCTAATTTTTTTGCGGTCTCAACAGTTGTTAATTCAGTTTCCACTTTCATATAATTACATTAATAAATATTATAACTTTCACTTGTGCCGTCATAAAGTATAATTACTGTATTATCACAAACAGTTGAATCTCCGTAATCAAGTGATCGATTATTGTTATATTCTTCTACAAAGTCCACTTGCCCGCTAACTGGGTATCTCAACATCCCAATAGCTCGACAGCTATATTTTATCTGTAACGCCTTTGAGACTGATGCGGTGTAAATTTTACCATCTGAGGTAATTCCTACCATTGAATAACTAGCATCTGGCGTTGTTATGTTGTATACATTATCAATTAAAATAGTAGGTGTTAGACTACCTATAATTATTTCTCTTTTATGAACTGATTTCCATTGAGTGGTTAATCGTGTATTATCGGCAGAGTTATATATGCTTAAACTAGCATAGCCACCCCCACTAACATCAGATACCTGAACATTAAATACGGATGAACTTGTCTTATTTACAATCATTTTCCCATACACTCTATTTGAGTCAAAACTATAGTCTTGAAAAGTAACAATTAACTGAGAACCTATAGCATTGAAATTCGCTCCTGTTAACTCAAAAATAATTGTACCTTTTCTTATTTTACCATCATAACTAGTACAACCAGCATTAAACGTAGCCGTATATCTTTTTTGATTTACACCTGTTACTACGGAATCAATAGCCGTAATACACCCTAATGGAGCACCTGTGGTGGCGATTCGGGCATTGTTATTATTCAACATGATATTTTCAGAAACTTTCAATACGTCGTCAAATGCTGCTTCTATCAACGCATTTTCTCTAACCATATTTGTATACTCTGAACTAAAAGGATTAGGTTTAGATTTCTTACACCCAACAAAGAATTGAAGGGAACCAAGTAACAATAAGACAATAATTATTTTTATAAAATTCATTTTTATTTATTTTAACTTATTTGTTTTATGGAATGTAAGTAAGGCTTACCGCTACTTTTTTATCTTTTGTATCCAGTCTCTCCATCGCTTTTTGGGATATCTTAATAATTATTTTATCATCAGAGCCATCTGCCAATTTTCCGATTACGCGTACAAATATTTTTTGACCATTACTTTCGTTCACTACTTGAATAATGGTACCAACTGGAGCTTTCTGATGCAAAGCCTGAAATTTAGGAGCATCCGTTTTGCTTTCTAACAGTTCCGCCATACCGTTTTCAGTAACTTTCTTAAACTCGCCTTTAGGTTGGTTTTGTGCAGGGATGGCAATAGGCTCCTGCTTGTTGTCTTCTTTTGTCTTTTCTTTAACTACAACATTATTTTTATTGTTATTAGTCGTCGACAAAACGGGGATTTTACCATTTGGTATCACTATTTCCATCCCAGTTTTCAAACCATCTATTAATTCAGAATTGGCTTTCTTTATGTCGTCTACAGAAACGTTGTATTTTTTCGCAATACCAAACAATGTTTCCTTTGCTTCTACTTTGTGAGTTTTACCTGTTTGAAGCTTACTATCACTTGAAGGAAGTGTGCCTGGAAGATTTTGAACTACTCCTTTGTACGGAACTCTAATAATTTGACCGATTTTAATACCATCTCCTATTTCAGGATTTGCAATTTTTATATCTTCTACTTTTGAAGAATATTTCTTGGAAATAGAATACAAAGTTTCTTTTGCATCTACTTGATGAAGTACGAATGCTTTCCCATCTTTCTTCTCTACTCCTATTGAATCTTGAATATTAGCTAGCGTTGGCAGGTAGAAAGACAGACTTAAGGCAACGAACAGAATAATAGATTTTGAATTTTGAATTTTGAATTTTGAATTATTTTTCAAACTCAAAATAGTATTATAATCTAGCATTTTATATTTTTTTAATTTAAAATTCATAATTTAAAATTCAAATTATTTTTTCCCTGTTAGTTCCGTAAACACATTTTCTAAACTTCTTTCTTCTTGTTTCATACCCAACAATGTCCAGCCTTTTTCGGAGGCAAGCTTAAATAAATCAGCTCTAATATCTTTTTCAATACTACAAATTACTTCATAGTTTCCTTTCCCTAGATAATTGACATCTCTAACGGTTTCTAATTGCTTTATTAAAGTCACATCTATTTCATTACTAAATTCCAAAGTAAGCACTTGATGACTTTGTTGAAGGACTTTTAATTCTGACACTTTATTATCTGCAACTAATTTTCCTTTATCAATGATTACCACTCGATCGCAGAGCGCTTGCACTTCTTGCATGATATGGGTGGAAAATATTACCGTCTTTTCTTTTCCAAGATTTTTAATCACATTTCTAATTTCTACGATCTGATTAGGATCAAGACCTGTAGTGGGCTCGTCTAATATCAAAACCTGTGGATCGTGAATCATAGCCTGTGCAAGCCCTACACGTTGACGATACCCCTTTGAGAGTGCTCCTATTTTCTTTTTTTGTTCAAGCGTAAGCCCAACCATTTCTATCATTTCCTTTACTCTAGTATCAAGTTTTGAACCTTTCATACCATATACAGATCCAGAAAACTGAAGATATTCCTTCACATACATATCGAGGTACAAAGGATTGTGCTCTGGAAGGTATCCAACATTTCGCTTCACGTCAATTGGCGATTCGACTACATCGCACCCAGCCACTTTTACAGAACCGAATGTAGGAGGAATAAAACACGTTGCAATTTTCATGGTGGTCGACTTTCCAGCTCCATTAGGACCCAAAAAACCCATAATTTCTCCTTTGTTGGCTACAAAGGAAATACCGTCCACAGCATGCTGATCTCCGTATATTTTAACAAGATTTTCTACTAATACAGACAATATCGCTATTTTTTAATCCAACAAAGATAAAAAAATAGACCAATATATCAGAGGCTAATTTTTGCTTTATTTTCCACGCTACTCCGGATGGCAAGTTCGATACAGCGAATAACCATAGCAGCCTGTTCTGGTCTGATTTCCAGCTCCTCACCAAAAACTATTGCGTAGTAAACATTCCAATAAAAATCTCTATAATCTGAGTATAGAGGAGGCACTTTATGGCTCGTACCTTCAGAGGTTACTTCCCCCCAAGCATCTTCCAGTTCTTTAGCCCATTGAACATCATTAGGCATGATCCCAGCCTTCAATAGAGCCTCTTGAGGATCTGCACCATATTTTGTGTAAGTAGCTTTTGTGCCCGTTACTTTAAAAACAGGACCTGGCTGATCTACGAGCATCCCTGCTTTCAAAACCGCTTTATGATTTTTATAATGCATTACCAGTTCAAAAAAATCAGTGACTTTTGCTCCAGGTCTTTCTGTTTTTAATTCTGCAGAAATTGCCAAAGGTTTTCCAAACAACACCAAAACTTGGTCAATCAAATGAGACCCTAAATCGTATAAAATTCCTGCTCCAGGTCTTTCTATCTCTTTCCAAGCCGTTGGTCTTAACTCTGGACGATATCGGTCAAAACAGGCTAAATATTCTGTAATTTCCCCAAGTTCATTTTTTGAAAGTAACGCTTGGAGGGTTTTAAAATCGCTGTGGAAACGACGATTATGGTAAACTGTAAGGATTTTTTCTTCCTTTTTAGCTAACTGAATTAGCATTTCGCATTCTTCAGATGTAACAGTAAACGGCTTGTCTAAGACTACATGTTTACCAGCCTTCAACGCTTTTTGAGCTAAATAAAAATGTGTATCGTTTGGAGTGGCGATAACAATTAATTCTATTTCTTCAATAACTAAAAGCTCTTCGACCGTTCTTACAACTTTAACGTTAGGATAACGCGCTTTGGATTTATCTTTTGTTCTTTCCAGTATTGCTGTTAATTCAAACATCTTTATTGCATGAATAAAGGGAGCATGAAAGAATTCTCCTCCAGTGCCAAATCCGATTAGCCCTACTTTTACGACATTGTTATTTCCCATTTTTAAGATAGTCTACTATGAGTTTTGCTGCTCTTTCCGAAGCGCCCTTTTCTCCCATGGTTTGTTTCATTTCTTTATAGTCATTTTTTATTTTTTGACTGTATTCTTTATTTAATAATTTCCTTAATTCAGCCGATACAATTTTAGTTGTAAAATCATATTGCAATAACTCTTTTACTATTTCTTTTCCAGCAATTAAATTGGGAAGCGAGAAAAATTCTATCTTCACTAAAGGTTTTCCTATAAAATAAGTGATTGGATTCGTTTTATAACAAACCACCTGCGGCACTTCAAACAAAGCTGTTTCCAACGTAGCTGTACCCGACGTCACAACTGCTGCTGCTGCATAAGAAAGTACATCGTAAGCCTGGTCGTATACAATAGTAATGTTCGAGGCTTTATACAACTCGTAATAATCTTTGGGGAGATTGGATACAGCAGCGATCACAAAATGATAGTCAGGATATTCCTTGGTAAAACTTACCATCGTTTGCAACATTACGGTCACTTCTTGTTTTCGACTTCCAGCTAGAATGGCGATAATAGGTTTGTCTGGAATATTATTTTCGTTTCGGAAATTAGAATTCACTACATGCGCACCCACCGCATCTTGTACTGGATTTCCAATATAATCAACATTTGTATACTCAAATTTTTTATAGAAATCCTTTTCAAAAGGCATGATCACAAACATTCTATCCACTGTTGCTTTTATCTTCAATGCCCGCTTTTGATTCCATGCCCAAATTTTTGGTGAGATATAATAATAAACTTTTATGTTATTTTCTTTAGCCCATTTCGCCATACGCATATTAAACCCACCAAAGTCAACGAGTATAAGCACATCTGGCTTAAAGAGTAAAATATCGGCTTGCACTTCACGAAAAATTCTGGAAATAACACGAAGATTCACGACCACTTCCCAAAGTCCCATGAATGCAATTTCTTTGTAATGCCTAAAAAGTTCTGCTCCTGTTTCTTTTAAATATTCGCCTCCTGTTCCACGAAAGGTAGCGGAAGGATCATTTCTCTTTAATCCTTTGACAAGATTGGAAGCATGAAGGTCTCCCGAGCGCTCGCCTGATATGATATAGTAGTTCAAGAGTTTTAGTTGTGTTAAGGTGTTAGCGTTTTAAAGTCATTCAAATTAACATTGAAAGAACCGTTATTAAGGTATATCATTGATAAATAACATAACGAAGAAACCTCCAATATGAAATATTAGAAATCAAATCGAAAATCATGGTGAGCTAAACTGTTCTTTCCTTTTTATTTTTCTTCTTTGTCTTAGCACTCCTTTATAATCTCTATACCCCTTTCGCAATTCTATTTTACCCTTATTATCAATAAGTTTAATATCGTTATTTCTGGAAATTTCAGTTCGGAATTTAAAACCTTCAATACATAGAAAAATAGAGTCGGATAAAGTTACTAATAGCAAAGTGTCGTTAGTATAATTTGGAGTTCTAAGAGATAAAATTCTTCTTTTACTTATAATAATTGCGGAGGAATCATTTGAGAAATAAAATTTCCCTTTCTCGTAATATCCCCCAGTACATCCAGGAGACCTATATTCAAATTTTTTTTTGTAAATTTTTATTTCTCTAGTCCACCCCATAAAGGAATCTCTTAGAGTACAATAAATTCCATTTCTCAATACAGATTTCTGTCCATACGCAACTTGCAAATGAACAATAATAATCAAAAAAACTACTACATATATTTTCATTCTACTTCTTATTTCTTGCCTTGGCTTTAGCCAAATGCTTTTTGAAGTTTTTCATCTTACTCTCAGTCCACTAAAGTGAACTGCAATTATTTTAACATTCTAACAACCAACACTACTCTTCCCCATAATACTCCACATAATTCCTTGGAGTTTCATACAACTTCAAACAATGCAATTTAGCATTTAGAGCTATCGCTTTAATTTCAGGATCTAATATTTTCCATACTTCCATCGCAATGGTTTCAGTACTTGCCATTTTCCCAAACATAAAATCTACATCCAGATTTAAGTTTTTATGATCGAGTTTTTCAATCACTTTTTCTCTGATAAGTTTGCTTAGTTTTTTTAAATCAATAACAAAACCCGTATCTGGATCAGGAGTTCCTTTTACGGTTACAATCAATTCAAAATTATGTCCATGCCAATTAGAGTTTGCACATGGCCCGAATACTTCTTTATTCTTCTCCTCGCTCCAAGTTGGATTATAAAGTTTATGGGCTGCGTTAAAATGTTCTTTTCTAGAAACGTAAATCATTCTCAGTAGTTCATGTCTAATGCAAATATCGCTACAAATTTGGAATTTTAGTCATAAAATAAAGCAAAATAATCTACTCTTATACAGGATTTTAAACTAGGTTAAAATCGAAACCTATTTTTCCCTAGTAGAAACACAAAAAATGGAATTCCTACAAAAGATGTAATAATACCCAAGGGCACACCAGAAGGAGGGAAAATTAATCTAGAGAAAACATCACAAGTAAGTAAAAATATTCCACCCCAAAGTACTGTAAAAATTACATTGTATTTTCCTGTCACTCCATAAACAGAACGCACAAAATGAGGAATAATTAATCCTACAAAGCCTATAGGTCCTACAACTGACACTGCTATTCCCGTGGCCAAAGAACAAGACAGCAATACCATCCATCTAACTTTTTTTGTATTGACGCCAATATTTTCAGCACGCTCCTCTCCTAGCAACAATATATTTAATTGCTTCTGATAAAAAGTAAAAACTATTGTAAGCGCCAATACTACAAAACCTAGTAGCGGTATATGTTCCCAGCCCGCCAATTCAAAACCTCCCAGTGTCCAATAAATAATATTTTTTAACCGACTATCGTCGTTAGAGGTAAAAGTAACCAAACTCATAGCCGAAACCATAAGCGCTGACAAAGCTACGCCAGCCAATAAAAGTTTTGTAGGTTCTATTCGACCTCGCTGATAAGCTACTACAATGGCTATTAATGTAACCAACATAGCCCCAGAAAAAGACAGAAAAGAAACAGTAAATATAGTTGCAGGAATAAACCCTGCGTACGCAATACTTGCGCCAAAACCTGCTCCAGAAGAGGTTCCCAGAAAATATGGATCAGCCAAAGGATTATTAACCATCGCCTGCATTAAATAACCACTCAACGCCAATGCTCCACCTGCAAGTAACGCAATTAGTATTCGAGGCATTCTTAATTCGATAATGGCAAAATGTTCTGGTTTGGTGGAATCAAAATCCGTTAAAGCAGAAAAAATCATTGCCCAATCTGTTTCAAAACTTCCAATCTTTATGCCTGTCAACAATAGCAGAACAATCAAAAAGCCAATAACAATAAGGGATAATGCGTATTTAAAATTCATTGTAATTTACTCTTACGATAGATTGTTTATCTTTAGCGTTCTTTGCTAAAGATAAACAATCTATTCCTATTTTATAATTCTCTGTATTACTTTCACCGCTTCCACTACTCTGGGACCAGGACGAGAAAGATAATCGTCGTTTACAGTAAAGTATTGTTTATTTTTATAGGCATTTGTTCGCTTCATCTCTGGATGAAGTTCGAAAAACTCTTTCTGCAATCCTACATCTTCTCCGCCAATAATGATATCGGGATTCACTTTTAGAATATATTCGGCAGAAAGTACTGGATATGGATTATCGTAAATACTGTCTACCACATTTACAGCTCCTGCCAGCGTTAAAATATCTGACGCATAAGTATCTTTCCCAAAAACAAAATAACTTTCTTTTGAAATAAGAAGTAGCACTTTTTTAGGTTTTAAACTTCTTTCTACACCACTATATTTTTGCATTTCTACTCCTAGCGAATCGATAATTTTCTTTCCAGACTCCTTGTGATTTGTAATCTCTGCTAATCTTTCCAAACCAGAAAAGATATCGTTCACGTTATCGTATTTCTGATAATATACAGGAATTCCCATCTTCTCAATAGCGGCGGCTTGTGGCAGAGAAAGCATACCATCTTTTGTAATGACCAGGTCTGGTTTTAGAAAAAGTATTCTTTCCAAATCGGGTGGATAATTATTTACGACTGGCTTCGAATAAACTTCAGGAGGATAATTACACGTTGGTGTACGACCTACAATTTCAGCTGTATCGCAGATCATATAGAGCATCTCTGTAACCGACGAAGCTAAGGGAAGAAAGCGGTGTGCGTCTTTTTTAACTTTTACCTGACGACCTAGATCGTCGGTTAATGTTATATAATCTGATGGAGCAATTGGTTTTTTGGTGGTGCAGGAGATTAGCAAAGATGCTACTAATACCGTTATTGAAATAACCTTAAAAAAATATTTTATAACCAAAACCTTTGTTGAAAATTTTTTCCAACAACTTGACCTAATATAACTAGCTGCATTTCTCATATACACATTTAAAAAAAACAAAGGGTTGGGGCGTTAGAATATTTTTTAATTAATACTCCCTTGGTTCTCTATTACAATGGATTACTCGAAGAATACGAATAACGTCCTCCTTTATGCGATAACTAATCGTATAATTATAAACGTGATAGTTTCTATAATTTCCATCATTATCTATTTTATAGTGGTCGGATTCATACATTTTAGGATTCTCTTTGAGCTTACTGCTACTTGAAAAAATTCCTTCTTTTACTTTCTCTGCGACCTCCCGAGAGTTTTGTTTGATATAGCCATAAATGTCTTTTAAGTCGAGACGAGCTTCCTTACTACAATGAATCTTACTAATTTCCTCTACCATTCTTCTGATTCTTTCTCAAGATCTTCTTGACTAATATAATCACCTTTATCGATTTGTTGGTCAGCTTCGTTTAACTGGCTATTATAAGAAGGTATACTATACCGAACTGGTACTTTTTCCAATATTTTCGTAACCTCATTAAGTATCTTATCATCCTCGATCTGGATAATTTTTTCCACTAATTGGTATTTAGTTTTAGCATCCATTTTTGTAGTGATTTGCTTGTCTATAAAGTTAACGATATTTATTGAATTTTGTATAATCTAGATTGATATTTATAATATGCAAACGTATCATCTAAAATCGTATAGTGCGTTTGATATTGCCAGCAGTAATACTTTTCACTATAATCCCACACTTTATTCTATAGAGTAGCCAAAGGTATCAAGAGGCTTTATCCATTAGTTAAATCAGTTGCATCTAAACCCTTCATCTTTTTATCATTTAACTATTCCAAAAAAAAGATGTATTAGTATTTTTGCAGCCCTTCCTTAGAATTTAATTTATACGAAAAACTTAATTTCGATTTTTCAGTTATTAATTTACTTATTCTTATTCTACCATTTAAATCAATCTGCCCTGTGAGATAACAAACAGACTTTATCATTTTTGATCTATCTTCTCCAATTGAATCACATTTATATTCCGTAATTGTGTCTCTCGAAATAAATTTCAATTCTGTATCTATCATAAATGTTTCTTAACAATAATATCCACAATCATTTGCGCAATTTCCTGTCGTTACAGCGAATGAATCAATAAGAGATCCGTCAACTATATACGTCTTTAAATATGGAATTTGACAATCCCCAACTAATCTATCAATAAGCACATAGAACATCTCATTAGAAAACACTATTCCTATTTTTATTCCTACTTCATCGTCACAAATACTATAATTTAATGGAAACTTTAATGTATCATTCTTGACATCATAACTTCCCTTTTCTTTAATATTATCTTTAAGAATATTAGATAAAGTGTCTCTTAACACTTATGTATCTGATTTTTTACCTTTTCTTCTATCTTATTTGTACAAGCCAATAGTAGTATTAGTATAAATAAATAAACCTTTTTTTTCATAGGGTAACTAACAATTTCAAACAAGCTACACGATACTTCCAAGATACTAGAATTTTCATTACCTTTACCAAAATCAATACTTTATTAAAAGCACTATGATGGTAGTAACAGGGGCAGCCGGATTTATCGGAAGCTGCCTTATAAGTAAACTCAACGCACATAATTTTAATTATATTATTGCAGTAGATGATTTTTCTAACGAAGAAAAGAACAAAAACCTTGAAGGAAAAAAAATCCAGGAAAAAGTACACCGTGATGTTTTCTTTGAATGGCTAGACAAAAATTACAAACTGGTAGAATTTATTTACCACATTGGTGCACGTACTGATACGACTGAGTTTGACAAAGAGATTTTTGATCGCTTAAATTTAAACTACACAAAAGACATTTGGAAAGCATGTTATAACTATCAAATCCCTTTGATTTATGCTTCGTCCGCGGCTACTTATGGGTTGGGAGAATTTGGTTACGACGATACGGAAGAAGTTATACCAAAATTAAAACCGCTAAATCCATACGGAGATTCTAAAAACGACTTCGATATTTGGGCTTTACAGCAAAAAGAAAAACCTTTCTTTTGGGTAGGATTGAAATTCTTTAATGTATACGGACCTAATGAATATCATAAAAATAGAATGGCTTCGGTAATTTTTCATTCTTATAACCAGATTATAAAAACTGGGAAAATGAAACTTTTCCGTTCACATAATTCCAACTTCAAAGACGGAGAACAACTGCGAGATTTTGTTTATGTGAAAGACGTAGTAGAAGTGATTTATTTCTTAACCCATCATAGAAAAAATTCAGGTGTCTATAACTTAGGAAGTGGAAAGGCCCGCACTTTCCTTGACCTTACCAAAAATACTTTTAAAGCTTTAGGCAAATCAGAAAACATAGATTTTATGGATACTCCTATCGATATCCGTGATAAATATCAATACTTTACAGAGGCGAATATGGCTAAACTTAAAAGTATTGGTTATAGCATGCCATTCTCTACATTGGAAGAGGGTGTAGAGGATTATGTTAAGAATTATTTAAGCAAAGGGAACTATTACTAAATTAATTCTAGCGTCCTTTGCAGAAACCTCTGCGAGCCTTGCGTTTATATTTTTAAGGTAATTATTTAAACGCAAGGTTAGCTAAGAGCTCAAAATTAAATACTTATTATTATTTATGGTATAATCAAGCTAAATATTTATATTTCATTCTGAATATTATAGTTACAATATTCTCGTTGTTAGTTAAAATATCTTTATTCGGTTAATGAAAAAAATAGCATACTACTTTTCCTTTATTCCTTTCCAACTAAACTTTTTTGTTTTACTGTTCGTCGCAGTTGGCACCTATACTTTAGTACAGACAGAATATGTTCCTACAGTAGAGAAAACCTATTTCATCATGTTACTAAAAGCATTAGCCTTATTTACCATGGTATTTTCCATCATGATTGTGGGGGTAGCATTCATCACTGCATTTCTAAGCTGGGCATATTTCTTGGTATATAAGAGAGCACAAAAGGAATCTCCAGTACTAGCCAGCGTTGGCGAAGGAGAAAAAGCACAAGCTGGGTACGTAGCCTTAGGGCTAAAAGCCAAAGGAATTATCAAACCTTTACTAGGACATGTAAAAGGTAGAATTGTATTTTCGGACAAAGCTATATCTCCCGCTCTTGCGCTCGACCAACCTGTATTTGGTGAAAGAAAATTTGTACGAAGTGCTCTAAAAGCTGGTCGTCCTGTTTGGATTCCAGATATAAAAGAACATGAAGTACAAAAAGTAGTGCTCTATTTTGAAGATATGTTCCGCTTATTTTCGTTCCCTTTTGTATTGACAAACATTCAGAAGCTCCTTACCATTCCTGCTGAATCAGATCAGATGAATGTAAACGTTCATCCCGATAAAACAACAGACCAGGATCAACGAATTGAAACCCCTAAAAGAGTACAAGGCGAACTTTTTAATTACAAAAACTTTGAATCAGGCGACGATATACGTAGAATAGTTTGGAAAATCTACGCAAAAAATAAAGACCTTGTAGTAAAAATTCCTGAAACGATGGATCCTTATGCTTCGCATATTTATTTTCATCCTAGTTTTTATAGCACCGATATGGCTTCTATTGAATTTAAAAAAGCCATGTTGAATTATTATAAAATAAAAATACGCCAAATATACGAAGCCCTTGAACGTGGAGAATTTACAGTAAAATACATACCTGACCAAGAGTTTGCCACACCCAATACTATTGAAGACGATGACCCTGCATGGCTCTATCAACTTACTACTTCGGTATGGCAATCAGTCAAGGAAGCTACGGATCAAATGACTACTAAAAAAGAGGGCATCTACTGCATTTCATCGCTTATACCATTAGAAGATGTGGAGGAAATACTAGCGAACAAATCACCAGAGACGCTTGTTTTTTTTATTAAAGTATCTACCCTATGGAAAAGTCGTCGGGCTTTCAATCTACTTTCCTTATTGATGAAAACAGACGAGCATCCTTTAAATGTATTGAAAAGAAAATGGTTGTTTTCTTCGGGAAGAAAAAGGATATTGAATAATGAAAAATTGATTGTCAACTATTTGAACGATCAACTGTTTAAAAATATAATACTATGAGTGAGACCGCAACAAACCGACTATATAGGCTAGGTCTATACTTTATCTTTTTAATATTGCCCACAGCAGCAATGCTTGTGCCAGCTCTTTTGCGCATTGACGAAGCGCTTGTTTTTATTTCTACCGATATAAAAACGCAATCGACCGTTACACTTATCGCCTTAGCTGGAGCTTATGTTTGCTATTTTCTTCGCTTTCGGTTTATCATTACCTTTCCAGCAATACTCTTTCTTGTATTTTCCTACAATCAAGGAATGAAACTATTTTCAAGCAACGAATTTGATTCTTACTATTTAACCATTCGCTACCTTCATCTTTCCGTATTGTTTATTGCTGGATGGTTAATTGGATATGGGCTTGCTCGTTTCCGTTACTTTCCACTACTTATTTCTGTATTCGTGCTTACAATAGGAATTGTAAGTGCTGCGGGATACAACAAAGATCTTCAATTAGAAGCTACGGTAAACAGTTTATTTTTCGTAGTACTTTATGCTTTTTATACCCATTTTATAAGAGAATCTTTAGAAACCATAGAAGTTGTTCGTTGGAGGCATCTGTTTAATTTAACTGCGAGACTTGGTGTATTTACGCTACTTGTCTATCTGTTATTTCAAGCATCTCTATTCTTCCTTAAAGGTGATTTTAAAGACGCCGACAAATCCATCGGGTCAGCTAAAAAACAGGAGCAAGAAAAACAAGATCCCACAGAGGAAAATATGCTTAAGAAAAATGAGCAGAATCAATTTGACATTAAACAAACCTCTCAACTTAAATCAAAGTTTGGAACTTCTAAAGAATTACTTTTCGCTGCTTATGTAGATAATTTCTTCCCTAACCACCCAGAGATCCCAAATCCATTGTATTTTACCTGTTATCATCTAACGAAATACGATACCAAAAACGAATGTTTTATTCGAGATCCGAAGATGCCTTCCAATGATTTATTTATGCCAGTACCAAGCAAAATTGCACGCTATTTCACACAAACAGATTCTAATGTCATTAAAAATAGCAAAGGTGATCTATTTCATAAAATCGTAGAAAGTGAAATTTATTTGGCAAAATTATCTCCGCAAACATACACTGCTCCCAGTACTGCCTTTAGTTGTCAGCCAATAAATGTAGATCCTGATTATAAAGAGCAGTATACATTTGCTTACAAAACGAAATCCTATGTTTCTCTTCTAAACAGTGCTTACTTCATTTACAATGCTGCTGCAAGCAAGGACAAAACAATCGAGAAATTTCAGGAAGAACGAGTAAACGAATTAAAAAAAGTAAAAAACTACACTAAAGTAGACAAGGAATTTTATCAATACTATACCGACATTCCCAAAGGCGTAGTATTTGATTCTATTCGAAGCTTGGGCAAACAAATAACGGCTGGAGCAAGAACACCTATAGAAAAAATATTAAAAGTAAGAGATTACTTTACATCGAAAGACCGGACAGGGAAACCACTTTTTAAATACACATTATATCCTGGTTCACCTAAAGATCCTAATATTCCTAATGCTACAATGCTTTCGAACTTCCTTTTCAAAAACAAAAAAGGCTATTGTACCTACTTCGCTGCTTCTACTTTATTTATGCTTCGTTCCGTAGGTATTCCAGTGCGTATGACCACAGGATTTATGATTGTAGACCGAAGTGATAAAAATAAAGGTTGGTATTTTATTTATGGAGATCAAGCCCATGCTTGGGTCCAAGTTTATTTCCCTGAGTATGGCTGGCTAGATTTTGATACAACCATTGGCAACGACGATGCTCAGGAATCACCCAAGCCTGATGCTACACCTCCAATGAAGCCTCAAAAGGCACTGTTCGCAACTGTTGGAAAAGTTATAGAAACGGATACCGCAACAAAATTGGCTACCATTGAAATAAAGATGTTACAATTAGCCGACAAGGAATTGACAACTAAGGAAAATAGAACTATTCGTTTAAATATGAAAGAGGCTACTTTCGTTAAAGGTAATTTTAATAAAAAATTCAAAGACTTAAAAATTGGCGATTCTATTACCGCTGTTTCTTATAACGATGCTTTACGCAAAATAAAAGCTCCAATAAAAGGCGAAGCTCTTTCTTCTGTCATAAGCAGACTCCCCAACCCAACAGCGGTAGAAGAAGTTACGATCATGGAAGAAGTTTTAACGCCAAAAGAACCAAAACCTGAAAATACAATTAATGAAGCGCATCTGCCATGGTGGATACTTCTTATAATTTCAGTTGGAAGCATCCTAACCTTCTTACTATTATTCATCTTATTTGATGCAAGGATAATTTTTAATTATTTTTACAGAAAGGCCAACAAAAGTGCAGTTCCAGAAGAAAAAGCCTACTGGATATTCAAAGCTTCAGAGTTTTTATATTGTCAATTTGGATACTATAGAAACCAACGTACACCGCTAGAATTTGCGCAAAATGTAATCAAACCTCAATTGGATATTAATTATGCCGACTTCGTAAATGTGTACCATAAAATCAAGTACGACAAACTTCCTGCAGATGCGAACGACGTTCGGATTATGAATCAGTATCATTCTTCGTATCCAGATTTAGTATTTGCCCACTACACCTTTCTGCAACGGAACTTAAAATTCATGAACCTAATTTCTACTATTAAATTCTTTTTTAATTAAATCATTATGATGGAAACAGAAGTAACAACGCCACAAAAAAACGATAAAATATCATTGCTAATCGACAATATCGAAAAAATAATTCGTGGGAAAAGAAAAGAAATATCTTATGTAGTAGCTGCTTTTCTAGCCAAAGGTCATGTACTACTTGAAGACAACCCTGGCTCAGGAAAAACAATGCTGGCTAAAGCGCTGGCACTTTCTATATCCAACACATCCGAACATAATAATGCAAGTGGAAATTTAAGTTTCAAAAGGGTACAATTTACACCTGACTTACTTCCTATGGATTTACTTGGCAGTCATATTTTCGATGACACTAAAAAAGATTTTATTTTTAAAAAAGGCCCCTTGTTTACCAACATTCTTTTGGCAGATGAAATAAACAGAGCATCTCCCAAAGTACAATCGGCACTGTTAGAATGTATGGCAGAAAATCAAATATCTGTTGGTGATCGCACTTACCAGTTGGAAAGATTGTTCTTTACTATTGCTACACAAAACCCAATTGAAAGTGAAGGTACTTATCCTCTACCCCATGCACAGCTGGATCGTTTCTTCCTTAAAATGTCTCTGGGTTATGTTTCAGAAGAAATAGAATTAGAAATTCTAAAAAACTATGTAGCCATCAACAATGTACAGGAAAATATCAAACAGGTTTTGTCTTTTCAAGAAATTATTGATCTTCAAAAAATGGCGGATCAGGTGCACGTGCACGATGAAATTATGATTGGAGTAAAAAACATAATTTTTGGAACTCGTAAACACGCCTTCATTACTGTTGGAGCTTCCACAAGAAGCGGTATTATTTTCCTTAAATGCTTAAAAGCTTTTGCGCTTGTGAACGGGAGAGATTTCGTAACAGAACAAGACGTTGCCGACCTAGCAGAGCCAGTATTACATCATCGTTTAATTTTCAAAAACAAAGAAGCTAAGCAAAATGCTTTAAAGGAAATTGTAACAAAAGAAACGGATCGTTTGGCAAAGTTAAAATTGTTTAGCTAGAACAAATAAATGAAAGCGAAGTCATCACTACTTATAGGTTTATTCATTATCCTTTTTATACAAAATGGATATACTCAAGTACGTCAAAAAATAGATGCGGAAAGAAAAGGCGTATGGTATTTGGACAAAAAAGGACTTGAGCTTTCTGAAAAATTCATAAGACAGGACAAGAACTATTATGTAGGTTATATGTACGAAGGTTCTTTCAAGTATAACCGCGCTTCGGATTATTTTGGATTTAAAAATGCAATCATACCTTTGGAAAAAGCCCTTAAACTGCTTGAAAAGGATTATGACTACAGAGTAAAAACCCGTACTTCTGACATACGCAGCTATCTCGAAGCATATCCCTACCAGCTTGATTTCACATGGATATCCTATCTTCTTTACGAATGCTATAGCAACATTGAACAGCCCATAGAAGCTATGCGTGTATTGGAGAATGTAAAGAATAAAAGACTACAAAAAGAACTTTACTGTCCGTCTTATCCTTCTATGTCTTGGGTGGTGCATAGAAACCGGTTTTATACTTCAAAGAAATATTCTTTCCTAAAAAACACTATTGAGGCAAACGAATCAATGGCCTTAAAATATCTTGATTCGGCATTTTCAAGAATTCAAAAAAATTATTACTTAAATTCTCAAATCTATAACCCAGGGAACGAGCAGGATGATTTCAGATCTATCTATTGGAACAAGTCGCTCATTTACAGTTATAATTTCGAAATGGATTCGGCAGAGTATTATTACGACATACTAAAAAAATCGAGTTCTTTTTCAGAAAATAATTATGCTTATACCAAACTAATGGAAGCCGAATTTAAAGAAGCAATTCGTTATTTCGAAATAAGTAAAAAGAAAGATGACCTATCAGAAAAAAGAACTAAAGAATTTTATTATATGCTGGCTTTGCTTAATGTTTATAAAGCAAAGCCTCAAACAGGCATAAGAGATCTTAATGATATTATCTCTAAACTTGGCTCTACTCCTGGCTTTGGCTGGAATAATCTAGGTTTAGCAAGAAGTTATTACTACAATGGACAACTGTTCGAAAGCCAAAAACATCTTATAAAAGCTTCTGACTTTGAAGAGATGCATATCGGCACCACTTGGGGACCGGAACAATACGACTTCATGAAAAACATTTCTTCTTATCTTAACAAAGAAAGAAAACTACAAAGTATCTTGTTTGAAGATAAAAAATATTGGTACAACATTCCTTTACTTGTGAAAATGGCTGGCTTTTTTGTGGACGAACAGACCGGAAAATTTATACTCGTCAATAAATTTGGAACTAACCCTGAGCGCGACTACGTTTACTACCATATTTTCAACCCAGAGAATATGAATACCTTCGATGAAACATGGAAGATAATTGACGGACTTGATGCTGACTTTTTCATAAAGAAATTCAGAGAATACTTAATAGACGATTCACGCAAAAATGTAAAGAGATACTACCGTTATTTTATAGCTAAACTACTTATTAATAAAGGAAAATACGCAGAAGCAGAGCAACTACTTTCCTCTGTATTAAATGATCAAGACCTAGACCTCGAACACGAAAAACTACTTCAAGCTCGCTGCTATGAAGCTCTTTGTAAAGTATACGACAAAACAAATATACCTACGAAATACAAGGAAAACCTTTTGGATTTCTATTCTATTTATCCACAACTGGTTCTTTTTAGCGGGAATACAATGACTTTTAATTTAGAATTAAATTCTTCTTCAGAAAATACAGAGGTTAAAAAAATATTGAAAGAACTTTATCAATGTAAAATCAATTTTCTGAAACCTGAAAACCGTGATTCTGATTATCCTACGGCAGCACTTTCGTTTGAGAAAATTGACAGTATATGGCAAATAGGTTGTAAAGTAATCGATAACAAAGGCAACTTAGTAGCCAACTTAGAAAGCTTTAAAATAGACGAGATCAAGGGCAGTGGAAAAAGACTCGGCTATTACCTTTTTAACATTCCAGTTACTACTATTCCAGAATATGGCGAAAATAACTATCTACTTATTTCTATTGTTTTATTTATCGTTGCCTTATTATGGGCGGCAAACAGAGTGAAGAAGTCTTTGAAATTTTAAGTACAGAAAGGTGTTGAATTATTTTTGTATAGTAGAGTTCGGTAATCCCTTTTGCGTTCTTTGCGAAATCTTACCGATCTTTGCGTTTAATTTTTTTCCGCCTTTTTAAACGCAGAAAAAAATTATTTCATTCTCCTTTGCACAGGAACTTTCGGTACTACCACTTCTCCATTTTTCCAGGATTCTCTTTTGATGATTTTACCTTTGTCGTTATAGTATTTCCAAACACCATTTTTTTTGCCGTTCAAATACGCTCCTTCATTTTCGAGCAATCCATTTTCATAATAGGTTTTATAAACCCCATAAGGTTGGTTATTTTTATAAGTAGTTTCCGACTTTAATTTCCCATAATCGTAAAATATTTTCCAGATACCCACTTTTACATCATAAGCGTATTGCTGAAATTCAACCAATACATTATTTTCATTATAGATTAATCGATCTCCTATTCTTTTATCCTTATCAAATTGTTCGCGAATATTTAATTTTTTATTAGCATGATATGAAAGCCACTCTCCTGTGCGAACAGCTTTCTGTTCTTTTTTATCTTCTATTAATAAAAATTGCTGAACGGTTTCATGGCTCCCATTTTCAAAATAAGTTTTCACTTTAAGTTCTGTCAACTTATCGTTATACGATTCAACTTTAGAAGGATTCCCATTATTGAAATAATATTTATTGTCACCTACTTTTTTTCCGTGAACATAATTTAACTCGTATTTTTTCTCTCCATTGCCGTACCATGCTTTATTATCTCCGTCAGGTATTCCGTTGATCATCTCTACTTCCATCAATAAAATTCCTTGTTGGCTGTATTGTTTATACTTGCCATTTTTCTTTCCGTCTTTTATGAATGACTCTGACTCAAGAACTCCATCTTGAAAAAACGTTTTGAAATAACCATTCAACCTTCCGTTTAAATAATACTCTTCAGCACTTACAATGCCATTGGTATAATACTTTTTCGTAAGTCCATTTAGGGTATTTTCCTTGTATTGACTTTCGGATTTTAACTTTCCATCAAGAAAATATTCTTTCAAAATACTGTCTAATTTTCCTGCTTTATAAAATCCTTCGTTCTTTTTATTTCCTTCCGCATAAAAAGAAGTAATTACACCTTCTATATTTCCATTTAGATAGTTCCCTTTCTGCAAAAGCTCTCCCCTGTCATTGTACGTTTCAAAAGGTCCATTTCTTTGATTATCTTTATAATGTAAAGAGGCTCTTGTTTTTCCATTTTCATAATACTCGATATAAGTACTGTCGTATTTATGTTCTTTCAAAAAGCCTTGTGCCTGCATTTTTCCAGAAGGATAATACTGGAAGTAATCGGTGTAAAGAATCTTGTGCTTTTTTGTATTTTTATAAACTTCTTTAAAAATAAGTTCTCCTGTAATGCGGTAATAAAAAGCTTCTCCTTCTTTCACTCCTTCTTTGTAATGAACAATGTATTTGGGGCTTCCATTCTCATAATAGTCACCATATAAACCATCCTTTTCACCTTTTTTATAATGACAAACTAAGAGTGTATCTCCTTCGGGAGAAAATTTCATGTATTGACCGTCTTTAATTGTGCTGTCTTTTTTAGAAACATAATACTCTTCCATCATGGGCGTTTTCAGGCCAACAGAATCATATTTAGGATAGTAAGTCGTTATTTTAACTTGCGCCTTTAAAGAAAAAGTGCATAAGCACAATAATGCGAAAAATAATATATATCTACCATTCATAACCATTAACATCATAACGAATGGACGCTAAGAAAATTACAATTACAGTAAAGAATGGGATCGTTAAATTTTCTAGTTCTAGTATAATTCAAAATTCAACATTTAAAATCCAAAACATCTTACTCTTCCACATAATCCAGATCTTTTCCGAAAGTATCTTTAAGATTATATAATGCTATGAGAGAAATTCCAATCACGATAACCGTTACTATATAACCAGCATGCAATAGGCTGTATTTTTTATTTATATAATCAAACAACAAAGAAATAGGTACTAAAGAACCTCGAACAAAATTAGGAACGGTAGTAGTAACGGTTGCTCTTATATTGGTACCAAATTGCTCTGAAGCTACCGTAACGAATACTGCCCAGAAGCCAACAGAATAGCCTAGTGCAAGAATAAGTGTATAAAACAATACTGAAGATGCATGAAACAAATTTAGATTCAGATAAATAAGTATAAAAAACGCACAAATAAAATAAAAGAAGTAAAACACTTTTGTTCTACTTTTAAAATACTGGCTTAATCCCCCACTGGAAACATCCCCAAAAATCAATCCTGTGTAGCACAACAGAATGCAATTTCCTCTATCTATTTCACCCGTTATAGCTAACATTTTTGCAAATTCAGGTGCCCGACCAATAAGCAAACCTATCACAAACCAAACAGGTAATCCTATCAAAATACAATTGACATATTTTATTGCTGTTTTGTAGTTTTTAAACAAAGAGAAGAAATTTCCTTTTTCAATTTTATTTGACTCTAGTTTCTCGAAAAATCCAGATTCAAATACGCCAATTCTTAACAACAACAAAGAGAGCCCTAATCCACCTCCTATGAAATAAGCAAATTGCCATCCTATTTTACCAACTAGCGCAGCTACAATAGCACCTGTAACCCCCACAGAGGCAATAATCATAGTGCCATAACCACGATTTTCTTTACTCATGACTTCTGACACAAGTGTAATTCCAGCACCTAGTTCTCCAGCCAAGCCAAAGCCTGCGATAAACCTCAGCGCAGTGTAAGTAGACATTGCGTCTACTCCAATTAAGCCCGCTATTTCTACTACAAATCCGTTCGCTATATTGGCAAGAGAATACATAATAATAGAACCGAATAAAACAGAAAGTCTCCCTTTTTTATCTCCCAAAATACCCCAAAACAGTCCTCCTGTAAGCATCCCGATCATCTGCACATTTAACAGGTATTGAAATTCTTTTATTTTATCAACTTTACTTATGCCAATATCCAAAAGACTTTGTATTCCTATTACCAGAAACAAAACCAAATCATACACATCCACAAAATAACCCAGGGCTGCTACGATTACTGCGGCATTTAATATACTTTTAATATTTCCTTTTTGTGGTTCCATGTACTTTATCAACTAACAAACTTGGCGAAAATAGGGAATAAATAGTTAACAGCAAAAATCATAACTTTACTATACTTCATCTGTTAATAAAAATCAATATGACAATCTGAATTTTCGGCCATAAAAGTATCGATGTCTTCTTTTCTCATAGAAGTGTTATAGCAGAATATATTTAATAATTTTATTTTCCCATTTAGTGGTGTAATATTCTTCACCAATGTATTTCCCATACCCCAGGTAGCTCAATTCATTAAGATTTTTTAACTGTTCTACATTTTTTATAGCCGTATAAGAAAAATCAAGCGTTTGTAACATCGGTATTACTGCTATAAGAAAAAGTCTAGTAATATCGGTATTATTGAGCATCAGACTATTCAATTCAGTCATTTTCTCGATTCCTTTTAGCGCGCTTATTTCGACATTACAAATAATTAAAGATTTCAATCCAGTACATTCAAAAAATGTGCTTATGTCTTTTATATCGGTGCGACTGGCGTCCAGCGATTCTAGTTTTGAAAGCGATGAGAGCGGCGTCAAATCGCTTATCAGCGTATTTGAGATGTGTAAATATTTAAGTTCTTTCAGATTTTCCAATCCCGTCAGTCCTTCTAAATTAGTTTATATTTAGAATCAAACCATTGAGCTAAATTCCTTGATATAAACAAATACGAACTATTATTAAGAATATTAAAATTAATGATTAATTTGCATTAATACCTATGCTATTTCATTATAATGAACTTTATATTCATAAAATTTGAAACTTTTGATCGTTATTATAGAATATGGTATTTATTCAAAAAATCATATTTAACTGTTTAAAAGTAAGCAGAAAAAGGTTTTGATTTAAAGAATATTATAAGATATTTGTATCACTATGTTTAAATTAGTTTCACCTCATTATCGCTTATGTTAGACGAATACGGCAAACAAGAAACATCACCTTTGTGGTTTTCGATACTTTTCGATTTTCACAAAACCAAAACGCTCAAAAAACTTTCCTTTAGCGTATTAGCAGTAGGTGTATATACGCTCGTTATAGAGTTCCTTGAAGACAAAGTTTTTCTTATAGACTTTAAAGCTCCTTCCATCGTATTTTCCATACTTGGTATTGTATTAGGATTACTCTTGGTTTTCAGAACAAACACTGCTTACGACAGATGGTGGGAAGGCAGAAAATTACTTAGCAGTTTAGGAGCCAATGCAAAAAGCTTTGCTATAAAAATCCATTCTTACTTACCAGCGAGCGATGTTAACAATAAAATTTTCTTTGCAAAAATGATAAGCAATCATGCATTTGCCATGAAAGAAAATTTAAGAGGAGAAGTTCAATTTGAAGAACTAGATGAAGTAACACCAGGATACAATGATTTATTAAAAACCGTATACCATGTACCCAATCAAATTATATCTACAATCTCTGATAAAATAGTTTCTCTATACAAAGAAGGAAAGATTACAGATCCCCAATTATTGGAGCTTACCAAACACATGGACGCTGCAGTAGAAATCGTAGCCAGTTGCGAGCGTATCAGAACGACTCCTGTACCTTTTTCATATAGTATACACCTTAAGAAATTCATTTTCTTCTTTACTGTAATCTTACCATTCGGTTTCATACACGACCTTGGCTATTGGTGTTTCATTATTGTAATGATTATCTTTTATGCCCTTGTAGGGCTTGAAGCTATTGGCGAAGAAATCGAAGATCCTTTTGGTCAAGACGAAAACGACTTACCTATAGATGCTATATGTAAGTCGTTGAAGAAAAGTGTTAATGCAATATTAAAAGTTCAATAATAAAACTATCATGAAAAAAAACTGGTATCTTATGAAGACTATCAACACTCATTTTGTCTGGATATTGATGGTAGCGATAGCGTTCTCTACACTTACCTCTTGTTCCTTCGACCCTGTAGATAAACCCTACAGCAAACACACGGTTGACGAAGACTTCGCTAGAATAAGGGAAATAAGCAGAATAGATTCGGGAGATGTGATTCTATTAGGCAAATATATGGTTGACCACAATCTGGTTGGCTCTCATATACTAGAACTTCATGAAACATATAAGGACATTCTTATTGAGGCTAGGAAAGAGAAAGAAAAACACGATATAGAAAAGCGTAAAAAAGGTAAAAACGAAATAGACATTGCGAAGTCTCATGAAAATGAAAAAATGAAAACCCTTAAAAAGGTATTGTTAGTAGATTTCGTAAAAGAGGCCGAACAAGATTCAGAGCCTGATGCAAGCACATTAATTTCTAAAAAAACAAAAAAAAACGTTGTCCCTGAGAATAAAAATTTAATCACATTTCATGTTCTTTTTAAAAATATTGGAGACAAAGATATTCAGGCTTTCAAAGGAGATATCAATTTCTATGACATTTTCCATAGCGACATTAAAAAAATAACATTTACTAGTTTTAAAGAAATTGCTGTAGGCGATTCTATTACACAAAAATTCACAATCAATCTTGACGAAATAAATAAATCTACCAATACTTATAATAATTTGAAAAAGGATTTCATTAAAGTAGAATGGCTTCCAGATAGATTAATATTTACCGACGATACTGTTATCGAATAAAATTAACCGTGTTTATTTTCCTTTTCCGCCTTGTCTTTTAAAGATATATCCTACGTTTATCCCTATTCTGAAAGGTACTGTGTAGAAGTGTGTTTTTACATCTTTAAAATATAAATTATTATATTCTGAGTGGTTTTGCCAACTATTATTTACATCTCTGTAACCAATACCAAGTCCTATAAATATATCCATCGTAAAACCTTCTCTCTTAGAATCACTTATTATTCTATTGCCTAGCAATACGGAATACTCTACTTTATTTTCTGCTTTTGTTAAGACGATGGGGTTTAAGCTATTCATAGAATCAATAATTTTACTCCTATAATTCATCTTCGTATACCTTAATTCTTGTGCTATGTAAAACATCCCATTGTCACGGTCGGGCTGATAAAATTTTTGTCTTATATCAACAGACACACCTCTTCTATACTCTACATTTACAGGAATAAATGCATCACCAGTAAAAATTGGACTTTTATAAAAAGTAACATTGACTTCGTAGCCTAGTCGCTCCTGAAAGTAGTATTCAAGATTTAGAGGCAAGCTTCTATTTAAAAGCCCGAGAGGTCCTGCACTCAAAATAAATCCCTGAAATTCGTTTATTTTTTCTGTAAAAAATCTAGATTTTTTCTTTCTAGAAATGATGCTCGGTTTTGTGTAAGGCAACAACGAATCTTTCCTTAAGGGCTCTAGTCCAGCAGTATCGACTATCCGCATAATAGGAACATCATTTTCATAATAGGTTTTATAATACCCCGCTAATTGTCCATTATCCTTATACAATTTCCAGATGCCATCTTTGTTCCCATTATTTAACATCCCTTCCATCTTTAAACTGCCATCTTGGTAATAGCCGACATATTTCCCTAGCCCATTATTAAAATAACAAGTTCCTTCAAGCGCTCCAGATTCGTAGTAGTATTTCCACAAACCATCGTTCTTATCATTTTTCACAAAACCATCTGTTTTTATTTTACCACTTTCATAGAACTCTTTATACGGACCATTCCCATTTTCAAAATTCCCCTCTCCCTTGAAATTCCCATTACTGTAATACAATTTCCAATATCCTTCTTTCTGCCCTTCCTTCTGTTCACCTTCTGAACTCAGATTTCCATTTTCAAAATAATATTTCCATTTTCCGTTAGGTGCTCCCTTTATATAAGCTCCTTCACTGGCTAGAGCACCAGTAGGGTGGTAAAATTTCCATACCTCTTCTTTCTGACCTTCTTTTTCTAATCCTTCTGCTTTAAGTTTTCCATTTTCATAATAATATTTCCAAATGCCGTCACTTTTACCGTTTACTATATCTCCTTCACTTTTCAAATTTTCATTAAAATACATTTCAGAATAACGCCCTTTGTCATTCTCATAAATAGCCTGTGCTTTAATACTGCGATCTTCATTGAAATATTTCCACATTCCAGTTTTCTTATTTCTCTTGTAAAATCCTGTATTTTTAAGATTCCCATTCTCAAAATAATACTTCCACTCCCCTTCTTTTATCTCCTTATAAATCTCTCCTTCCATATTTATAAGACCTGTCTCATAATAGTATTTCCAATAACCATTATGTTCATTGTCTTTAAATGGTCCTTCCATCTTTAGTACTCCGTTTTCGTAATTGTATTTCCAAATCCCATTGGCCTTATTATTTCTAAAAACTCCAGTCGATTTTATTTTTCCATTTTGAAAATAGGAATTGTATAAACTATCAATAATAGTCGTGCTTTTCTTTAGAACCATATACCGTTCTTTTAAGACCTCTTTTTTCGCATCATAAAAAGTCTCTACTCTCAAATGTTGCTGAGCCAGCAAACTAAAGCGAAAGAGAATAAAAAATACAACCAATATGCTTGACCTAGCGACCTTCAACTGTTTTTTATTTGGCTTGTTGTTGCAATACTTCAGTTTCAACCCAACTTTTACCCCAATCTGCTATTTCTTCATCGGAGTATAAGGAAGGGAAAAATATCCTTTTCTGAAATCTTGGCGGCAAATACTTTTGCCAATTCGTACCACCAGTAGACGATACCTCTTCATTTGGTTTATGTAAATACCTTACGGCATACTTATAATGTGCTAATGGCCAATTTATATTCACATAAGTATCAAAACGCTTCATCGCCATTATCATTTTAGGATCGTTCAACGACTCTAATGACAAACGTTTATATATGGCGTACAAATTTTTAGCTTTATTTTCATTCGCCAATCGCAACAATCTTCGGGAATATCTTTCCTCAAATTGTCTAAGGGTAAGTGATTTTTTACCGGTGGCAGTTTCAATAGCGCCTTTTTTCCAGTAAATATCTTCAAACATCTCTTCAATGGTGGTATAATCTGTATAATTGTCGCGCACATCTTTATCCACTAGATTTATAAAATCTGTGGCTGCTATCTCAATCATGCGGTATTGTACCGACTGAAAACCACTTGCGGGGGAAAGTGCTGCACGAAATTTGACAAACTGCTCTTGATCCATTCCCACTGCTATAATATCAAAAGATTCGATGAGCTGACCCAAAAACCAATTGATGCGAAATATTTTTTTATGAAAATATTCTCCGTCAATATTCTCCTTATTTCTAAGTTGCATCATTTCGTGCAAAATAAGTTTGAAATAAAGTTCGGTAATTTGATGGTAGGTAATAAAAATTAGTTCGTCAGGAAAATCGGTTTTAGGTGTTTGCAGCGTCAACAGCGTATCAAGATGTACATATTCCCAATAGCTTACGTACTTAGAATGATACAACCCTTCTAAATGCGTATTTATGCTCTGGTCATCGCTGTCAAATTTCTGCTTCAACAAATCAAGATTTGCTGAAAGATTGTCCGCAGAATTAGTAGGATTTTGCATCGTTATTACCTGATTTACGTTATATTACTGTAAATTTGATTAATTAATTCTTGAAAACAAACTTAGGTTAAGAATAAAAACATGGATAGATTTGAAGCCCCTGACTTTTACCAACTCGATGATATATTCACCGATGAACAAAAACTCATACGCCAATCCATTAGAGATTTTGTCAAAAAAGAAATTAGTCCTATTATAGAAGATTGTGCTCAAAAAGCAGTCTTCCCAAAACAACTCGTTAAAAAATTTGGAGAAATGGGACTGTTCGGTCCTACTATACCTATTGAATATGGCGGCGGTGGACTTGATTACATCTCCTACGGACTAATGATGCAAGAAATAGAAAGAGGCGACTCGGGTATGCGCTCCTGTGTATCGGTGCAAGGGTCTCTCGTAATGCATCCGATAAACAAATTTGGTAGCGAAGCTCAAAAGAAGAAGTACCTACCCAAGCTTGCGTCTGGAGAAATGCTCGGATGTTTTGGACTTACAGAACCCGACCATGGCTCGAATCCTTCTGGTATGGTGACTCACTTTAAAGACATTGGTGATTATTATTTATTAAACGGTTCCAAAATGTGGATTACAAATTCACCTCTTGCAGACATTGCTGTAGTTTGGGCTAAAAATGAAACTGGGCGTGTACGAGGACTGATTGTAGAACGAGGAATGGAGGGATTTTCTACGCCCGAAATACATAATAAGTGGTCGTTAAGAGCAAGTATAACAGGTGAATTGGTTTTTGACAATGTAAAGATTCCTAAAGAAAATTTATTACCCAATATAGAAGGATTGAAAGGCCCTATGTCCTGCTTGGACAGTGCCCGATTTGGTATTTCCTGGGGCGTTATCGGTGCTGCAATGGATTGTTACGATTCTGCCCGCCGATATGCTATGGAAAGGATTCAGTTTGATAAACCTATTGCCGCTTTTCAACTCACGCAAAAAAAATTAGCAGAAATGCTTACCGAAATTACGAAAGCTCAATTATTATCATGGAGACTAGGTGTTCTTAAAGAGCAAGGCAAAGCATCTACTGCTCAAATATCCATGGCAAAAAGAAATAATGTAAACATGGCTATAGAAATAGCACGAGAAGCGAGACAAATTCATGGAGGCATGGGAATCACAGGTGAATATCCAATTATGCGCCACATGATGAATCTCGAATCCGTCATCACTTATGAAGGGACACACGATATTCATTTACTCATCTTAGGACATGATATTACTGGCATTTCTGCATTCAAATAATTGATTTTATGTCCATTATTTGATATATACACTTTGTAAAAAAATCATGGCATAGTCTTTGGATTTATGCCCTCTAAAAAATAAACAACTTACGAAACTAAAAAATCTACTTGTTTTAGGCTTGATGACTTTATCACAATTGTCTTCTTTCGCACAGGATAAAAAAGCAAATCCTAAACATATTAATTATTTCAAACCAGCATCTATGGATACAAAAGATGTTAAAATTGACATCCAAGATGCTATAGCGATGGAGCTATTGGCTAAGTTTAAATTAAAACTTAGCCAATAAAGGTACCGATTATATTCAGTACAAGCCTCAAGAAAGTCTGTTCAAACTAGAAGGTGGCGATTTTATTCCGCAGGATAAAAAAACCATTTTAATACAGCCTTTGGATAAAGAATCTAAAGTGATCGACATAAAAGCGCCTGGTAAAAATGCTCACGTAGACACCTATACTTTTCTTCTGGACGGCTTATATAAAATACCAGTCAATTCTAAGCGCCAAACTTTTCAATTCCTGCCTCTAGCAATGATTTCATGGCTGGAAACTTCAAAGTAGAAATGCTTAGTTTAAAAAAATAACCGCAGAAACTGCCGTTAAATTTAAAGTCACTTACACAGGAGATGACATTGGATTAGTCGAACCAAAAAAATTAGGTGTAAAGATTGAAAGTGGGCAAATATATGCTAACGATAAAAAAGAAGGCGGTATCCTTTTGTCAAAAGGCGAATCGGAAACTTTTGCAGCCACTGTACATATAGAAGGAAAAATTGTTGATATGCAATTTGCTAATATGGAAATAGTTTGGAAAGATACGTTCAAAAATTGTAAAGTAATAAAGCTAGAAGGCGCTACCGTGAATATGATTGTAGATCCCGGGCTAACCGCTGGAAAAAATAAATAATTACAAAAATACGTCATATAAAAACAGATAGCTCTTGATTTGAATCAAGGACTATCTATTTTTATATGACCAACAACCACTAAAAAAATGAGCTACTAATTGATATCAATTAGTAGCTCATTTTTTTAGTGGTTAATTCTTTTTTAGCCCACCTTATTTTTTAAGGCTATCAACGCCACCACCTTCAGAAGGTGAACCTTGAGTTTTGCCTGCTTTAGACTCGTCTACAATTTTACTACCAGTGGTAGTTTCTTCGTCTGGCGTAGATGAACTTGCCAAAATGTTTGCTGTAAGGCTTAAAGAAAGTAACAATACGGCAAGTACCCAAGTAGTAGATTCTAAGAAATCGCCTGTCTTTTTTACCCCCATAAACTGAGTGGCACTAGAGCCTCCAAAACCGCTTGTAAGTCCACCGCCTTTAGGATTTTGAGCTAACACTACCACCACCAAAAGAACGGCTACTATTATGATTAATACTAAAATAAAGGTACTCATTATTATATTTTGTTTTTAAGTTTTTCGATTAGGGCTTCAAAGTACGGCTTTTTTTCTGGATTTTTCAAGATTAATTGTTCATATATCTCTATGGCTTTGTCGATTTTGCCTTGTAAACCGAGTATTTTGGCAAAATTCTCAGAAATAGGACCTTTCGATATGACGATACTTTTGCTAGAAAGGTCTACAGAACTATCAGGAAGGTTGTTTATATCAAGTTTGGGAATACTAGGATCGTCCTTGATTATCTTTGCTATAATGGCATTTTCTTTTTTCTTATTCTTACGAAAAATGCTCCTCTTTTCTTCCAAAAAGTCGAGGTATTCCAGCAATAAATCAGGTTCTGCGTCTATCTCTTTTATTTCTACGATCACATCTTCTGCACGTATAGGGTAGTTTATAGGATTATGATCCAAAGAATCCAATAGCGCTGTTGGTTGATCTACCACACTTTTTGAAGATATTTCTAAAAGAAAATTCTTTCCGTTATCGTCTTCTGGCTCGGCCGTTAATGCAATAGTATCTGGTTTATCGATCTCTAAATTTACTTTTTGATCTTCTACCAAAATTGGTTCCTCTGGCAATTCTTCCCACGCAGCTTTAATTTTTCGTTCGTGTAGCTTCTTGAGATTCTCTTTTAGCTCTTCTATAATCCGATCGCGCTGTTGATCTGAGAGCGCTTCTTTCGTTACTATTTTTTCTTTTGTTTCATCCGCTTTAATTTCTTCTGACTCTGCAATTTTTTCTTCTGGCAGCTCAGAAATATGGTTTTGTACCGCTATTTCAGCTTCTGGTTTAAGGGTATTTTCTATTACTCTAACTTCTTCAATCGGCAGTACTTTTAGCGGTGATTTTATACTCTCAAGAGGAGGTAACTTGTTTTTTCCAGAAAGTAATTTCTTAAGATTTTTCCTATCAAGTGTGTATACTGCAGCTTTTTTCAGCTTCTGATCAGCCAGCATCGAACCTGTTTCTGCTGCTTGTTTAGCTATTAAAATATAGGCAGACTGGCAATAAGGAAAACCCGCTACAACCTTTTCCAGCTCAAGCAGTTGCTGTGGAGAAATTCCGGAAGGATTTTTAATTAGTTGTATGAATGTTAGCTTATTCAACGCTTACCAGTTTGAAGTTGTTTTTTGAAATATATCCAGCACTATCTGGTCAAGTATAACAGGAACCAATGTTCCTTCTACATCAAATACTGTTTTTGATTGATCAAAATCCTGATAATAGGAAAAATTCTGATCGAAATTCTGTTTTATATCCTTCGTATTCGTGAAAGTTATTTTTATTGTAATCGTCAATCTGTTTGAGCCAGAAGTTTCATTTGCTTTTGCTGCAACACCAGAAGAAGCATATCCCACAATTTTACCTTCAATTTTCCAATCAGCGTTAGAAGTTACCAGCAATAGTTTCGTATTACTCTGATAATAGGCTTTTAGTTTCTCAGTCATATTTTGAGAAAGGTTGGTAGGTCCCTGACCTGATTCGTTGTATATATTTTGTATCGAAATCGTTTTTACATCAGGAGGAATAGCGCCACCCGTGAAATTGTATACTCCACAAGCAGGGAAGCCAATGCTTGTTATAACTATGGATAATATGAAAATTATTTTTTGCATTGAAATGTTGAATATTAAGTTTTAAGTTATGAATATTAAATTATGAATTCATAACTTAAAGCTTAATATTATTCTTCTAAATTATACTCTTTAATTTTTCTATAAAGCGTGCGTTCTGAAATGCCAAGATCTTGAGCGGCATATTTACGTTTGTTGTTATTTTTTTTCAACGCTTTAATAATCATTTCTTTCTCTTTGACATTCAACGAAAGCGACTCATCTTCACTCTCTACTTCTATGTCGTGTACGTCTTCGTTGGTATTCAAGTTGTCGCTGAGTATAAAAGGCTGGTTATTTTCTTTTTGTTTTAAGAGGTAGCCATTTTGAACAAACTCTTCCGCAACAGATTCATTGTGGTTTATATTATGAAATAAATCTTTGTGGTTGTTTAATACTTGATTTCCAAAATTTTCATTTTTTAAGACTTCATAAACTAGCTTTTTCAACTCGTTCATATCCTTTTTCATATCGAAAAGAATTTTGTACAGAATTTCCCTTTCTGAAAAATCATCGGTACTTCCACTTCCTTTCGTCAACGCAGGAAGTGTTGGTGTATTCAAATCAGGAAGGTATTTTATCAGTTGATCTTTCGTTACAGTTCTGTCTGCTTCCAAAACAGAAATTTGTTCGGCTATGTTTTTTAACTGACGAATATTACCAGGAAAACGATAACGCATCAGCAATTCTTTCGCATCATCGGTAAGTTTTATAGGCGCCACTTTGTAACGGTCAGCAAAGTCTGTCGCAAATTTTCGGAACAATAATTCAATGTCAGCTCCGCGTTCACGTAATGGTGGTACATTGATTGGTACGGTATTTAGCCGGTAATAAAGATCTTCTCTGAATTTCCCTTTTTGTACTGCATCATAGAGGTTAACATTGGTAGCAGCGATAACACGTACATCCGTCTTTAGTACTTTTGAAGCACCTACTTTTATGTATTCTTTATTTTCCAGCACTCTCAAAAGTCTGGCTTGCGTACCTAGGGGCATTTCCCCTATTTCATCCAAAAAGATGGTACCGCCATCCGTTTCTTCAAAGTAACCTTTTCGAGCCTCATGTGCTCCTGTAAAAGATCCTTTTTCATGACCAAAAAGTTCTGAATCAATCGTACCTTCTGGAATAGCCCCGCAGTTGATGGCGATAAATTTGCCATGTTTGCGAACGCTTAAAGAATGAATAATTTTAGAAAAAGATTCTTTACCACTTCCGCTTTCTCCCGTTATGAGCACAGACATATCGGTAGGTGCCACTTGAACCGCTACTTGAATAGCATGGTTAAGCGCCGCAGAACTACCAATAATTCCGAATTTTAATTTTGTACTTTGAATCTCCTGAGTAAAAGTATCCATCTTATAGAATAAAATTATTTTCCCCTATTACAGGTTTATATTTTCTGTGACTTCTCCAAGCAGCGTTCCTTGTGTGCTGCTTGTAATCAGAATAGTTACATATTCTCCTTTTTTATGATTCCCTTTTGGGAACACCACCACCGCATTGTGATCCGTTCTTCCTTTTAAAAATTCTTCAGATTTTTTAGAAAACCCTTCAATCAGTACGTTATGTATTTTACCAACCTCAAGTAAATTAAGGTCAAATGAAGTTTTACTTTGCAATTCTATGACTTCGTCCAATCTTCTACTTTTAACATCATTCGGTACATCGTCGGAATATTTTTTAGCAGCAGGGGTATTGGGTCTCTCGCTATAGGTAAACATATACGCATAATGAAATTTAACTTCTTTCATTAACGAAATCGTTTCTTGATGTTCTTCCTCTGTTTCAGAGCAAAAACCAATAATCATATCTGTCGACAAAGCACAGTCGGGTCCAACGATTCTTCGTATTGCACTTATTCTTTCTAAATACCATTCTCTATCGTAAGTGCGGTTCATTAATTCTAGAATTCTTGAGTTTCCGCTTTGCGCTGGGAGATGGATATTATTGCAAATATTTTTATATTTTGCAATCGCATATAAAACTTCATCTGTAATGTCTTTGGGATGAGAAGTAGAAAAACGCACCCTCAAATCTGGATGCACTAAAGCCACTTTTTCCAACAACTGTGCAAAGTTTAGGGTATCGGCTTCTTTTTCAGATTTCCATTTATAGGAATCTACGTTTTGACCAAGTAAAGTAACTTCTCTGTAGCCTTTGTCAAAAAGATCTTGCGCTTCGTTCAGAATAGAATGTACATCCCGACTACGCTCACGACCACGAGTGTATGGCACTACACAGAATGAGCACATATTATCGCATCCACGCATAATGCTGATAAATGCCGTTACTCCATTTCCTCCCAATCTTACTGGGCTGATATCTGCATACGTTTCTTCTTTGGAAAGGAAAACGTTTACCGCTTTCTGGCCTTCGTCGGCTTCTGCTATTAAGTTTGGTAAATCACGGTAGGCATCAGGGCCTACTACCATATCTACTATTTTTTCTTCTTCTAATAATTTTGATTTCAAGCGTTCCGCCATACAGCCCAGAACACCAATGACTAATTCGGGGTTTCTTTTCTTTAGTTGGATAAACTGTTTGAGCTTATTTCTTACTTTCACTTCTGCGTTGTCACGAATAGAACAAGTATTCAAGAAAATGACATCGGCTGTTTCGGCTATGGAAGTAGTATCAAATCCATTGTTATGCATAATAGAAGTCACTATTTCGCTGTCTGAAAAATTCATTTGACAGCCATAACTTTCTATGTACAATTTTCTTTTTTTACCCGTATTCTGCTCTGCCGATATTCTAGGCAAATCACAAAGGGCTTTTTCCTCTTCTGTAGGAAGGATTTCGAGATCTTTAATTACCTGTCTCATTGAAACTTTAAATGAATAAAGCAAAAGTAACGAAAATAATTCAATTAATGACAGAATGGCAGAGGGTTTATTCGAATAAACTAAAACTCTCTCCAGGATATATTTTAGGAGCTACTTGAATACATTCAGGGTAATCGTATTCTGCAGAGTTTACCACTTTATGAGCTTGGTAATAGCTCATTTTCTCGGTGTCGTAAGGAGTTAGTATGGAAAGAATTTCCTGATCGCTAAGTTTATCAGAAAGCCATTTACTTTCATTTTCCGGAGTAAGAATGACGGGCATTCTGTCGTTTATTTCTGAAAGGAGTTTATTTGAAGTGGTAGTGATAATGGAAAAAGAATTTACGATTTCGCCTCTGGCATTTTCCCAAAAATCCCAAATTCCTGCAAAGGCAAAAATTTCATCGTTGGATAAGGTGATTCTATAGGGTACTTTATTTTTCCCTATTCTTTTCCATTCGAAATAGCCATCTGCTAAAACCAAGCAACGCTGAGATTTAACAGCTTGTTTGAATGGAGCTTTTGATAAAATATTTTCTGATTTAGCGTTTATGAGATTTGTACCTACCGAAGATTCGTCTACCGACCAATTGGGTATCAACCCCCAGCAGAAAAAGGAAACCTCATCAGCTCTTCTGTTGGTAATCACTGGCATGGTTTGCCCTGCGGCCACATTGTACCTAGCTTTCCAAGATTCAGAAAACGACACACCAAATCGGTTAGAAAGAGTTTCTTTATTTTTTGTTAAAGAATACCGCGTACACATTTTTGCTATTGGAATTAATTAATCGACTGACAAAGCTATCAATAATATGCATGATTATCAACTGGACAAGAAAAGATTGCAAAAATCAACTGTCTTTCATACTTCCATGCCTAGAATCTAACATTAACGTTATCAATCCTGATAGATACGAAAAAATAAGTAAGAATGCGCCTGCCAACATCGTTACAAAGTACCATTGTAGAGCTGTAAGGGTTAATAAATAAAATACACTACTGAATAAAATAAAAACGATCAACAAACGCATTATTATCTTATAGGGAACTTTAACGTCCAGATTGGTATGAGTATAATAAACATAAGCCAAAGAAAGGAATAGAGTACTTACAACCGTGATCCACGCAGAAGCGATAGGTCCGTAAATCGGTATAAAAATAAAATTTCCGATGACATTAATAATAATACTTCCAACAATCATTTTACTAACTTTTTTCTCAAAGCCTGTAGAAGTAAGAAGGGTACTATATATGGCAAACATCCCTTGAATTGCTGCAGAGAAGAATAAAACTTTCAAAACATTGGCCATGATTAATAGTTGCTCTGGGCTGCTGTTTTTTTGTTGGAAAAAAAGTTTTTCGCCATAGAAAAAGATAAACACCGATAGAAATACCATTGGAATAGAAACGACTATTTGTCCAAAATTAAGAAGTTTTTGCTTTTCCTTAAAATCTGAATGGTGATAAGCAAATTTGGCAAAGAAAAGAGGAAGTATCGTCCAGAGATACATCATAGAAGCGTCTAAAAATCTGTAGGCAGCAGCATATAAGCCAGCATCTGCGTGTTTTTTAACATCCAGAGAAACTCTTGATAAATAATCAATCATTACAGAGTCGATTTTTTCGTTCAGTGAATATAATATTGTAATGATAGCAAAGGGAATACTCTGTTTAATTAGATATTTTAAGTTTGCAAGATCAAGTTTAGGAGCGATATAGTCGAAGAGTCTAATACTGACGATATAGAAAATAACTACAGTAACAATCAAAGAGACTAAACGGGCATATATAAACATGTCAAGTGTAATACGCTGGGACAGCATAATCACGACGAGTAAAATAAGGATAAACTTATCCATTACAGAGGCCGTTGAATCGACCATAAAATGTTGATTGGCCTGAAAATTGGCTCTCAAGAAAAATAATAATTGGACAATGGCTTGTGCAAAGGAAAGTACAATAAGAAAATAAATTTCTCTTTCATTGTACCCTATTACCCATCCCACGATAGTCATAAAAAGAGGATACAAAATAAGCATTGTAATTTTCAAAGCAAAAATAGTCGAAAATACTCCCTTGATTCCAGAAGGCTCAGACGCTAGTTTTTTAGTAATGTATTGATTTAATCCAATATCAGTCAGCGAGGCAAAAATATAACCGAGAGAAAACAGAGCTGTATACAACCCAAATTCTGTATGACCTATTTTATCTTGAACATCGTTTTCTAAAACTAACCAAACGGGTTTTATTAATACATTCAGGAGAACTACGAAACTAATATTACCAAATAATTTTCTTATAATAAGCGGATTTAAAATACATACAAACATACGAAGTTTTATGGATTATGAATATTTTTTCATTTCAACGCGCAGGAGGAAATATAATCGCATGGTCCTCTATATAACGTTTAAAATAACAGACAATATCTTGATTTTCAAACACTTTTTCATCTATGAGACGAGTCCATTACCAATCCTTAAAATATCATCTTAATGTCTTATATTTGTCGAAATAAGACCTAGTTTTAGTTAGTATATATTTAAAATGGATCAAGCTATTAAAGATAAATACCAACCCGTAATTGGATTGGAAGTGCACGCACAATTGAGTACAGTAAGTAAAATTTTCGCTTCTGATTCTACAGAGTTTGGAAATATGCCCAATACCAATATCAGTGTTATTACATTGGCACATCCTGGAGTGCTGCCTAAACTCAATAAAAAAGTAGTAGAATATGCTATTAAAATGGGTATTGCCTGTGGGTGTGAAATAAACCGAACCAATTTTTTTGACCGTAAAAATTATTTTTACCCCGATCTTCCAAAAGGCTATCAGATCACTCAAGACAAAGCTCCGATATGCAAGGGTGGCGAATTTAAAATTAAAACAAAAGAAGGTGAAAAATCTGTGAAATTGAATCGTATTCACATGGAAGACGATGCGGGCAAAAATTTACACCTTGATGGCGAAACAGATACGCTGGTAGACTATAACAGAGCTGGAGTACCGCTTATTGAAATAGTAACAGAACCTGATATTCGTACTTCGGAGGAAGCAGTCGCTTTGGTCACAGAGATACGTAAACTAGTAAGGTACTTAGATATTTGCGATGGCAATATGGAAGAAGGCTCTCTTCGTTGCGATGCCAACATTTCGGTAATGCTGAAAGGTGCTAAAACGTATGGCAAAAAAGTGGAGGTGAAAAATATGAACTCCATCCGCAACATACAACGTGCCATCGAATTTGAAATAGAAAGACAGATTACTGAAATAGAAGCAGGCAAGGAGATTATCTCCGAGTCCCGCCAATTTGATACCGTACATTTCACTACGCACAGCATGCGTACAAAAGAAGAACTGAACGATTACCGCTATTTCCCTGAACCTGATCTTCAACCTTTGAAAATTTCAGACGAATGGTTGGCGAGCATTAAATCCGCCATGCCCACACTGCCACAGCAATTGGTAGATAAATTCGTAAACGAATACGGTTTACCCGAATACGATGCATTGGTAATTACAGATACGAAAGAAATAGCCTTCTATTTTGAGGACCTTTGTAAAAACACTAGAAACTACAAAGCAGCTTCCAACTGGATGATGGGACCTGTGAAGTCCTATTTGAATGAACTTACAATGAGCATCAAACAACTAACAGTTTCTCCAAAAGCCTTAGCAGAACTGATAGCGGTGGTAGATTCAGGAAAAGTAAGTTTTGCGGCGGCAGCTACTAAAATCTTCCCTGAGTTGGTAAAAGCAGATGGACGTTCGGCATTGAAAATTGCAGAAGAACTCAATCTTATTCAAGACAGCAACACCGATAGCATTCGTCCGATTATAGAAGAAGTATTGGCTAAATACCCTGAAAAGGTAGCTGAATATAGAGGTGGAAAAAAAGGAATTCTCGCTATGTTTATGGGCGAAGTGATGAAAGCGACCAAAGGCAAAGCCGATCCAAAAGTAACGACGCATCTTTTGACAGAAATTTTAGAAAATTGATTTGATGATATGGCGATTCGATAATTTGATGATGTTCAAATAAAAAAAATATTTCTTCGTTGTAAACTGAAAGTAATAATTAAATCATTTTCTGAATTATTTTAGTTATCAAATTACTAAATTATCAAATCACCAAATTAAAATATTATCAAATCAAAAAGATGCAAAGACCAATCATTCTCTGGGCCGACGACGAAATAGATTTATTAAAGCCTCATATTATTTTTCTTACCAACAAAGGGTATGACGTCGTACCCGTAGTAAGTGGCGCTGATGCCGTAGAGAAAGTTAAACTTCAAAAATTCGACATCGTTTTTCTGGACGAAAATATGCCAGGAATGAATGGACTGGAAGCATTGAGTCAAATCAAACAACTAAAACCTACGCTTCCTGTGGTTATGATTACCAAGAACGAGGAAGAGCAGATCATGGAAGAGGCTATTGGAGCTAAGATTGCCGATTACTTGATCAAACCAATTAACCCAAATCAGATACTTTTATCCATTAAAAAAATATTAGATAATAAACGTCTTATTGAAGAAAAAACAAATCTTAATTATCAGCAAAATTTCAGAGAATTAGGAATGTCGTTTTCAGATAAACTTTCACATGAGGAATGGGTGGAAGTCTACAAAAAAATAATTTTCTGGGAATTAGAAATCGATCGTACTCAAAATAAGAGTATGAGTGAAATTATTGATATGCAGAAAAGTGAAGCCAATAACAACTTCTGTAAATTTATCAAAAAATCGTATGAAGAGTGGCTAAACAATGCAAACGCGTCTAGGCCTTTACTTTCTCATCAGTTGATGAAAAAGAAAGTATTTCCGTTGTTGGAAGGAAACGAACCCGTGTTCTTTTTGTTGATCGATAACCTGCGTTTTGATCAATGGAAAATATTAGAACCGATCATTAGCGAATATTTTAATGTGGAAGAAGAATCGGCTTATTATTCTATCCTGCCCACTACTACCGCCTATTCAAGAAATGCACTATTTTCAGGAATGATGCCTTCTGAAATGGAAAAACGTTATCCCGATCTTTGGGCAAACGAAGACGACGAAGGTGGGAAAAATAATTTTGAGGAAGATTTTTTAAAAGCTCAATTGCAGAAAAATAAACATGAAATAAAGAGTTCGTATCATAAAATCTTGAATGTAGATCAAGGGAAAACATTGGTCAACAGTATTACCAATTTAATGAACAATAAGCTCAACGTGATTGTCTATAATTTTGTAGACATGCTTTCCCATGCCCGTACCGATATGGCGATGATCCGCGAATTGGCTCCTGACGAATCGGCTTACCGTTCTATTACCGAGTCTTGGTTTCTACATTCTTCTTTGTTTGATGCCTTAAAAAAAATAGCAGAGAAAAAAGTAAAACTTGTGATTACAACTGACCATGGTACGATCAGAGTAAAACGCCCTTATAAAATTGTGGGAGACAAAACGGTCAATAATAACCTACGTTATAAAGTAGGCAAAAACTTGAGCTATGAAGAAGGAGGAGTATTTGTTGTCAAGAACCCTGAACGTTTTTTCCTTCCTAAAAAGAATATGTCCAGTAGTTATGTATTTGCAATGGAGGATAATTTCTTTGCATATCCCAATAATTATAACTATTATGTGAATTATTATAAAGACACTTTCCAGCACGGAGGGGTATCTTTGGAAGAAGTAATAATTCCTTTAATAACATTATCGTCAAAGAAGTAAATTGTGTAACAAGAAATTTCTACCAATGAAAAATCAAATTAACAATTGCATGAATTTTTGGAAAAACTTCATGCGTAAAAATGGGTTGCTTATTGTATCAGTGAAAGTATTGAAATTGATTTTGGTCCTGGTTTTATTTTCATGTGGAAGTAAGCCTGGTCCGACGTTAAGAGAACTGGATACTATTCGTGTAGATTCTATTAATGGAAATTCGCCCGAAGACAGTGTTAATTTTAAAAATGAAGAAGAGGATGAGGATAAGAAGCAGGACGAAGAACAAAGTCCTGTAGTTCCGGC
>JAYTHK010000032.1:0-2035 GCA_043732665.1 Cytophagales bacterium | reverse complement strand
GACGGTTTAAAACCGTCGGACGCTTATATAATAACTCAACATTCAAAACCTTCCTAAGCCGACGCTAAATATTCTTTAATCGCATCTCTCAGTGTTGTAAAAATATGTTTCAAATTCTCTTCGTTCTCTTCCAACAATGTTACACGAAACCCTTTTAAATCTGAACAGAACGAAGAAATAGGTACTACACAAATTCCTTTTGCACCAAGCAGATAATAGACAAACCGTTTATCCAAATTCATATCTTCCGAAACCCAACTTTCTACAAGTTTGGCTACTTCTGGATTATCAATTTTTAATTTCTGTTTGTTATTTAATATTCCTTCTTTGAAAATGATGGTATTGTAAAAAGCGCCATAGGTTTCATTGAATTGAAGTTCGGGAACTTGTCCTAACAACTCCGCAATGTATTTACTTCGTTTCCCAATCTTCTGATTCAATGCTTCTCTATATGGCTTGAACCTTGGATCCGACATGATTTTGGGAATAGCCAATTGAGGAAGTGTTGTAGAACATACTTCGATCATTTTTGCATTTTCCATAGCGCCACAAAACTTATTAAAGTATTCGTGTTTTTCGCGGTTGTAAAACTCCATCCATCCGCAACGTGAACCAGGCCAAGGAAGTTCTTTGGAAATTCCTTTCATAGAAAGTCCTGGTACATCTCCTATCACTTCTGAAAGCGGGTGTGCTATAGCTCCATTATAAGTAATATTGAGGTAGATCTCATCGCTGATCAACATTAACCCAAATTCTTTTGCGATTGCTACAATTCTTTTCAAGGTTTCCAACGGATACACCATACCCGTTGGGTTATCAGGATTTATGATAAGAATACCAATGACATTGGGATTGTATTTTACTTTGTTATACAAATCGTCAAGATCAGGATACCAGTGGTTGTTGGGATCTAATTTATAAGTAATGGGTTCGCTGTTCGCATGTGCCGCTTCTGCGGAAGAATGCGTAGAATATGCCGGAGACGGCCCAATCACACGCAAGCTACTGTCTATAAATTGATATACTTTTGCAATCGCATCGCCTAAACCGTTAAAGAATAAAATATCTTCCGCTGTAAGTTGCGCTCCTCCTTTTTGGTTGTTTAACTCTGTCAAAAATTGTCTCGTTCCTAATACTCCTTTGGAAGGACAATAGCTGTAAGACTTTTCATCCATCGTAAGCGTAGATACAATCTCGCGCATCCAAAGCGGTACTTCGTTATTTTTCTGAATAGGATCACCAATATTTTCCCAATAAAGCGTCATCCCCAACTTGCGGATTTGATCCCCTTTTTTTACTATTTCTCTGATTTCGTAACTAAGTTCCTTAGCTCCTTCGCTCAGTATTTTATGTCGCATCTTTGTTTTCTTAATTATTATAATTTTAGTATCGAGTAATTAGTCCTTAGTCTAGATTTTACTAACTAAAATTTCAAGACTAACTGCTCACTAGTCCCCTTCTACCATCCCATGATATATGCAAATATCAACGGCACTACAATGGTGGCATCCGATTCTACAATATATTTTGGAGTTTCGATTCCTAATTTCCCCCAAGTGATTTTTTCGTTCGGTACAGCACCCGAATACGAGCCGTAAGAAGTGGTAGAATCTGATACTTGACAAAAATAAGACCAGAATGGAATATTTTCCATTTCCATATCTTGATAAAGCATTGGTACCACACAAATTGGAAAGTCGCCAGCTATACCACCACCTATTTGGAAGAAACCTACCCCTTTACCTTCTGAATTCTTTACATACCAATCGGCAAGCCATTGCATATATTCTATACCAGTCTTCATGGTGGTGGCTTTAAATTCACCTTTGATACAATACGAAGCAAAAATATTTCCCATGGTAGAATCTTCCCAGCCTGGTACTACGATAGGAATATTTTTCTTAGCTGCAGCGAGCATCCAGCTGTCTTTAGGATCTATTTCATAATATTGTTCCAGTTCTCCTGACAATAAAATTTTATACATAAACTCATGTGGAAAATAACGTTCGCCTTTATCGTGTGCGTCTTTCCAGAT
>JAYTHK010000031.1:0-2041 GCA_043732665.1 Cytophagales bacterium | reverse complement strand
GCTATCATTAAAGAGGCGGTGGATAGGGAGCTTGAGACTATGATGGCATTCTTAGCTCAGAGGGATAGCTTTAAATGAGGCATTGGGGACTAGAATCGGAACTTCCTCGAACCCTACAGAGTTCTTCGGAAGCCATTGAAAAATTAGTTTTTTAATTTGCTTTTATAGAAACATAAGGATATACTGAAATAGATTGAGCGGCGTGGAAAGCTGTAGGAGCGTAAGCGACTATCTGGAGACACGCAAATAGGATAGCTCCTTTAAAAAAAGGACACTCCTGAATTGTCAGGGTCTTCGTCCCAGCCAGCCAACAGTGGGATAGTCAGAGTCGCGTCTGACCTCAATCGCTTTTTTAGGGAAAAATATGGCAAAGCTAAAAGATAGAACATCAAAGAAAAGACATAAGATTGTTAAAGACGAAAGTTTTTATATTAGTAGCAATTTGATTGCTAATAAATGCAATAATGAAGAATTTTATTTAAAGAAACTATCTATAATAATTAATTATGAATCAAGGAAAATTAAATGAAAAGAGCCAAAAGAATAGGCCCATTAGGTAAACAAGCACTTGTGCTTTTATTTGATAAAGGCATTCCTTTTTTAAGAATATATAAAAAAAATCATGACTTTGTTGATTATAAAATACTACATAATGATTTAAGTTTAACTATTGATGATGAAGATGCTTATATTTACGAATTAGAAGACGGCGAGTTGGTTATTGACCATTGTCCAGAAACACTAGGATTAGATGATAAAAAAGAAAAAGCTTAGACCACTTGGTAACATCACGGAAGCACTAGAGCCTTTGTGGTATGAGTTATTATTAGATCACAAGCTTCAGCGTCACGAGGTCATAGGTTTATTCCTAGGTTGGGCAGAGGCTCACGTTGCTGATTCAATTGAGCCTTATGTTGATGGTAAGAAGCCAATATTGTTTTATGGTCATCCGGATTTATTGAAAAGGAAAGTAACATGTGTATAATTTGTGTAGAAATACAAAGAATGAAACTTACAAAGAAAGAAAGCATTAGCGCTTATCGTGAGGTAATTATGACTTCTGCTAATAAAACTGAAGAAGAGTTACAACACATTGAAGAAGTGCGTAATGATATTTATTGGGCACTCTATCAAGAAGAACTAGAAAAGAGTAAAAATGAAACAAAAGTGTAAAGTATGCGGTGAAGAAAAAATTAAAGTTAAGATCGGCAAGCGTCTTACTGGCTCTATATTTGTTGGCGAAAGTGGTAAAGAATGGTCAGGCAAGCGGTGCCCCGAATGTCAGATAAAAAATACAAATGAAAATATGAAAAAATTAAGGTCTAAAGATGTCTAAATATCGTTTAATATATTTTGCATTTATTATATTTCTAGTGGGTTTTACTTTTATATCACGTATTAGTATTCAACAAGAGTTAATGCCTTATTACACTAATTTCTTAATTAAAGTAAAAAGACATTGCAATGAGAAGCAATATAACCACCCATTGCAAGTAGAGATTCACATCACTGATAATTTAAAATATCCAGTTATCGGGGAGTGCAGTACAACAATTCTTGGTAACTATGAGATTCAATTCTCTAAACCATTTTGGGAAATAGCCACATATCAAGAAAAGAAAATATTGACAGCGCATGAATTGACTCATTGTTTATTTTATGCTGATCACGTTAAAGATCCCCATCATTATATGTATTATTCTTTACCTAAAATAACAGAAAAAGAATTGAATGATCAAGTAGAACAATTTTTAACAGAAAGATGTGGCAAATGAAACTAGCTGCATCAAATATTAGTGTAATGTTTAATGATAAAAAAGTAAGTGTTTGCGTGTATACTTCAGGCAGAGAAGGTGCGCTATCACCCACTTCTTATTGTTACAAATACAAAGGTAGGTTCATAAGCGCTTACGAAATGAAAAAAAGAGGATGGGCAGACCTATCATTAAATCAATGGTTTAAAATTATTTATAATGATAAAATTGAAAATTTAACATACAACAATAACCCATTTATGAGTTTAATAAGTAAAAATTTAGAA
>JAYTHK010000030.1:0-2058 GCA_043732665.1 Cytophagales bacterium | reverse complement strand
ACCAGACAATGGGTTTGGTATTGCCTGAAAATGTTTCCTGTAATTTTTTAAAAATGTTTTTTCTCCCACTTACCCATAACGCAGCTTTTTTATTAAATGGAGAAACCATCCGAATAAGCAGTACATAAAGAGCGATCGATAAATTATAAATTCCAGTCATTTTACCATAAAGGTAGTGTTTTATTACTGAAACTGTGACATAACATTTATGTTGTGCAACTAAAAATAGCAGTATTAAATTTTTCAATTAAAGTACTCAGACTACCGTCATGATACCTTTAATCTTTTCCGTTGCTTTCCCCCAGCTCAATTCTTTTATTTCTGATAATTGTTCTTCAGAAATAGTTTTTCGTAACGATTCACTTTCCAGCAAGGAACTAATTGCGATTACGAAACCAGCTAAGTCACTAAAGTCTATTTTTAAAGCACTCTGCAACACTTCTGAAATTCCAGATTGTCTGGAAACCACGCAAGGAATACCTGCTGCTGCTGCCTCTAATGCTGACAATCCGAAAGGTTCCGATTCGGAAGGCATACAAAAAATATCAGTGATGGCCAGTAGATTATTTTTTTCTTCGCTGTTTAAATAACCAAGTAAATTTATATTGTTAACAACAATAGAGTTTTCTACGCGGCCTTCAATCTCGTTAAGCAATTCACCTTCTCCGGCAATTATGAATTGTACTTCAGGAAAATCCTGATAAATGAGTTCTGCGATACTTATAAAATTGTCGATTCCTTTTTGACGCGTAAGACGTCCCATGAAAAGTACATTCAACGCTCTGTTCTTAGTTCCTGTTTTCTGTTTCCTGCCCTCTGTCCCTTCTTGAAGAGCATTGTATACTACATTTATTTTGCCGGGATAAATTTCGTAGTTTTTACAGATGAGCGCTTTGGTGTAGTTACTTACCGTAATTACAGCATCCGCATAATCCATTGCCTTACGTTCGAGATAATAAATATTCACATTTTTATTATCAGGTTTACGATCCGTTTCCAGAGAATGGATGTGTAAAATTAATTTTTTTCCTGTATGAAGTTTCAAACTGATTCCAGCCTGAAAGGTAGTCCAATCATGACAATAAATGATGTCAAAATAAAGTGTCTGAGCAAGTTCTATAATTTTTTGATTGTAGAACGCTACTTCTTCAAGGTAAGTAGGAGCAATTGTTTCGATCGCTTCTAAAATAGAATTTCCAGCATTTGTGACTTGTTTTGTTTTATGATGCTCGTCTGTTTTGTAAGGAGAAATTAAAAAATCGTAATGAATGGTTTCTTTGTTGTCAGCTGGAAAAATTGAATAAGAAACAATTTGTTTGGCAGGAGAGGAGGCGTTAATGATATGCGTATTCTTAACAAAAGGTCCGTTCTCATTGCCCGACTTTATAAGCTGCACCGAAGTGATGGCAGAAAGATGTTTTGCTATTTGGGCCGCAGCTACTCCCATGCCGCCGCTTATTTGACTGGACAAACTTCCCGTAAGGATTAATACTCTAGGCTCTAACATGTTTAAAAAATAGTTTATTTAAATTGTTTATTTCTCAAAAAAACTCTCTCATTTTCTCAAAAAAACTTTTATCCTGTTTTCCAGGATTAGGCTTAAAACTATCTGAGCCATGAAATTTTTGAAGTATATCTTTTTCATCTTTTGAAAGATGCTGTGGTGTCCAAACATTGATATGAATAAGTTGGTCTCCTTTTTCATATCCATTGATGTCTTGTATACCTTTTCCTTTCAATCTCAGAATTTTTCCGCTTTGTGTACCAGATTCTATTTTTATTTTTACTTTTCCATCTATTGTTGGTACTTCAATGGAACTGCCAAATACAGCATCGGTGAAACTAATGTACAAATCGTAGATGACATTATTACCTTCTCTCTTAAGAACATCGTGTTCCGCTTCTTCAATAAGAATAATTAAATCTCCAGCTATACCTCCTCCTTGTGGGAAATTCCCTTTGCCACTCATGGACAACTGCATTCCATCTGCTACACCTGCTGGTACTTTAATGCTGATGATTTCTTCTTTTTCTTGGGTTCCTCCTCCGTTACAAACG
>JAYTHK010000029.1:0-7112 GCA_043732665.1 Cytophagales bacterium | reverse complement strand
ATTTTCAATTCAGGATAATTGTCGTAAAGGTTTTTAACTTCAATAGACCAGTCTGGATATTTATGTACTTCGTCTATGAATAAAAATTTCAACCCTTTTCTCAACAAATATTCAACAAGAGAGAGCAACTTATTTTCTGAAAAATAAAGCGTATCGAGAGAGAGATAAAGTGCTTGCTGATTTTCGTTGACTGTCTTTAACCTCTGCAACATTAACGTTGTTTTACCACTTCCTCTTGCTCCTGTAATTACAATAAGACGATTCTCCCAATCTATTTAATCATAGAGATATCTCTTAAAAGCCAAAGAGGCCGCTCTCGCTTTTTTCTCTGATAATTCAAACAAGTAATCAATATATGTACTTTTTACGATACAAATATTATAACATTATGTAATTTAAGAAATACAAAATACTAAATAGCAAGTTTTTATATAAATAAAAAGTCCGAATATGTAAATAAATATAATTTACATATTCGGACTTAAAAGGATTCATCTAAAATTCAGCCCCTATTTCTTCAATTGATTATTCTTATACATATCAGCATTAATCATCGACATCATTTGTTGCATAGTACGTTGCATATTTTCCGAAGAACCATCAAGGAAGATGGTATTTCCTTTACCATTTTCAGCAAAGTGTTTTATGGCTTCTGTCCACATAGAAAATAGAATTACAGAGGTATCAAGATTTGCTACTTGCATTTCTTTCGCTGCTTCTGCCATACCTTTAGCCACTTCCTGGCGGAATAACGCAACTCCTTGTCCTCTTAACTGAGCCGCTTGTCTTTCTGCTTCGGCTGAAATTTTAATAGCGTTACCATCTGCTTCGGCCGCTTTCGTTTTTGTAATTAATAAAGCCTGTCCTTCGTTCTCGGCAGCTGCTTTCAAGTTATTAGAAGCCACTACCTGAGCCATGGAACGCATAATAGCATCGTCAAACGTAATGTCATTCAACTGAAGATCGATCAGATGAAAACCCCAATCTGCTAATGTATGGTCAAGATTTTCTTTTACATCTCCTACTATTTCTCCTCTCAAAGAAAGTACTTCAGATTGCTTTTTTGTAGCTACGAAACCACGGATATTACCTTCTACAGTCCTCACCAGTGCTTGCATAAAACTGCGGTCATCCATAAATTTAAAAGCTACATTTTTAATCGTCTGTTCTCCTTGGTCAACCACCGAATACAGAATCATAGCTTTAAAAAACACATTTGCCTGATCTTGTGTAGTAGCCTGAAATTCCATTTCCGCAGAACGGTTTTGAATGGAGATTTTCTTATGAATTTTCTCTATCAAAGGAATCTTTAAACTTAGCCCTGGAGATAGAACTCTACGGTATTTACCGAATACGGTAATCACGCCGACGTTTCCCTGCTGCACCGTGACGAACGATGAAAACAGGATGACGACGGAAATAAATAGAACAATATAATAAATAGCCATTTTGTAAAAATTTAAAAGGTGTAATTAAGGTTTACTATTAATCAATAGTACAACTATTTTTTTTATTTTCTATTTCTTAGCGCTATTTCATAGGCTCTTTCATAGTGTACAATAAGATTCTGCCAGTCAAAAGCCTCTGCGGTTCTTTCCACACGGTTTCTCTGGGTAATCCTGTCTTTACGATTCAATTTTATAAAAGAGTACAACTGGTTGGCGAGTTGCTCAACGGCATCGTTATACGATTTACTTTTTCGGTCTACAACATAAATACCTTTTTTCTCATGATCTGGAATGGTTTGCATAACATATTCTCCAAAACCAGCCAAATCAGAAGTAGCTGTAGGCACACCACTAGCGATACATTCCAGCGGTGTATAGCCCCATGGTTCGTAATAACTAGGAAAAACGCCCAAATGACATCCTCTCACAAATTGTCCATATTCCATAGCAAACAATGGATTAGAAGGTGCTATAAAATCAGGGTGATAAACGATTTTCACTTTGTCGTGTTGATGATTAATAAGATTAGAAGTACGCAAATAATTTAAAATATCGTCTCCTGCGTCGTTTTGTAAATTATGAGTTACAACAGAAGGAAGGTTATTTGTTTTCCAGGATTGTAATTCTCTTTTCAAACGAAGCGCCCAATATTCATCGACAAACTTATTCAGATCATGTTGCTTGGCTCCTGGATTTGAAGCTGTACTATAGAAAAATTTCTCCGCTACTATTTTTGTAATTTCATCACAAGTCCTTCGAATTTCCTGCATCTGTGCTCTGGAATGAATAACTCCGGGATTGATACTGTGATAAGGTTGTTTCGTGATAAAAAACATGACAATTGTAGTGTCGATGTTTTCGCTTTTCATCCTCCAGTTAAGACGTGCCAGTGCTTCCAGCGTCATGTCAAATCCTTTGTTCTTATATTCGTATCTTCCTGAAGTGAAAAAATAAAGCGTTTTATCAAGATCAAAGGAATAGCTTTGAAAGAAGTGTCCCATCACGAATTGATGGATCTTATCTTTATAATCTTTATGCAGATTTTGAAATTCATGTAATGCAGTGAAACGTTCTATGTTCAGTCCGTTAGGAAGAATTACATCCGGTCTTCTGCCTAACAACGACTCACACTCTCGCGCCGTTACTTCACTTACCGTAGTGAATACATGTGCACCGTGTGCAGCAGCTCTTTCGATACGAGCAGTGGCTTCAATATTGAAATTTCTAGCTTCATTTAACCAATCAAAATAAGGCAAGTGTTCATAGAAATTAGGGTCGTTCATCGCCAAGTACCTGCCTAATATCGTAGCATGTGTAGTGAAGACAATCGAAATATTTCTGTTCTCATAACGCAATTCTGGAATAGCCGTACCAACCATCCACTCGTGAAAGTGGGCTATTACATGTTTCTGAGTCGTTTCAGGCTTTACAAGTTCTGTGAGGAATAGTTTTGTCAAAAAACCAAAGGCTATAATTTGATCCATCAGTTGATCTCCTTCGTTGGTAGAAATAGAATGATGCTCCCAAAGCATATACTTGGCTTCTGCCATACGATGGTGAATACTTTGAGGATTAATCAAAACTACTAATGGCCTACCAGATACAAGCCAATAACCAAAATGTACCTCTACTCCCATCTCACGAAGCTTTTCCACTGCTTTGCCAAAAGGAGAGTCATAATCGTCACAAGGTTCAAATTCTGCAGGTAGTCTGCTATGTACGTAAGGTCCTACCAAACAGTAATTTTCTCCCCACTTTTCCTTCATAGCAGGCACCTTGGTACGTATTACAGTATATATTCCACCCACTTGATTACATACTTCCCAAGCTATTTCTACTAATAAGTTATCTTTGCGATTATTGTCGTACATTTTTATATTTTAAGATTATAAGATTAAGATTAATAGTTTCTGAAATTTATACAAATAATAATCACGACAAAAAATATTTAAACTAAAAGTTTTATATTTAAGGCATAATTGTCTTTTACCATGGATACGAAGAATAAAAAGAAAAGGTTGATAATACTGACTCTTTTGTCAACACTGCTTGTTGCATTTCATTTAAATTCTAATGCTCAAGTAGTTATGCCAAAGGATGAAAATGGCAAGATAACATATCTTGATGTCGTAAAAACGGACAGCATTCCAGCAGACTCTCTTTCAAAAAGAATAAAAAATTGGGTAAAATACACTTACCCCAAAAGCAACGTAACGATTGATTCGGCTGCTCACACCATTGCTCTGAGGGGTAGATTTTTGGTATATATAAATCCTGGAGTATTAAAAGAAATTCATGGCGCTATACGTTACGACTTGTCCCTCGAGTGGAAAGACGATCGATATCGGTATACTTTTACAAATTTTGTTTTTGAATATTACAAACAAGACAAAAATTACAAATACAATCCAACAGGAAATACTAGAAACTTAGAAGATGAAAAATTTCCAGGTTGGCAAGGTCCTTGGATAAAACATAAAAACACAACAGACGCCCATGTAAAAGCTAAGATTGAAGATCTGAAAAAAGCAGTGGAAAATAAGAAACCTGAAACCATGGTAATACCTACAGTGAAGAAGACTAAGGATTGGTAATAAAACGGTCTGTTAGTGTTTCATTAAATGAATCTAATATTTTTTTTAGTATATTTGCTACTCACATAGAAATTAAAGAGTGGAGAATCCGGTAATTATTTTTGGTGCAAAAGGTTTGGGTAAAGTTGCGTTGGATATATTTCAAAGCAACGAAGTAATTGTATATTGCTTTCTTGAAGACGATACAAAACTGCACAACACTGAAATAAATGGTGTAAGTATTTTAGGCATTACAGAAGACGAAGTGTTCCTTAAATTGATAGGTCCAAAATGTGAAGCGTTTGTAGCTACTGACGATAATAAGCTCAAAGCATCACTTGTCGAGATGCTCTACGAGGATAGAAAAATAATGCCCATAAATGCCTTTCATAAAAATATTTCTATAGCCACTTCCGCTCTTATTGGGCATGGGAATATGTTCAATGCTGGAGCAGTTGTCAATTCAAATGCAAAAATAAATAACTATTGCATCATAGGCTCCAATACGGTAATCGATTACGAAGCAGAGTTGAGCGATATGGTTCAAGTAGGCGCAGGAACAGTTATCGGCTCGAATGTAAAAGTTGGAAAAGGAGCTTTTATAGGCTCTGGAGTTACCATTGTAGCAGGTGTCACAATTGGGAGAAACTCAAGAATAGGTGCTGGATCTGTAGTAGTAGCCGAGGTAAAAGACGGCGAAACCGTTTTCGGAAACCCCGCACAAAAGGTAACATAATTTTAATGAGTATTGAGTTATTAGTCCTGAATTTTGAGAAAACAGATGAATAATTAACTTTAACTAAATACTAATTACTCAAAACTCAATACAAAATAAAAACACTTAGTCTGAAACTAAGCAGTTGATATGGAAAAAGAAAATAAGTACAGTGTTTTACTTTATTATTGTTATTCAAAAATAGAGGATATTGAACAGTTCAGAGAAGAACATCATCGACATTGCCTCAGCCTTAATCTAAGAGGCAGAATTGTTGTCGCACAAGAAGGCTTAAATGGCACAGTCTCTGGACTCAGAGAAGACTGCGAAAAGTACATGGCTTCCGTACACGCCGATCCACGTTTTGCCAAAACAGATTTTAAAATAGATCATGTAAGCAAAATGGCTTTCCAAAAAATGAACGTGAGGATTAAATCCGAAATCGTCCATTCTTCATTAGCATACCTAAAACCTTATGAACGCACAGGAATACATCTAGAACCCGAAGAATTTAAGCAACTAAAAGATCAGGAAGATGTTGTTATCCTCGATGTACGAAGTAACTACGAGCATAGTCTAGGCAAATTTAAAAACGCTGTAACTCTTGACATAGATAACTTTCGTGAATTCCCCGATAAAGTAAAAGAACTAGAAAAGTATAAAAATAAAAAAGTACTGACCTATTGCACTGGTGGAATAAAATGTGAAAAAGCCAGCGCCTTCCTCCTAGAAAATGGATTTGAAAATGTGTACCAACTTCACGGAGGCATTATAAAATATGGCACGGAAGCAGGTGGAGAAGATTTTGAAGGTAAATGTTATGTATTTGATAACCGTATTGCCATCGACGTCAACAGTGTAAACCCTCAGGTAATTTCTAAGTGTCATATATGTGGCACCATAAGCGATAGAATGATTAATTGCGCCAATGCGAGTTGCAACATTCACGTGCCCGCATGTGAAGACTGCGGCTGGAAATTAGAAGGTGCCTGTTCAGAAACCTGTAAAAACCATACAAATAAGCGTCCATACAACGGTACAGGCTACTATGCAAAAGACTTAAACGGCTATGATCCTACAAAAGGATTAAAACGAAAATCTGTTTTAAAAAATTAAAATAAATTATTTATAGTTAGAATTGTTCTTAATATAAGGTTATGAAAAAAAATAGCGTATTCATCATTATAGGAATTTTAATACTTTCTTCTTGTGCAAAAATAAGACAAATTAGAGCTCAAAATAATCAACCCTACAAACCACACCAAGACCAACAAATGAGACAAAAGCATCATAGATAGCAATCATGTTGTTCGTATTAACTTTTTAACTAAATATGAAAATTTCTTTTTTATTTCTTTTATCGTTTATGTTTCTTTCTGGTGGCGATTTCAAATCTGCCCAGGTGAAATATCCTCGTGTGAAGAAATGTTATCAAGAAAAAGAAGAAACTTTCAGCCGGGTTTATCAGGCAAAATTTATTGATTATGAAAAACAGACTATTTTAATTCGTATTTTTAAATATGAAAACAAGCTCGAACTTTGGGTGAAAAACAGTAACGCTTCTTATTCACTTCTAAAAACTTATAACATCTGCAGTGCTTCTGGAGACATCGGTCAAAAAAGGAAAGCTGACGACTATCAAGTAATCGAAGGTTTTTATCACATAGAAGACCGCTTCAATCTTCAAAATTCCTTTTATGTATCTCTAGGATTAAACTATCCAAATGCTTCTGATAAAATTTTAGGTGTTAAGAAAAATTCTAGAGGTAATATTTTTATTCATGGTAGCTGTATTTCTATAGGCTGCATAGCAATGACAGACGATAAAATTAAAGAAATTTATATAGCAGCCGTGAAAGCCAAAAATGGAGGACAAAATAATATTCCTGTTCAAGTTTTACCTTTCAGAATGACGATATCTAATATGAGCAATGCAAACAATCAATATGAAAAAAATAAACAGTTGCTTTTGTTTTGGGAAAACGTCAAAATAAGATATGACTATTTTGAAAAAAACAAGCACCTACCTTCTGTATCGGATGATAGTAAAGGTAAATACATAGTTAAGTAAATAGCCATGAAAGAAGCATTAGAACGGTATAAAGAAATTTTTTGGGATGGCTTTCATAGGCCTAAACTTCTTTCAGAAAAATTTATAACACTTTGGACAACTCTGGAACCGCTGAACGATCAACTTAGTGGTCCTCTATTTTCCATCTACGAAAACGGTCAATGCGATTATTTTTTTGAAGACAAGAACCGTTTTCCTTGGATGAATATTCCTGAAGATTTCATGCAATGGTGCACCGATAAAATCGAAAAATACAAAGAAATAATAGAACAAGAAGAATCAATAACCAGCGAAGACGACCATGA
>JAYTHK010000028.1:0-2063 GCA_043732665.1 Cytophagales bacterium | reverse complement strand
AACTCCTTAAATTCTATTTTCAACAGTATTATAAGTGGTTTTATGTTAGCACTACCTTTAACCCTAAATGCAATTAGAGAATATAATACCTAATCCTAATAATATAATCATGTAATTTTTTTTAATATATATGTAACACAACCACTAATCATATATCCTACATTTATCATATAAATTAAAAAAGAAAGAATTATGGCAAAATATACACGGGAAGCGAATAGTGAAGTCGAAAAAACAATGCATGAATATAAAGAAGGAGAGCTTAAATCAGGAAGTGGAAAAAAAGTAAAGTCTCGGAAGCAGGCAATTGCTATTGGTTTGAGTGAGGCAAGGAAAAAAGATACCAACGTGCCAAAAAAAATAACACATGGATAAGTTTCTCTTTCTTGTTTATTCGTCAACAAACAATGTTGTTAATACGTAGTGTTTTCTCTAGTGTCTGGTGTCTCACCAGACACGCTTTACTAAACAATATTACACTTCTTTGTTAACGTTTCTAAATTCGAGGTACAAGCAGAGATTAAACTACTACTCCCCATTCAGCACCCCTTTAACATCACCCTCGATCGAACGCAGTTTCACTTCGCAGTATTTTATCAGCTCATTCGCCTGAGCTACTTTTTCGGTCAGCGTATCTAGCATAATAGAATCGTCTTCTATTTGTTCTACAATTTCTTCTAGTTGAGAAAGTGCCTCTGTATAGTTTAAGTTATTTGCCATTTGTTTTCTTCTTTGTCACCGTTGAATAAATAGTTTCCATATCAAATTGAATTTGAATTTCTGCACCAGCATCTACAGTACTAGCATTAGTCAAAATAGTAGCATCTCTTTTAACAATAGCAAAACCCTTCTTTAAAATCGTTAACGGATTGGAAGCTTTCACAAATCGCTTTAGTTCCTTTAATTTATTTTTAGCATTGTCAAACAGCTCGTCAGTTCTACCTTCGAGACGTTCCTTCAACGCTATCAAGGCTTGTTCAAATTGAAAATTACGTTGCATGATAACATCCGCCACTTTTGTGGGCGTTTTTTCCTGTCGTGCCATTAGGTCGACAATACTCGTATTCCTATCATGACCAATACCTGTTAGAATAGGTAATGGAAAAGAGGCTACATATTGTGCCAATTCATAGACATCGAAAGGCTTCAAGTCCAATTGAGAGCCACCTCCACGCACAATAGCAACGACATCAAAATTCTCCTTCTTAGCTTCTATCAATTTCAATTGAGCCAGTATTAATTCGTGCGCTTTGTCTCCTTGAATTTGGGTAAGAAATTCTTCTACATAAAAAGCATACTCATAAGGATTGTTTTTTAATTCTTGTTTAAAGTCTCGCTGACCATCTGAGTCGAAAGCGGTAAGCAGTGCGATACGCTGTATAACGACGGGAATGGGAAGTGATTTATTAAAGGTATGATACTGCTCTCCTACCAATTTAATGTGCTTAGAGTTTTCTTTCACTAATCGGTCAAGTGTTTGTTGCCGCTCTGCTTCTAGTTGTCCAACGGTATAAGCATAATCTATCTCCAATACCTCTAACTTTAAACCGTAACGCTTGTGAAACGTTACTTTTACCTTACACGTTACCTCTATGCCGTCTTTAAATAGCTGCTTGGTTTCTTTTTCAAACTGTTCAATAAAAGTATATCCTTGCGACCAAAAAACAGCGCTTATTTCTGTGGAAATTATTTTGCCGTCTTTTTCAATAAATTTCAGATAACACCAGCGTTTGTCGGGCTTTTTATTTACATCACTTATCTCTGCTGTAATCCAAAATGTTTCACCATAAAAAGTAGCAGCGATACAATCTTCGATTTCAGAAATAAACGCAGAAAGTTTGATACTTGAAATTTTATTATTTTTCATTTTCATCAATTCCGCTTTTCGATTAATTTTTCTGCTTTAGCAAACATTTCTATTTATGGATCGAAACCCTTAAATGTATTAACTTTAACTATATTAATTTATAGAAGTAGGCGTTTACGTACCGTAGTTCAAATTTAACAATTTCAAGATAACAGGAGGTTTTCCTACCATTTTTTTTACTGTAAGGAAGAATAAA
>JAYTHK010000027.1:0-2074 GCA_043732665.1 Cytophagales bacterium | reverse complement strand
AACCACTTTTCGATGCAAATAAAAAAATTTACAAAATTAAAAATCCACTTCAAGGCAAGTCAAAGATCAAGTTAAAAAACGGTTTAAACCAAATCTCTGCCCGCTCGCCACCCATATATCGAAAACGCACACGCTTGATTCGGTCTCCTGACCGAATCGTAGTATTTTACGGTCTCCGACCGCTCCTATCCGAGCAAACTAAGCAACCTTTTGCCTTATATTTGTAGCGGTCAGGAGACCGCAGAATAATAGGATTTTGTCAGAGACAAAATCAAGCGGCGGCGTGTTTGCAATAGATGCTGCGCCATTAATTCAAGCGTTCGTGTGTTCAATTACGGACATAGTATCAGCGGGGGACTTGAACGAGCGCGAGCGTATTTATACATACCTTGTACGAGCGGGGCAGTTTACTTCCAATAACTAATAATCTTATTTTTTTCTGACTTATCAATTGTATAATAGCCTTCTCTATACCACCTAAATGTTAAATTGTTAAATTCGTAATTAACATGATCAAATATCGAATCAGAAGTGTATATTGGTTCAATCTTATTAATAAAGAATTTTTTTGGCATTTTAATCTTAGTCAAAATTAAATGAGAAATAATTGTTTTTGAAGAATCTGACAAGAATTTTTTTAATTCTTTGGTAGCTTTGTTAGCCAATAAAATTAGCTTTTTCGAACAAGAATCATTTATTACAACCTCCTCTCCATAATTTGTAACCACATAAAATGAATTAGATGTTATACACCCTATCAATTTTTCGACACTGCTCTCTTTCAAGTTTTTTTCTATTTTACAATTAATTGTAACAAAAAAAAGAAAAGGAATAAAAACTAAATAATTTTTCATATTATTTATTGTTAGTGACATTTTTAACTTGATTACTATAGTTGAAATTTATATTTACAATTCGAATGTTTCCATTTCTATCTTGTAAATTAACTTCAATGGTATTGCCTTGTATAGGAGATCTTACAATACTTAAACCGCTCTCCAACAGTATGCCGAAAACGCACACGCTTGATTCGGTCTCCTGACCGAATCGCAGTATTTTACGGTCTCCGACCGCCCCTATCCGAGCTAACTAAGCAGCCTTTCGCCTTATATTGGTAGCGGTCAGGAGACCGCAGAATAATAGGATTTTGTCAGAGACAAAATCAAACGGCGGCGTGTTTGTAATAGATGCTGCGCCATTAATTCAAGCGTCAGCTTTTTTTTTATACATATATAGTACCAGCGGTAATAAGATTCTAACGGAATTTTTTTTACTAATTTAAACAGCGAGTATGTATCTTTTTGCGCGGACAATTGGTTAGTCATAAAAACTAAACCTAAAAACATTAACAACCAATTCATTAAAATTATTTTGGCAAAAAATTGCATTTTAAATCAGAATTGCTTTTCTATTTTTCAATAAAGAAGTTAATGGGTAATTTGTACTTTACTCTTACAGTTGTCCCAATCCATTTTGGCATAGCTTTAACTATTCTAACTGCTTCTTCATCAACATCACTTCTAATTCCTTTTAGAACTGTGACATTTTGTATCTCACCATTAGTTTCTATGTAAAATTGGATAATAACTTTACCTTCAACACTATCTCGTTTTGCAGTTGCTGGATAATTTAGATTTGAAATTATGTATGAACGTAAACTATCCAACCCTCCCATAAATTCTGCAGGTTTAGGATGCAAATCATTCGAATTAAATCTTGTTTGGCTTCGTGATGAACATCCTGAGAAAGTCAAAACAAACAAAAACATTAAATTTGTTAATTTCGTAAAATATTTTTTAATTTGGAAAAATAATTTGTTTATCACGCATGTATATTGTAATTCCTTTAGGTTGTTTAGCTATCCGCTGTCGCACCATCTTCAAAAAACTCTGACGTTAAATTACAATTCCATTTTCATTTTATAAAGATGTTTTAAATCGTCGAGGCAATTCATACAAATACAATCTGGTTCATACAGCATTTCTTGTTTAATGAAAATGATTTCATTTTGCGTCAAACTTACTTTAACGCATTCGCATTTGTGCGGCGCGTTTGCTTTACACCCGTGTGTTTT
>JAYTHK010000026.1:0-7175 GCA_043732665.1 Cytophagales bacterium | reverse complement strand
CTGTTATTTTGAATTACTAGGGGAAAGTAAACACTTTTTTTATCCTATACAACAATAGCAGTATAGCGTGGGCTACTTTTTAAGGGACGACTAATTATTGTTGAAAAAGGCTCAACAATAATAGCGATTGATCCGTACAAAAATATTTCCGCTAGAATATATATTATAAAAGGGTCTATTGACAATAATATATATTCAAAAAAAATGATTATTAAGTAACTTGCTCTGCTTCATCACGTCTTGTTCTCTCCTGTTGGCGAATATCGTGTCCGTATCTTTTATGTTAGAAATATTCTGTTGCGGTATTTAAAGGAGAGAATATAATACTTGCTGTATAACAACATCAATGTCATTCCACAGTAAGTATTATATTCTAAATATCTGATTATGCCTGCCAGTTTTTTACATCTTCAATACTAGGATTCGGAACTTCTAGTTTCATTTTCTTTCTCATTCCGCAAAGGTCGTTGAATAGTTTATTAGGATTCTGAGATTTCAATTGATCCATGGTATTGATTCCCATTTTCAAAAGTAGCGGAATGAAATGTTCTGATACTCCAGCCTCACCAAATAAATCAGCATCCGAAGTTTGTTTTTTCTCGGGTCTCATCTGAGGGAAAAACAACACATCTTGGATAGAATGTTGGTTTGTCATAATCATGGAAAGGCGGTCTATGCCAATACCCATGCCAGCGGTAGGAGGCATACCGTATTCCAGCGCACGTAGAAAATCATGGTCGATATACATTGCTTCGTCATCGCCACGCTCCATTAATTGTACTTGTTCTTCAAAACGCTCTCTTTGATCGATAGGATCGTTGAGCTCTGAATAAGCGTTGGCGATTTCTTTGCCGTTTACCATTAGTTCAAAACGCTCTACCAAGCCAGCTTTTGTGCGGTGTTTTTTAGTAAGAGGAGATGTTTCTATCGGATAATCAATGATGAAAGTAGGTTGTATATAATGAGGTTCACATTTCTCTCCGAATATTTCGTCGATGAGTTTTCCTTTTCCAGCGCTATCTGCCACTTCAATATTCAATTGCTTACAAACGTCACGTAATTGTTTTTCATCCATTCCTGTGACGTCGATGCCTGTATATTCTTTTATAGAATCAAACATACTAATACGTTTGAATGGGCGACAGAAATCTATTTCGTTTTCGCCTACTTTAATATTCGTTTCCCCGTGAAGAGCCATCGCTACTTTTTCCAACATCTCTTCGGTAAAATCCATCATCCAGTCGTAGTCTTTGTAGGCTACATAAATTTCCATTACGGTAAATTCTGGATTGTGTGTTCTATCCATTCCTTCGTTACGGAAGTCTTTAGCAAATTCATACACACCATCAAAACCACCTACAATAAGTCGTTTTAGATAAAGCTCGTTGGCTACACGCAAATAAAGAGGAATATCCAACGCATTGTGATGCGTCTTGAACGGTCGAGCAGCAGCACCACCTGGAATAGATTGCAAAATAGGCGTTTCTACTTCTATGTATCCTTTGTTATTAAAGAACTCACGCATCGTAGAAACGATTTTTGTTCTTTTTAAAAATACTTCTCTCACTTCTGGATTTACAATTAAATCGACATAACGTTGTCTGTAGCGTTGCTCCGGATCTGAGAATGCATCGTGCTGAATTTTATTTCCTTGTTCGTCTTCTGTTTCTTTTACAATAGGAAGAGGTCTTAACGCTTTTGCAAGAAGTTTAAAAGAAGTAACGTGTATAGAAACTTCTCCTACCTGTGTGGTAAACACATAGCCTGCTATTCCTATAAGATCGCCGATATCTAGCAGTCTTTTAAAAACAACATTGTATAGATCTTTGTTTTCGTCAGGACAAATATCATCTCTTCTTACATAAATTTGAATACGACCTGTAGCATCTTGTATTTCCGCAAAGGAAGCACTTCCCATGATACGAAAACTTAAAATTCTTCCAGCAATAGAAATATCTTTGTAGTCTAGTTTGGTGGAATCGTAATTTTTTAAAATATCGTTGATTCCAACATTCACTTTAAACTGTTCGGCAGGATAAGGCTCGATGCCCATTTTTAGAAGTTCCTCTCTTTTTTCTCTTCTTTTAATTTCCTGTTCGCTTAATAATTGCATATATGTGTTTTAGAGGTATAAATTTGAAATTAAGCCACAAAAATAAGGTTAGTTAAGTGGATTAAAAAATTTTAAATAAAAATGGGGATATATTATTGAAAAATAACGTTCTGTGCTTTTATCTACACTTTTAGAACTTCAACTGTTTCAAGAATATGATTTGCCATTTTCGATTTAGCCTTAAATAATACTTTCTCGCCATATTTATTAAGTCTAGAATTTATTAAAAATCCTTTTGGTAATATACAAGGTGTTTTTTGACTATTAACTATACTCCTAATAAAGTAGGTCATGGCTGATACAAAAACCGCCAAATATATTTATTAACGGAAACAACCTGATTAGAAGCTTGTCCTTTTGTTTCGCAGAACAAATGACCGAAATATTTCTAACATTGTGTGTGGAAAATATACCGTTCCTACTACTATCTCTTTTTACCAAACCACCTTCTGTCAATTCTGTATAACTCAATAGATCATTCTCGTTAAGAATATCTACTACTCTGTCGAGTATGGATTCTTCAATTTCTATTTCTACCCTTTTCATGAGCAATTGATTTTGTTTCTTCAATACTAGCTTACAAATCCGTTTAAATTTTGTGAAAATCCTGTCGCAATTCTGAAGATAAAAAAGTCTTATTTTTGCACTACGATGCTTACAATAAATAATTATTCAACCGTTTGAGCGGTCTTAATAAGCTTTCCAGCCTTTATGCGAAAACGTAAGAATAAAAAGATAGAAACAAAAATTAACCCTAAAGATAAACCATACCAAACACCTTCTATTCCTATCTGCCTGTTAAAAGCAAGCCAGTATCCCAAAGGCAATCCGATAACATAATAGGCGACAAGTACCGCTATAGTAGGGATAATTACATCTCCCATTCCTCGGAGTGCTCCAAAGCCTACTACTTGTATGCCATCGGAGAGTTGGAAAAATGCGGCAATCAACAATAAAGAAGAAATCATTTCGATAACTTCTTGTTCCTTGATAAATAAAGTAGGCAAATAAAACCGCAGTAAAACGAATAGCGTAGCGGTAACTGCCATGTAACCAAACACGAGCACCATGGCACTATAACCCGCTTTTTTTAACTGGACATAATCTTTTTTACCCAACTCATTTCCAACCCTAACAGTAGCTGAAGCAGCTATACCCGTAGCGCCCATATAAGTAAAGGCTGCCATAGTTAAGGCGATTTGATGTGCCGCAATTTCGCCTGCTCCCAGCCATCCCACCATTATTGCTGCAAAACCAAAAGCTCCCGATTCGAATACCATTTGCAATCCTATAGGAAGACTAATCCATAAAAGATCTTTGAACTTATTGAATTGATATGGAACTCTAGTGAAGCCTTTTATATAGACAATAAAAGTATTATTGGTGAGTACCAATAATACCATAGCAAGCGCCATCAGGCTTCTGGCAATCAATGTGGCTATGGCAATACCGTTGAGTCCCATTGGTACGATTCCAAACCAGCCATCGGTGAATACATAGATTAGTAATACGTTTACTAAAACAGAAGCAATACTGATAATCATCGCTCCCCGAGTATAAGATAAGCCTTCCGCAAATTGTTTGAAGGTCTGAAATAACATCAGCGGAAGAATCGACCAAGCGAGCCATTCAGCAAAAGGAATGGATGCCTCTACTACTTCTTTGGGTTGCTGAAGCAAGCGAAGCACAAAAGAACAATTATATAAAATTACAAATAAGAAAATAGATAAAATAAGATTTAGCGCTAAACTATGTTTGAAAATAGTTCGAATTTCTTCTTTGTCTCCTGCACCATCGGCTTTTGCAATAAGCGAAGTAGCACCGTAAGAAATTCCAATTCCTAACATTAAAAATGGAATAAAAACACTTGTTGCAATAGCTGCAGAAGCCAATGACGAACTGCCTATGCTTCCAGCCTTTATGGTGTCTACCATGCCGACAACAATATGACCCAACTGACTTACCGCTACAGGCAATGACAAAATAATATGTTCCTTATAATGGCGAACGTAATCTTTACTAAACATCGGTTTGTTAAATGGAAATTAAAGATAGGGATTTGATTTGATGATTTGGCAATTTGATGATTTGATGATTTTTTTTATGGAGACACATCATCAAATCAATTTTCTTCGTTTTATTTCTTCTCGAATAAGTTTTACTTCTCGACTCATTTGACCAGTGACAGATTTATTTTCTTCCGCTCTTCTAAATAAGTAAGGCATCACCGAACGTACAGGCCCAAAAGGTAAATACTTAGCTACATTGTAGCCCGCTTTCGCAAGATTGAAACTGATATGATCGCTCATTCCATAGAGCTGGGCGAAATGAACCGCTTCTGAGTAATTGGGAATGGATTGCTCTTTCATCAGCTTCGTTAAAAATAAATTACTTTCTTCGTTGTGCGAACCAGCACACAAAGAGACGTTATTCTTTATGCAATATTCCAAAGCTGTATCGAAAGCCTTATCGGTTGCTTTTTTATCTTTATGAATAGGAGAAAGGTATTGGAGCAATTTAGCGCGTTGTCTTTCTTGCTCCATATAAGCGCCTCTCACTAATTTCACGGCAGGTTTCCACCCTTCTATAAGAGCTAGTTCGGTTAGAAATTGAAGATTGGAAAGCGATACTACTTTGTAAAGTTGATAGGTAGTATAAACAATCGTTTTCTTTTTATTGAATTTACGCATCATCTGCAAAACTAGATCGTCTATGATTGCCTGAATCCAACTTTCTTCCGCATCGATCAGGATTTTTACATCTGAAAGAAAGGCTGTTTCGCAAAGACTATGGATCTGGTGTTTTATTCTTTCAAAAGCCATAGAAGATCGCTCGTCGAGCGGTTCTGCTTTTTGAATTTTTTCCAAAAGTGCCGCAGAGCCCAAACTTGTTATTTTAAAAACAGCAAAACCAATCGCTTTTTGCTTTCCACCCAATACAATAGTTCGACGAATAATTTCGGTGTTTTCGGCGTAATTCTTTTCTTCAGATTCTCCTTCTATAGAATAGTCAGGAATGCTCTTAATGCCTCTTTTGTCAAGTTTATCTATAATAATCAGACATTCATCAAGCGTTTCGCCTCCACAAAATTGCTTGAAAATGGTCACTTTAACGATTTTTTTTATGGGAAAATTAAGCTTTAGTAGGGTTTTGATGAAAAAAATTCCTAATTTTGTTAGTTCTGGGACACCCATAAGCGTGAAAAGGAAATTCATCTTCCTCAACTCGTTAGAAGACTTGCTTGCAAATGCGGTTGAAGTATCTCGGAAAAGAAATTGATTATCAGTCATAGTTGGCAAATAGAACTTTAATACTACTCATTTTGTTGACTATCTCTACAAATGTACAAGTAAAATTATGAACGTAACGCTTAATGTGAATCCACTCGAAAAGTGGGCGAAAATGAAAAGCAAGCCTCTAGTAATAGCAGGACCTTGCAGTGCAGAAACTCCAGAACAATTATTAGCTACTGCTAAAGGATTACAAAACCTGAAAGTAGACGTGCTTAGAGCTGGAATCTGGAAACCAAGAACCCGTCCAGGTGCTTTTGAAGGCGCTGGTGAAGAAGGTTTGAAATGGTTGGCTGATGTTAAAAAAGAAACCGGGATGCCTATTGGTACTGAAGTAGCGTATACCGAGCATATAGAATTGGCCTTGAAGTATGGCGTAGATGTACTTTGGATTGGAGCTAGAACTACAGTAAGTCCTTTTGCTATTCAAGAAATGGCAGACGCACTTCGTGGTGTAAAAAATGTAGCAGTTTTAGTTAAAAATCCTACACACCCAGAATTAGGTCTATGGATTGGGGCTTTCGAGCGTTTGAATCAGGCTGGAATTGAAAATTTAGCTGGTATTCACCGAGGTTTTTCTACGTTAGATAAATCAAAATTCCGTAACCAACCGATTTGGACTATACCAATTGAGTTAAGAAGAATAGCACCACAAATTCCAATCATTTGCGATCCTTCGCATATTGCAGGAAGACGTGATTTGATATTTGAAATATCTCAAAAAGCAATGGATCTTAACTTCGACGGCTTGATGATTGAAACACATATCAATCCCGAGAAAGCATGGAGTGATGCGGAACAACAAGTAACACCAGAAAGACTGGGCGAAATCCTTAACGATCTTAAAATTCGCCAAGGTTCTTCAACGGATCAATTATTTAACGATCACTTGGACGATCTTAGAAGAAAAATCGACAACATAGACAGAGAAGTTTTGGAAACATTGGCTGCTCGTATGGCGATTGTTGAGAAAATAGGAGAGTACAAAAAAGAGAACAACGTAACCACCTACCAAGTGAAACGTTGGGACGATATCATGAAAAACAGATCTGAGTTAGCAAAAAAAATGAACTTGAATACTGATTTTGTGATTGAAATATATAAGATTATTCACGAAGAGTCTATCCGCAGACAGACGGAGATAATGAAAGCGGTAGAAAGTAAAGCCTAACCGCTGATTGTAGTGATTGAATGATTTCGCAGAAAACGGGGCTAGATGCCCCGTTTTTGTTTTAAGGGGTTTATTTGTAATATTGTTATACTAAAATTAGGGCACATGAACGAGAATCATTTTTCATATTTCAAGGTAGAAAATTTCAAAAGATTTGAGTCTTTTGAAATGGACAATATTGGCCAATTCAATTTGATTGTGGGAGATAATAATGTAGGGAAGACAAGTGTGTTGGAGGCGTTGTTGTTTAATAAGGATTTACATAAACATTGTGATATATTAAAATATAATTTATTCTATAATAGAAATTATCATCAAATAAATGAGTCGTACTTTCTGGAATATGTAAATAAAGGAAAAATTATCAATAATATATTTAAATTAATCTTCTCCTTTAAAACTAGTAAAGACAATGATATTATTAAAATTACAGAAGAGAAAATAGATGGAATAATATCTCAACAATTTATTGATATTAATAGCAGAATTACACAAATCAAAACCGAAAATGATATAAATGGGCTACCAATAAACCCTGAAATATATTTAAATTTAATTCCATTTAACTTAAGCTATGATCATCGACTTTCAGAAGTATATG
>JAYTHK010000025.1:0-2081 GCA_043732665.1 Cytophagales bacterium | reverse complement strand
AAAAGCGGCGGCTACATAAAACAACAAGCCAATGACATTACAAAAATTTACGGAAAAAAGCAGCCTCATCAGTTCCATTAAATTGGGTAGGGGAAGCTCTATATTAAAGTATCAAACATGCCCTATACGTTGCAACCCATCGCTATACAAAACAGCCTTCAACATGCAGTAGCGGTAGCCTGCAAATGCTACAACAAACCTCCTAAAGCCAGGTGTCGCTGAACAGCGTATAGCCAAAAGCCCCATCTTTCACGGTTTGGGGCTTTTGCATTTTATTTTAAACGATTTTAATTGCGGGGGCTTGTCGGCTATACGACTAAATGTTGTACGTTCGCCCTTCGTCTTGCTGTGTCAAACTGCAGAGTGTGTCCAATGAAGCAGAGTGTGTCCAAGATGCGTGGAACAAGGCAGGCTCTTTTGCAAGGTTGGCTTTTGTGTGTCGGCTTTGTGTGCCTTGCAAATGTGCCTGACTTGGTGCGTCGGGTAAATTATTTTTGCAGTACAATATCATACTTAGTCTCAAAAAAACAGTCAAGCACCTCTCTGTTTTGTTCGTTAATCACAAATTTTATTTCGTCGTTGTCTAAGTTACAAATACCAAAGTTTCTGATGTAATTACTGCTGAATGAAAAATATCCAGAAGTATATGGTTTACTTGAATTTTGAATGTAGAACCAAAATAGTCTCGACTCCATTATTTTCTTCATAACTAACAATTCACTTTTTGATTCCGCAAGTAACGCCAGCCCATTATAAAACAATAAATTTTCATCAGAGTTGATTAAATAATTAGGCACTTTAGAGGCCAGATGTGGGAAGAAAAGTTTGTGCTTCATTTTTTCTAAGGACTGAGTTCTACCGAAGGCAAACCAGCTTTCGTAATTCCCTTCACCATTATCTCTCCCAGCAAGAATAGTTTTTTTATTCTCTAAGTACTCATACGCCTTGGGGAAATTTCTTTTAAGAAAATTCTCTTTTAAAAGTCGAGGCTTTATTCCATCGTCATATGGGAAAATTACTTTCTCCTTTAATTTAGAAAAACTATCGGTCGTATTTAGTTTATTAGAGTTTAGAATATCCCTACAAATTGCCTTTTCTATAGGAAAAACACTTCCGTTTTGAAGATAATAAAAGTCATTATCTTCTTTGATTGGATTAAAAATGTATATTTCATTTTTAAGGGTTGCAATTCCATTTCGGGTTTTATATAATTCTCCAAGTGAAACACCCGTCGATTCAATTTTGGAAATTATTTCATGGTTTTGCAAATTCCAACCTTTATTAAAATCTAATTTTGAATAATTAATTATGCTAAAAAGATTTTGATTCTTTGGTAATTCGTTTACACCAGTTGATTTATAATACTTAATGTGACTTCCCTTTCTATTTTCTATAAGGCAAATACAAGTGTAAGTGTATCTTGATTTAAATACTTGCTCCGTTCCAAAATCGATAATCCTAAACTCTAAACTATTTGTTTGAAAATATTCTCTAAGGCTTCTTCCATTTAAGCTTTTAAAAAAGCTATTCATTGTAATGAACCCAAGAATTCCGTCAATTGCGAGGTTTTCAATTCCGATTTGAAAAAACGGAATGTAAAGATCAGGATGCCCTGACTTGCAAACTTTCCATTTAGTAAGGCTTTTTTTTGTCTCTTCACTAAGATGTCTAGAACATACATAGGGAGGATTTCCTAGGATGATATCAAAGCCAGAAAATTTGCTCAAAATATTTTCCCAACTGAAATTTAATGCATCGCCAATAAATAAGTTAAACTTAAATTCTTTTCGGTCTTCTCCCTCATTTAATGCTAAAAGGCTGAGAAGGAGTTTCGTTCTCGTAACAGAGTAAGATTGTATATCTATACCATATATATTACTCCTAAATATTTCAAAATAGGTTCTGTTTGTGAGTCGCTTAATTTCTTTTGCAGCGTTATAAAGAAATCCTCCGCATCCACATGAGATATCGGCGATTTTTAAATTACTAATTGACTTTTTTTTTGTGGCAAATGTTTGCTTTACAATGTAATTCCGGATAGATTGTGGTGTGTAAACGGCACCATTTACAATTCTATCTGA
>JAYTHK010000024.1:0-7187 GCA_043732665.1 Cytophagales bacterium | reverse complement strand
TCTACACGTATTGTTATTTTTTCAGAAGAGAATCGTTTACGAATACTTTCGATGAGTTTCAGTTCAGCATCAAAATCTAGCGCACCTATTTTCAGTTTTATGCAAGTATAACCTTGCTGGATTTTTTCTTCGAGCTGTTGTTGCATGAATTTTTCTTCTCCCATCCACACAAGACCGTTGATAGGTATAGATTTATTTCCATCAGAGAAAGAAGTTGGAAAAATTATTCTATTGCCACCATTTTTTAAATCAAGTAGTGCTGTTTCAAGACCAAATAAAATAGAAGGATATTCTTGTAAAGAAAAAATAGTAAGAAGACCACGAACAGAAAAATTGGAAAGATAGGTAGCATTTATTTTTTGACAAACTTCTTGGAGTTTTAGTTCAAAGTCGAGCCTGTCGTCAGGGCTTAAACCTTTTAGTGGCCCACATTCACCAATACCTTTGATTGTTGGGTTTTTAGTATCACAAATGCTGATGTACCAAGTGTTTTTGGTTTTTAACACGCCTCTGGAAGTGCCCGCTTCAAAGCGAAATTGGAGGATGTGTTTTTGCCATCGAGCTTCCATATTTGGTGTTAAAGTGTTAATGTATTTAGAGTGTGATCGTTTTAGGATAAGAGGGTAAAGGATAATTGATAGCTTTTAAAGAACAATAAATTTGTAGTAAACCCATCTCGTTTCTTAAATCAACTACCTTAACACTATAACACTTTAATACCTTAACACTTTCTTACTAGGATTTATATAAATAAAACATATACTTTTTGTACTTGATAAAGTTAGCGCCGTTGCGTTCGCCTTTGAAGTGTTTGTTTTCCATTTTCGCTAATTTCTTCTTGTATTTCCAACGGATAAATTTTGCTATCCAAGCGTATCTATCTTCTAATAAAAGAAATAAAAGACTATAAATAGGATGAATCACTTCAGAAGAAAGTTTATGCACAAGGTCTATTGTAGGGGCAGTTTCTTTGGTGATGTCTTTTTCGGTAACGAGTGTAATCGGGTATTTTTTTATTACTTCTAAGTATTCGTGGTAGTGATGACCACCACCAAGCATACTTTTATTTTCAGGATCTGTTTTAAAGAAGTCACAAATCATAATGTGTCCACCTGGGTTCAAAAATTTCAACGCGTTGGTAAACGATGCGTCCATATTGATGTATTGGAAACTTTCGCTGAACATAATCATGTCGTATTTTTTATCTGTTACTACATCTTCAAATTTGCAGTTGAACATAATGCTTTTATCGCCAAGCAATTTTTTGGCATGTTCGGTTAGTATGGTGCCTGGAGAAACGCAATCTATTTGATAGCCCGAATGAGATAATTCTAAAGCAAAACGACCAGAACCACAACCCACGTCCAGTATAGTTTTTACACCAGAAGGAGTATTTCCTTTTAAAAATTCAGCGTAATTTATTTGAGCTTGACGAAGGTTTCGTACCTCTGTAGCCAGTCCATTAGAGAAATAACCATAGTGAAGGTATTCTGTATCGAGAAAATACCGGAAGAGAATTAATCCTACCTCAAGTCCTACTTCTTTGGAATCTAATTTTCTGTTTTTCTTACTCATTTGTGATAGGTAGTTAATTAATAATGTATCTGTTTTTATTGATGCGATTTACGAAGATATTGCCGGAATATCAAATATTCATGTTTATTACGCTGACTGATAATTATTTAAGCTGTATTCGAGTATTTTCTCATTGTACTGTTCCATCTTATGATTTATAAATATGCTTCGTAAAGGTATTGCTATAGAGAACATTTTGTAATATATTTAATTGGAGAAAGCGAAAATAATGAAGAAAAATATACTCCTTATATTGATACTTGTTGTAGGCTGTTTTTTTTTAAAGGCAGTTGCTCAGAAGAAAAATCCCAAGAGTAAGCCTAATGCCAATCTCATACAAGGAGATAAACATTTCAACAACCTAGAATATTATTTGGCGGCCAACGAATATGCGCGTGTTCTAAAAATAGATTCTTCCAGCGCTTATGCTATGTTTCAATTGGCGGAATGTTACCGATATTATTACAACTATAAAGCAGCTGAGATTTATTATCACAAAGTGGCTACTAGATATAGAGGTGTTTATCCTCTTGCACGTTATTGGTATGCCACGATGCTGAAGGACAATGGAGATTATAAGAAAGCAATTGAACATTTTGAAAAATATCGGAATGAAAATGAAGATACTAATTTAGAAACAGGACTTTACAGAGAAAGAGCTTTGGTGGATATAAAAGGATGTTATTTAGCAATAGAACACAATCGTAGACCTAAAAAAGAATACGGTTTTAAATGTTTGCCTATTCCTGTCAACAGTGAAGATTCTGATTATTCGCCAGTTATTATAGAGAACGATAGTAGTATTTCGATTACTACTTCTAGACGAGGTTATTTAGGTATTCACGAGGATAATTCTTTGGGAGGAGCATTTAGCGATGTGCATAGATTTACCAAAAAGAACGATAGTATTTGGGAGCCGCATAAAGATGCACGCAAGGATGATTTTGATAAATTGAATACTCAATACAACGAATGCTCAGGGTCCTTTACTAAAGATGCAAGGAAATATTATTTTACTCGCTGTGACGAGATTTTTGTGGTAGATAATTATAGAGAAGTTAACTGTGCTATATATGTAAGTTATTATAAAAATGGAAAATGGGAAACACCCAAAAAGTTAAATAATAACATCAATGCACCTGAGCAGTGGAACAGTCAACCAAGTGTTTCTCCAGATGGCAATATTCTTTTTTTTGTATCGAAACGTGCCGGTGGTTTTGGGATGCACGATATATGGTACAGCACATGCAATAACGACGACCATTGGGGACCTCCTGTTAATTTAGGCGGACAGGTAAATACTTTATTTAGCGATGTATCTCCTCGTTATTATGCCAGAGAAAAAATTTTATTTTTCTCTTCCACTGGTCACGGTGGGTATGGAGCGCTTGATATTTTTATGACAAGAGAAGACAATGGATTTGAGAAAAGTGTTAATATTGGATATCCCTTCAATACGAACCGTGATGATTTCTACTTTGTAATGGGAGAAAAAAAAGGTTATATAACTTCAAATCGAGAAGGAGGAATTGGAAACGATGATATTTATACTTTTAATTTTAAAAGTAAAAAAAGTCTTATTCACCATATTGAAGATTCAACTGCTGCAGAGGACGAAGGGGAAGAAGACATAGGTATAGTAAGAGAAAGTAGAGAAGAACCCATTCAGCTTCTTCCAATCAATAAGTATAGCAATCAGAAATTTGCATTTCTTACAGGATTTCTTTTTGACAGTCTTACGAATATGCCTGCCACTAAAGTAGAGGTAAAAATTCTGGATGAGCATGGAGAATCAATAGCAAAGTCCATTACTACAGATAAAGGTGAGTATCGTTTTAGTAATATACCAACGAATAAAGAATATCAGCTCATTGTAAAAAATCTAGATTATAAGAATGAAATTTATTTAATGCCTCGCCCTAAAATTGAATATTCTGCAGAGGTTATTATTCCTCCAATTATTGAGAAAGAACCGTTAAAGGAAGTGTTGGTTATGAAAGAATTTCCAATAGTTTTTATTTCAAAGGATACGATGAGAGATAAAAAATCATTCACCGTAAAGGGTGTAATAAATAACGCAACTATAGCCGTTCCAAGAGGTCAGGTACAGTTGATAGATGAATTTGGGAATGTGGTTCAGATATCTAATGTTGATGTCAATGGTAGTTATAAAGTAGAAAACGTCACCGATACAAAAGATTTTAAAGTAATATACAAAGTTACTGCCAAATCATCGGAGAATTTCGTAACCTCTAACTATCAACTACTATTCACGGCCAATAACCAAGTGCCAGAAACAACGAATTCGCTGATTGCAATCATTGAAAAAGGATCTTTTCCAAACGCTAAAAGTATTGCTGTGGAGGGGATAATATTATACGAAGATACTCGTCAGCCTGCTGCTGACGCTACCATATTGCTTGCCGACGGAAATGGACAAGCAATGAAAACTTCCAAGACAGATAAAAATGGATATTATAAATTCAATAATCTAGGGGGAGAAAGTATTTATAAAATTATTCTTCATCAAGGGAATCTGAAAGGGAATTCTGAAGAACGTAAATACCTTGCCGAAAAAGTGCATGTCAAAGGCTCTGATGCGGGAGTGAGTAAACATTTATTTGAAAATATATATTTCAGATTTGACAGTTATACACTAAGACCTGAAGCAAAGAAAGTGCTGGACGATCTGGTTCAATATTGTATTGGAGATTCAACGGTGCAAATTGAAATTTACGCAAATACCGACAGTTATGGTTCGGGACAATACAATAAAATTCTTGCGGCAAACAGAGGGGAAAAGGCAATGGATTATATGATTTCAAAAGGTTTGACTCAATCTTCGATGGTAGTAAATGCCATAGGTGAAGGAAAATCTATCGCTACAAATGACACAGAACTTGGCCGACAATTAAATCGTAGAGTGGAGTTTTATATTTTAGGAGATACTAATATTGCATCAAGCACCGTCACTTATGTGATGGAAACCAACAAGACAATTTACTCCTTGGCTAAGGAATACAACATGACGGTAGAAGAGTTGAAGGATCTAAATGGATTAGTAGGAGATGAATTGGTGGCTTATACTCCTATAAGAGTGAAGAGAAGAAGTGCCGATATTGATATTCATAAATTAACAACGCTTCAGCATAATAATGAAAAGCTGGAAGAAGTATTGGTAGCTAAGAACCAATTGCTTAATAAGAATTTTGATTTTAATAACGCTGAGTATAAAAAATACATTGATAGTATAAATATGGCAGATAAGAATAACAGCTCTAAAAATAACAATATTGAAATTGGTTATTACACTGCTCAGCCTGGAAATACATTATCTAATATAGCCCGTTTGTATGGTGTACCGTTAGAAAAATTGAAGTCGGTTAATGCCACTATTAATGCCGATACCTTTTCTATAAGTCAGGAGGTTCAAATAGATTATTCACAAAAAAATCTAGCTGTAAAAGGGTATATAATAAACGAGGGAAATACCCTTGAGGATATTTCCCTGCGCTTTCAACTTTCAGTGAAAAATCTTATAGAAATTAATGATTTAGAAGGATACACCCTCGGAAAGAATATGATTATTCGTTTCCAAAAAGAGTGACCAAGCCAAACTATCCGATAGAAATTCTTTTGAATGCAGTAACGGTAAGCCCTTTTTGAACGCCTTCAAGAAGTTGAGCGATCGTTTTAGAACCGTCTTTTACAAATTCTTGGTTCAATAAAGTATTGTCTTTGTAGAATTTATTCAATTTGCCAAGGGCTATTTTTTCGAGCATCGCTTCAGGTTTACCTTCGGCTCTAGCTTGTTCTTTACCTACTTCGATTTCTCTTTCTACCAATTTAGCGTCTACACCATCTTTGTCTACCGCTACAGGTTTCATCGCAGCGATTTGCATTGCTACATCTTTACCTACTTCAGTAATGTCTGCTCCCACAACTCCCTTGAATACTACTAATACGCCTAATTTACCGTTAGAATGTACGTATTGTATTACTTGTTCTCCGCTAAGGTTTTCAAAATTTTGGATTACTATTTTCTCGCCTATTTTTCCTGTAAGGTCAATAATATTATCGTTTACAGTACGGCCATCAGCCAAAAATAGAGCTAGTAAAGCTTCAGTATCAGCAGGATTTTTAGCGTCAGCTACTTCGATGATTTGTTGAGCAAGGTTTTTAAAACCGTCTACTTTTGATACGGGTTCTGTTTCGCAAGCCAAAGCAAGAAGTTTTCCGTTTTTGCCATCAGCACTTACTTTTATAAGTACAGTACCTTCGGCAGTTTTATTGTCTGCACGAGCAGCAGAAACTTTTTGTCCTTTTTTTCTTAGAATATCTACAGCCGCTTCAAAATCTCCGTTGGCTTCAGTAAGTGCTTTTTTGCAATCCATCATACCTGCTCCGGTCATACTTCTAAGCTTGTTGACATCTGCTGCTGAAATAGTTACTTCCATGGTTATTATATTTTTTATAGTGTGATTTATTGTTTAAAAAAAATGAACATTGTTCGATTAGATTCAATGTTCATTTTCAGTATTTTAACAGTAACGAATCTTCAATTATTCAACTTCTGCTTTTGAATCAATTTCTCTTTTGTGATCCATTTCATCGCTTGTTTCTTTATCGTCTTTTTCTTTCTTTCTTTCAATCAGACCTTCTTCAATTGCTCTACCAAGAGCAGCAGTGATTACAGAGATAGATTTGAATGCATCATCGTTTGCTGGAATAACGAAGTCTACTCCATTTGGATCAGAGTTTGTATCTACCATAGCGAATACAGGTATGTTCAATCTTCTTGCTTCTGCAATAGCTATGTGTTCTTTTTTTACATCAACTACAAACAGAGCTGCTGGAAGTCTTGTAAGATCAGCAATACCGCCTAATACTTTTTCAAGTTTAGCTTTCTCACGACCTAACATAAGCCTCTCTTTTTTATTGAAATTTTTGAATGAATCTTCCTTAGAAAGTTTATCCAAAGTAGACATCTTTTTCAAAGATTTTCTTACTGTACCAAAATTGGTAAGCATACCACCTAACCATCTTTCGCAAGCATAAGGCATTTTCAATCTTTTAGCTTCAGTAGCTACGATTTCTTTTGCTTGTTTTTTAGTAGCTACGAACAAAATTTTTCTTCCAGAGCGTACTATGCTTTTCATAGCAGCAGCAGCATCGTCAAGACAAGCTTGAGTTTTGTTCAAGTCTATAATGTGGATACCGTTTTTCTCCATGAAGATATAAGGAGCCATTTTTGGATTCCATTTTCTGGTTAAGTGACCGAAATGCACACCTGCATCCAGTAAATCTTTATATTCAACCTTTTTTGACATATATTTTGTGACTGTAAATAAATATAAATACTAACGTTTACTGAATTGGAATCTCTTACGAGCTTTCTTACGTCCAAATTTCTTTCTTTCTACCATTCTAGGATCTCTAGTCATAAAACCTTCTTTTCTCAAAGCAGATTTACTTTCACCATTAATTTCCACTAATGCTCTAGAAATAGCAAGTCTAAGTGCTTCAGCTTGTCCAGTGATACCACCACCAACGATGTTGGCTTGAATATCGTACTTTCCAACTTCTGCTAGAATTGTAAGAGGCTGATTAAT
>JAYTHK010000023.1:0-2087 GCA_043732665.1 Cytophagales bacterium | reverse complement strand
AGTAATTTAATCCATTAACAAAGAGTATTTTTAACGAAGTGGGGAAAATGTGGGGAAACAAAAAGAATAAACCGCACTAAATCAATTGATTAATGCGGTTTAAAGTGTTCTCGTAGGGATTCGAACCCCAAACCTCCTGATCCGTAGTCAGGTGCTCTATCCAATTGAGCTACGAAAACAGCTCCTTTTAAGGACTGCAAATATAGTATTTTTTTATTAATTCATCCTTTTTAAGCCACACTCATTTTTTGCTCTAAGACCAATCTGGATTTTTCTAAGCCTAGATTGTATCCAAATTTTGTTAAAACTTATTCATTTACAGTATATTGATCAAAAATTGAGCGTAAATTATTTCAGTCCTCTTGTCATTTCTTTTTTACCAGGAGGGCCGAGCAAAGTTTCCACTGTAAAGCCAACTTCTTTAAGGTCTCTTTTGAATTGGCCGCGTGCGCAATAGGTTACCAATATTCCCTTTTCGCCTAAAAGCGAATATGCTTTTAGAATGTTTTCTGGCAACCAAATATCGGCTTGTTTACTAGGAGCGAAGGCATCGTAGTAGAGTAGGTCGAAATTTTGCTCCGAAACAATATAGTCTTCCAAGCGTAATTTTATTTTTTTTAGTATGAAGTTGTCGTTGAGTTCTATCTCTTCGTCCCATGGAGCCTGATGGAGTTGCAGGAAGAAATTTGTTAACGATACGTCGTTTGCATTTTTAGAATAATTTAGTTGGGAATAGATCTCTTTTTCTAGAGGATAGGGTTCTAAACTATGGTAAATTATTTTTGTGGAAGAGCCAACTACTCTTTTATAGCTGAGCCAAGCGTTTAGTCCTGTGCCAAATCCTACCTCTGCTATTTTAATTGTACTCTTATGAGGCAGAAATTGTTCAAGTCCTGCTTTGATGAATACATGTTCCGATTCTTGCACTGCGCCGTGCATGGAATGATACGTTTCGTTAAGTCCAGAATGAAAAATGGTATGTGATCCATCTCCCGATTCCACAATCTTTATTTCGTGCTGTTTGTTTTCCAAAATTAAGCTTGGTTGTCTGGTAAATTAAAATGGAAAGTTGTACCCTCTTCTTTTGTTGATTCAATCCAAATAGTACCTCCTTTTTCTTCGACTAGACTTTTTACAATGGATAGCCCTATCCCTGTACTGTCGTAATCTTTGGAGATTTTACCGGTATTAAATATTTCAAATATTTTCGAATGAAATTCTTTATCTATGCCTCGCCCATTGTCTGAGATGGAAAATTTATGAGCTTTGTTTGTGTGCGTATAGCCAATCGTAACTATACCTTCCGATTTGTCGTTGTACTTAATGGCATTGCTTAATAGGTTTTGAAAAATTTGATACGCCGATATTTTTTCAATAGGTAATATTGGCAATCTTTCTTTTATTATTAATTTGATGTGAGCAGGTATTGTCAGGGTGCTACGGATATTCTCTACTACTTCATTTAAGTCTATATGCTCAAGTGTTCCTAATTGAGCTTTTAATCCTGCTACTTCCAAAATTCCTTTTACCATGCCTTTTGTTTTTGCAGACAGGTCTTGGATTTTTAGAATAAGCTCCATTTGTTCGGAATTTACTTTCCCTCTCAACTCTAATTGTAAAAGATTAGTCAATCCTTCTATAGAGTTTATCGGTGTTTTTATATCGTGTGACACTACATGAGCAAATTTGTCTAACGCACTATTCGAACGGTTTAATTCGGTTAATTTATTTTGTAAATCTTTTTGCGTAGCGACGAGGCTATTTGTCATTTTATTGAAAGAAGCCGCAAGTTGCCCCAATTCGTTTTTGCTCTTTATTTCTACTCTTTTAGTGAGGTCTCCTTGGCTAATCTCTTCCGCCGCATCAGCCAAGTCGTTGATTGGTTTTACAAAGAAATAGGCGAATAAATAAATAAGAATGGACACAACCAAAGTGATAGACACGCTCGCTACAATTGCCATTTTTCGGAGTCGTTCCATGTATATCAGCGTTTCGCTGGTATCCATTTTTGTCATAATTTTCCAGTCTGTTTTATTGATACTATTGACAGAAGCGGTTACTTTTTTATTTCTATAATCAAGGATATT
>JAYTHK010000022.1:0-2095 GCA_043732665.1 Cytophagales bacterium | reverse complement strand
ATTTTAATAATGGCTGGTGAATAAAATTTTAGATAAAAAATATTTTTGGTAATGACTGAGAACGAAAAAAAATGGGGTGGTAAAAGAGAAGGATCTGGAAGACCATTTGGCGATAAAATGGTTAATATAGCTTTTAGAGTAAAACCAGAATGGATAAAGGAAATTAGAGAGATGGTTTATAAAAGAATAAGTGAATTAAGGAAAATAGAAAAAAAATAATGTGGATAACTTTTAAGTAAAAAAAATAAAATATCTTGATTTAATAACGAATGTTAATCAAGATTACAGTATCTTTGATTTATCAAAAAAGCATTGGTATTTTATTTTTAACTTATTAATCCCTTATTAAAATGGATACTTTAAAAGATTTATCACTAAGAATTAACACTTCAATTAGATTAACTTGTCAGCAGTTAGATGAGTACTTTAAAGATGTTGAAAAAAGAGTAGAATCAGACTTTAATCGAATTATTGAAGAGTTAGAAGATTTGGAAAATGTTGAAGCGACATTGTTGAAAGGTAAAGATTTGATGTTAACAGATACTGAACTTGAAATTTTAGAAACAAAAACCTTTATCAGACTTTATCATGTAAATAATTTTGCAAAAGTTTCCTGTGATGGCGAAGAAGTTTCTTTGAAGATATTGATTCAAATATTAGGTGTTTTGGAATCTCTTCAAAAATCAGAAATAAACAGATTAAACACATCAGCCATCGATGATTTAATAAATAATGCTTTAAGGAATAAATAATCTATATATTTACAACGTAGCTAGACTACAGATCGCAAAAAATGCCTCACCTTCAAAAGTGGGGTATTTTTATTTTATTTAAAAAATTAGACAGTAAATCGTCAGTGAACATTATAAAAATGATAATAACTATGCTGGTATTGTCTTTTAAAAAATAGAAGGTAGCGCACCAGAAATAGGGTTATTAATCATTATTAATAATCAAATAGTAAGATTAGCAACATTTCCTAACTTAATTATCAATAAAATTGCTAATTAATCTACCAAATATAAGTTTAACATTAATAAGAAATACTTACTTTCGTCAGAACATTAGTCAGTAAATCGTCAGTAATGAGAAAAGAAGCTAAATTTATATTAGATAAGCCAAAATCAACTACTGAAACTTTCATATTTTTAAAATTCTCGTGCAATGATACACCATTAAGATTTTCTATTCAGGAAAAAATTCTCCCTTCAAATTGGGATGCTGATCTCCAGAGGACAAAAAAGGATAGAAATATAAATTCTGAATTAGACAGGCTTTACCGTATCGTTCAAAAATTTATAGAAAGTCAAAGATTGCTTGGGAATAAATATATTTACAAAGAAGCCTTAAAAAAAGAACTACAAGACAAAAGTGGTAGACCAGATAAAATTGAGGTCATAAAAGATAAAAATGATTTTAATACAGCTTTTCAAATTTTATTGAAAGAAGCAAGAGGAGGAACATTGTTAACAGCGCAAAAAAAAATCTACTCAAAAGAGTCAATAGATGTATGGGAACAAGGTGTTGTTAAATTAAATCTCTTCATCCCAAAATTGAAATTCAGTACTGTTAATATGGAAACATATAATTTAATATTGGTTGAAGCAAACAAAAGAAATTTTACAAAAAATTATACTGGTAACATCATTAAAGTTTTAAAAACAATAATGGAGATAGCCTTTTGCAAAGGATGGCACAATAATGCTATACATAGAAGTAAAGATTTTAAAACACTAAAAGAAAAATCATTTCAGGTTTATTTAAATGAGCAGGAAATAAAACAAATATATAATCTGGATCTGTCTGAGGAAAAATTCAGGGAAATGATCAGGGATCGTTTTATAATTAACCTCTATACAGGTCTTAGGGTTTCTGATATGAAAACACTATCAGTTGATAATATTCATAATGATGCAATCACACATATCAATAAGAAAACTACAAAAAAAGTAGTAATACCTGTTCACGATTTGGTGAACACTATTATTGAAAAATATAATGGTGTGATGCCTCATCAATATAATGAAAAAATAGTTAACAGGGAAATTAAGCTAATTGCTAAGGATGCAGGGTTAACAGAAAAAATTAGGTATTC
>JAYTHK010000021.1:0-7224 GCA_043732665.1 Cytophagales bacterium | reverse complement strand
ACATTAGATCCAGCTTATATCTTTTTTTAATTTTGAAAGCGTGTATTCCTCTTTACTTCCTGCCAAGGGGTGCACGTTATAATCCCAGTTGGCTACAGGAGGCATACTCATTAAGATGGATTCAGTTCTACCATTAGTATCTAAACCAAATTTAGTGCCTTTATCGTATACTAAATTAAACTCCACATAACGACCTCTACGAAGTAATTGCCATTTTTTCTCATCTTCTGAATAAGGTTTAGTTGCATTGCGATTGAGAAGTTCGGTGTATAAAGGGGCAAATAACTTTCCTACCTCCTGCACAAGTTCAAATCGATTGCGAAGCGTAATAGAATCTTGTTCCGACAGTCTGTCAAAGAAAATTCCTCCAATGCCACGGGTTTCTTCGCGATGGTTGATGTAAAAATAATCGTCAGCCCATTTTTTGAATTGAGTATAATATTCTGAATCGTGCGCATCGCAGGCAGCTTTTAGTTTCCCATGAAAGTATACAGCATCTTCGGGAACGACATAATGAGGGGTAAGGTCAATACCACCGCCAAACCAAGATACACCATTACTCATTTCAAAGTATCGGGTGTTCATATGGATGATAGGGCACCAAGGGTTTACAGGATGAATAACGATAGAAATTCCAGTAGCGTAGAAATCAGCCTCCTCTAGTTTGAAAGCTTTTAAAATGGCAGGAGGAGTCTTTCCCCATACAGCAGAAAATAGAACACCACCTTTTTCTAGAACAGTTCCATTCGCTATCACCCTCGATCTACCACCACCACCTTCAGCTCTCGTCCATTTGTCTTCTATAAATTTCGCTTTCCCATCCGCTTGTTCCAGTTGGTTACAAATAGTGTCTTGCAATTCCTTGAACCAATTTTCAATTTCTATTTTAGTAGGGGTTTGTTTCATCCGCTTAAATTTCATGTAGTATCGAAGTTATCTGTTCGATACATTTGCTAACAAATATAGATAAATATTATTTTTTTTAATAACTTGATTTTTCTAATACCCACTTTATGGTTTTCAAGAAGAAATACGAACTTATCTTTTTATTCTTACTGGTTTTTCCGATACTTCTACTTCGGGTAACTATTGAAAGTACAAATTACTGTACTCCAGACTCTGTATACTATTTAGAGGTTTCAAAAAATATACTATCGGGATTGGGTTGCGTGGGGCCTAAAACCTTTGATTATAATTCGGATAAAAGTAAGTTGATACCGCTTTATGATAAAACTCCTTTTGGACAACCAAATTTATATGAGAAAGAATATTTTGCAGTCTGGCCATTAGGATATCCGCTGTGTATTGTAGCGGTTTCTTATGTTACCACATTGCCACCTCTGTGGGCTTCAAAAGTATTAAACATACTACTGCTAACGTTAGATTTTTATCTTTTATTTTTATTGTTTTCAGGATCTTCTTATTTACCCACGTATTACTTTTGCAGTTTTACCATGCTCGAAATATGTTCCTATACTTGGTCTGAAAATTTATTCATTCCCTTCTTTTTAATACTTATTCTTTCTATTAAAAAAATTCATACAAGTACTACTATTTTAGTGAAACATATTGTATTAGTAGCGTTAGCTCTTTTTGGAATGTGTATGGCTAGATATGCCTCTGTTATTTTTTATGTTCCGACTTTTGTAGTCTTGCTTTACTATATAAGGAGACAAGCGTTTAAGAAAGCTAAAATGATTTTTCGTGGATTAGTAATAAGTACAATTTTATTAAGCTTATATCTATTCAATAATTATATTCAAAGTGGATATGTGACAGGAATGCCGAGAACGAATACCCAAGATTATACATCGATAGAATTAACGGGAAAATTTTTCATGGGCATCTTTCATCAGCTCCATTTAATAAAGCAATTTAGAATTTCGGGCACCGCTGACTTGATTTTTTATTTATTTTCAACTACACTACAACTGAGCTTGATGGCGTATTTATTTTATATTTTAATTAATAATTCAATTGAAAAGAATTTTTCAGAAAAATCAAAGTTAATGTTATCGTTAGGGTTCATGTACCTTATCTTTTTGATTTATATGACGTATACATCGGTTATAGATCCATTTGATTATCGAACGTTATTGCCGTTTTCTTTTCCTGTTTCTATTGCCCTTCTAGCTGAACTAGAAGCTCGGTTAACCATTAATAACAGGAATAGAACCATTTTAATAGTAAAAGCATTTTTCGTATTTTCTTTAGTGGTGAATCTACCTAAAAAATATTTATTGGGGTTATTATTTTAGAATGGATAACCAATTCCTAAATTATAAATGGCGTTACCAAAACCATAATGTGTAGCTAGTTTTTGACCATTTGGTTGGGCCGGATCTATTACTTTATTGGCCACGTCGAGACGTAGTATGAGGAAGGAAAAGTCAAGTCTTAGCCCAGCGCCAGCACCAACAGCAATCTGACCAATTGCTTTGGGAAATAAAAATTGAGAACCAGATTTATCACTTTTAGTTGTCCATACGTTTCCAGCATCTACAAACAAAGCCCCGTTGAATATTCCGATCATTTTGAATCTATATTCGTAATTTGTTTCAAATAAAATCTCGCCAGGTTGTTCGTATAAATAACCGTTTTGAGCATTGTCTGAATTAGAGCCAGGTCCAAGCCTTCTTGGCTTCCATGCACGGATACTGGAGTTGCCACCACTAAAGAAATATTTTTCATAAGGCAATGCATATAAATCTTGTGTAGCTGAATTTCCTAATGGCTGAGCGTAGCCCATGTTAAATCGTATTACAAAAGTATTTTTCTTCTGAAGAGGAATATAATACCGAACGTCAAGTCCTAACCGAATATACTTGAATATTTGTTTTCCAAATAACCTGCTGCTGTCTTTATCCTCAGTAGTGCCATATTTACTCTCAATTATTCTTGGTAGAAAACCTCCCACGTCAAAAGAAGGTCGAATGTATTTTGTTACTTTTCTTGATTTTACGTCGTTGTTATTATAGATATAACTGAACTGAAAGCTAGTTACAATCGAGGGTTTAAAACTAAGAAATAAATTACTCCCGTTATTTTGGTGTAATTCATTTAGGAAAGTATTGTAAGCTGGTGTTACTTTAGAGTCTATTAAACTTAGATCTATGGGAGTGATGAGAAAACTTGAATACATGCCCTTACTAAAACTATAAGAGAGCCCGCATTTGAATGCATCTCGTCTATATTCTGGTCTTTTTACAAAATTGTACCCTGCATAAAGTTTCACTTTTGGATTATAATTTTTCGTCAGTTCTCGAAGTTTTGTGGGAAGTAATAATTGCGATAAGGTAATGGAGGTATAAGCGGAAAACTCACGCGCTTTATAAGGTTCGGTATTGGAAACGTTCGTGTATTGAGCTTCAAAAGAGTAGCGGAAAACATTTTCAATCACTTCTAGCCATCTGAATATATTTCTACTTTTGAGTGTAAAACTAAAAAATGGTCCAGGTATCAATGCTTGTCCTACACTCAGACCATATTCCTGACTAATTTGATACCTGTTCATCGGCTGCGTGTTTATATAGGCGCTAAGCGTATGATTGGCAGTATCATTTTTATTTTCCTCAATATTTATATTTACAAATTTATACATATCCATCGAGCTTAACAGTCGCTGAGTCTTTTGAAATTTAGACTGACTGTACACGTCGTCTGGGCGAATTGTAATTTTATAATCTAAAAGTTTTCGCAAATAAGTTTTTTTGTAATAGGTATACTGCACTCTATTGTATGAAGAAGTATCTCTTACAGTATTTTTTGCAGAAGGCATATCGTTCATATTAAAATATAAATTATTTATAGTATAAATATGGTGTTTATTCTTAACCAATACATTTATGTTTATTCTATAAGGCTGCTCAAGACTGTCTATTTCAAAAAGAATATCTTGTCTTTGAAAATTAAAATACCCGTTGTCCTTTAATAATTTATAAATATTATCTCTTTCTGTTTTTAAATGTTCTTCGTTGTAGAGCTCTTTTGATTTTATTGATTTGGAAAATAATTCAGGATTATTTATCAAAGTACTTATTGCAGAATCGTCAATAATATACCTTACCGAATCAATAAAAGAAGGGATGCCGGGTTTTATAGAGTAATGAACCGATATTCGTTTTCTAAGTTTTGCAGTATCTATTTTTGTTGTTACTTCATTTTCAAAATAACCATGTGAAAAAAGATAGGACTTCATCGAAAGGACAGTGATCTTAACTTTCGATGAATCAAAAATTTCAGGAGGCTCTCCAAAAGAGCGCATAAAAGAGTTGCCTTCTGCTAAGGCTAAGTCTTTTCGTTTTACCTTTTTTTCTTTTTTATTAAGGAGTTTTGATTTTAAATTTTTAGAACCAGTTGCCTTTATTTTCGAATCAAATTTTAAAATTATAGCCTCTTTTTTGTCTTTTATTTTGGCTGGGTGATAAAATAATTTCCCAAAGTTGTAAAGTGTTACATAAGGAAGGAATCCGAGTATTTTCCTATTGCTTCTTTGTTTATATAAATCGGAAAGGTTATTATAGTCGTCATTAGGAGCTCCTTTTAGCGTATTTCGATACAAGATATACTCTCCTCTCTTTAGATGCTTTGTAGAGGAGCAACTCCAAAGAAAAAACATTGAAACAATGCCAATAAAAACGTAATTTAGTGCCCTCAAATCTTTGTTAAATGTTCTCTAAAAACAAATCGAAATTTATTAAATCACTACAAATTAAGAAATTTCGCACAGAATATAAGAAATTTTTGGTGGAAGGAGCCAAAAGTACTTTGGAATTGATTAATTCTGACTACTTTATAAATGAATTGTTTGTTACCGAAAGGTTCTATCAAGAAAATAGTTCTATATTTTCACAACGAAAGCTCACAGTAGAAATCATATCAGAATCAGATCTCAGTAGCATAAGTACTTTTGCCAGTAACAATGCTGCAATAGCGGTAGCTACGATGAAAGAAAATAATACCATCTCAACCGCTAAAAATGAATTTGCCCTCGTATTGGACGAGGTAAAAGATCCAGGCAATTTGGGTACTATTATTAGGATAGCAGATTGGTATGGAATAACTAAAATAATATGCTCTGAAACGACGGTTGATTTTTATAATCCAAAAGTAATTTCGGCATCTATGGGATCTTTTACAAGAGCGTCGCTTTATTATTGTGATTTGGAAAAATTTCTTCCCACAGTCCAATCTCCTGTATATGGAGCGGATCTGGAGGGGGAAAATGTACATGAATATTCTTTTTCCCCCGGAGGATATCTTCTTATGGGAAATGAATCAGAAGGATTAAGTACGCATGTGAAAAAGTATATTACAAAAAAAATTCATATTCCTCGTTATGGTCAAGCCGAATCGCTCAATGTGGCAATAGCTACAGCCATTATTTGCGATAATATTAAACGAAAAATTCACTAGAATAAAGCCTAGGTTTTCTGTTTCTTCTTTTTTGCTGCTGGAAACAATACATTATTCAAAATCAATCTAAAGCCAGGAGAGTTTGGATGCAGATTCAAATCAGTAGGTTCTTCGCCTACAAAATGTTTGTAATCCTCAGGGTCATGGCCACCATAAAAAGTCCATGTACCTTTCCCAAAACCTCCATGAATATAGCGTGCTTCATTTACTGATTTTGTTTCGCCCATTACCAATACATCATGCTTTAATACTTTTTTCTTGAACGCAGTAGTTTGTCCCATAAATCCTTTGATAGTAGATTCATGGTTTTGGGTAAGCATCGAAGGTATAGGATCCCATTTGGCCGAGAACTGGAACAAGGTGAAGAAATCATTATTTTCATCCAGACCTATTCTGTCGTTATTGTCAATAGTCGAATATTCATATTCAAAGGGATTGTAGCTAATACTGAAATTTTCAAAGGCAAATGTCTTTTTAAAATCTAGCTTCTGCTGAGCTTGCGGATCCATCGGATCGCCATCGAACATAGATTCGCAAATATCGACTCCATCGGCCGATAAAGCGATGTCGTAGGTATCTGTGGCCGAACACATTGCAAATAAAAAGCCACCGCCAGCGCAGAAATCTCGTATCTTTTTCACTACCGCTAGTTTCAATTCGGATACTTTTGCGAAGCCATGTTTTTTAGCGGAAGCTTCGTATTCGTTTTGTTGTTTGTGGTACCAAGGCTCATGTTTATACTGTGCATAGAATTTACCGTATTGTCCTGTAAAGTCTTCATGGTGTAAGTGCAGCCAGTCGTATTTCGGTAGCTCGTTGTACATCACTTCATCGTCAAAAATAGTAGTGTATGGAATTTCGGCATAGGTCAGTACCATCGTTACAGCGTCGTCCCAAGGTAGTTTTGTTTTGGGAGAATAGACGGCAATTTTCGGAGGTTTTTGTAATTTCATCACTTCCATATTCACGTCAGGCCCCGCAATGTACGTTACAATTTCAGCTGCTTGAGCGTCCGAAATTACTTCATAACTTACACCACGTATCACCAGTTCATTTTCAAATTTTTGAGTATGTGCAAACATAAAACTACCTCCTCTATAATTTAAGAGCCAGCTTACTTCTTGATCAAAGGAAAGAATCCAATAGGCTATTCCGTAAGCTTTTAAATGGTTTTTCTGAACATTATCCATTGGTATTAATAGCTGTGAAGCAAAAATAGTATTTAACCCAAAGAATAAAAAAAATGTCAATATTATTAATTTACGCATAATTTTTGTATAAATTTATAGAATTGGTTATAATTACGCAAATATCTTGATTTATAGCAAAGTTTGTAGCGTAAATTAATCGATAAATTAAAAATGCGTATAAAATTGCATTTTAGACATTTGAAATATTAACAAAAAGATGGTTAAGAATTTGTTTCATATCTTATTATTAACCATTTTTGCTTATATTTTTATGTTATTTTTAAAAATATAATATAATAAAAAAAATGATGAAAATAAGATTTTTACTAGTTTGCTTTCTTCTATTGAGTTTACACTCAGTAAATGCAGGAATATTGACTTTGACAGGAGTTTATCAAGGCAAGAATTTATATATTCAAAATCCATTTACGGGAAATCAGAAAGATTTTTGTGCGAATGAGGTTTATGTAAACGATGTTAAGGTGCTTACGAATATTCAGTCTAGTGCTTTTGAGATAGATTTATCACATTTAAAAGTACAACAACCTGTAACTATCAAAATAACACATAAGGACGATTGCAAACCAAAGATTTTAAATCCGCAGGTTATAAAAGCAAG
>JAYTHK010000020.1:0-7257 GCA_043732665.1 Cytophagales bacterium | reverse complement strand
TCTATTACAGGCAGATGCAATATACTTAGAAGCATACGAAAATTTTCAAAAACAGAGCTACCGAAACCGTTGTAAAATTCTGACGGCGAACAAAATTGATACGCTTACTGTTCCTATCGTAAAAAGCAATAGCAAAAAACCAATTACAGAAGTTGAGATTGATTATTCCCAACCTTGGCAAAAAAATCATTGGAAAGCTATTCAATCTGCTTATGGAAAAGCTCCTTACTATGAATACTTTTCGAATTACTTTGAAAAAATATATGACAAAAAGCCTCGTTTTCTATGGGAATTAAACCTAGAAATGCTGACAATTTGTCTCAAATTATTGCAATTAGAAAAACAGCTTCAGTTTACCGCAGAATACAACAAGGATGCAGAGATTCACGTAAAGGAAGTTAAAGATAAACGTTCTTTAATACATCCAAAAAAACGAGGCGAAATGGCGGAGGTAAACTATACACAGGTCTTTGGCAGAGATTTTGTTTCTAATCTATCCGTAATCGACCTTATTTTCAACGAAGGTCCAAATGGAATTACCATTCTGAAAATGGGGTTAAATAAATAAAATCCTATCCAAACTGGTTTTTTTGAGAAAATAATATAGTTTTACATAAACAAACTGCTAAACCCATTAAATAGATATGGAAGCGAAATTTTCAGATAGAGTAAAAGAAGTTATTTCCTTAAGTAAGGAAGAGGCGCTTCGTTTGGGTCATGACTACATTGGCTCAGAACACCTTTTGCTAGGTATTATCCGCGAAGGGGAAGGTACGGCAGTTGGACTTCTTAAGAAAATGGGAGTTGTCTTAGAAGAATTAAGAGAAACAATTGAAAAGACCACCCGCGGCACTGCTACAGGCAATGTTAAAAACCTGTCCAATATTCCTCTAACGCGTCAATCCGAGAAAATACTTAGAATTACACAATTAGAAACTAAGGTATTTAAAAGTGAAAAAGTAGAAACAGAACATTTGTTGCTCGCTATTTTGCGTGACGAAGACAATCTTGCTACCCAAATTTTAGAAAAATTCAACGTGACTTATGAAGTGGTAAAAGAATTACTTGAATACCACTCTCAAACGCCAACGAACAACACCGACGATGGTGATGAAGATGACAATTCTAAGATCTTCGGAAATACTGGAGGTCAAGGAAATCAAGGAAAGAGCGATTCTACTGCTAAAAGTACTGCTGAAAAATCCCGTACTCCAGTGTTGGACAATTTTGGTCGAGACCTTACTAAAATGGCGGAAGATGGTAAACTTGATCCAATCGTAGGTAGAGAAAAAGAAATTGAACGTGTCGCTCAGATTTTGAGTCGTCGTAAGAAAAACAATCCAATATTAATTGGTGAGCCAGGTGTTGGTAAAACAGCTATTGCAGAAGGATTGGCACTAAGAATTATTCAGAAAAAAGTTTCTCGTGTACTTTTCGGAAAAAGAGTAGTAACACTTGACCTTGCTTCTTTAGTAGCTGGAACAAAATACAGAGGGCAATTTGAGGAAAGAATGAAAGCCGTAATGAACGAGCTAGAAAAATCTCCTGAAGTAATTCTTTTTATAGACGAAATTCACACAATAGTTGGTGCTGGAGGAGCTTCTGGTTCTTTAGATGCTTCCAACATGTTCAAACCTGCTTTGGCTAGGGGAGATATACAATGTATTGGAGCTACTACTCTTGATGAATACCGCCAGTATATCGAAAAAGATGGTGCTTTGGCAAGAAGATTTCAAATTGTAATGATTGACAGTACGACGCCTGCTGAAACAATAGAAATATTGCAAAACATCAAAGATAAGTATGAAGATCATCATCACGTAAACTATACAGACGAAGCAATAGAAGCTTGCGTGAAATTATCAGACCGATATATTTCTGATAGATTCTTACCAGATAAAGCTATTGACGTTTTAGATGAGGCAGGAGCAAGAGTGCACTTAAACAACATTCACGTTCCAGCCGATATTATAAAACTAGAAGAACAAATAGAAGGCGTTAAAAAAGAAAAAAACAAAGTAGTAAAAAGCCAAAAATACGAAGAGGCTGCTGCTTTAAGGGATAAGGAGAAAAAACTGATTGAGCAACTTGACAACGCCAAGTTGAGATGGGAAGAGGAAACAAAGAAAAAACGTTATAGTGTAAAAGAAGAAAACGTAGCAGAAGTAATTGCTATGATGACTGGTATACCTGTAAGTAGAGTAGCTCAGACAGAAGGTGCAAAACTTCTGACAATGGGCAGTGAACTTAAAAGTCGTGTAATTGGGCAAGACGAAGCTGTTACCAAATTGGTAAAAGCGATTCAACGTACTCGCGTAGGATTGAAAGACCCTAAAAAACCAATCGGCTCTTTTATCTTCCTTGGTCCTACAGGTGTGGGTAAAACTGAATTAGCGAAGGCCTTAGCCTCTTACTTGTTTGACAAAGAAGACGCTTTAGTGAGGATAGACATGAGTGAGTACATGGAAAAATTCTCTGTATCTCGTTTGGTTGGAGCACCTCCAGGATATGTTGGATACGAAGAAGGTGGTCAGTTAACAGAAAAAATCCGCAGAAAACCATACAGCGTAATATTGTTGGATGAGATTGAAAAAGCACACCCCGATGTTTACAATATCCTTCTACAAGTATTGGACGATGGTATACTAACAGATGGTCTAGGAAGAAGAGTTGACTTTAGAAACACAATAATCATCATGACTTCTAATATTGGAGCACGTGACTTGAAAGATTTCGGAACAGGAATAGGTTTTGCGACGCAAACACGTAAAGAAAATATAGACGATATGATGAAAGGCACGATTCAAAGTGCTTTGAGAAAAACATTCTCTCCTGAGTTCTTAAACAGATTGGACGATGTAATCGTATTTAATTCACTTGAAAGACCTGATATCCATAAAATCATTGAGATCACATTGAAAAATGTTTTCAGAAGAATCGAAACATTAGGATATCATGTTGAGTTGACTGAGAAAGCGAAAGATTTCTTAGCTGAAAAAGGATATGACCCTAGTTACGGTGCAAGACCACTTAATAGAGCAATCCAAAAGTACTTGGAAGATCAGGTAGCAGAGGAAATTCTAAAAGGAGAACTTGCCATAGGTGACACCATAATGGCCGACTACGACGGTACTAGCGAATCGCTGACACTGAAAATTCAGAAGAAGAAACTTGAAAAAATGTAATCTAAAAAAGGGCTTCCGAAAGAAGCCCTTTTTTTTGACTTATACGAAAAATTAGCTGGCTCATCTTTATTCTATTAATCAAAACATTCTATCTTTTCCTGCTGTACCTTAACAGATCAGTCAGGAAACCCTTAAAATAGAGGCCAATCGAAAGACAAAAAAAAAATCACTTCTTGCCCTTTCCTACCATAGCCCCTGCAGTTATCCACAATTATATGACTTATCAAAGTCCTTTATTTATAGTATATACAGCGATTAATAACATTATAAAAGTAAAATGGAATGCATGTAATCCTTTACAGTAAAGGAGGTATACGGTTATGTGGATAAGCATAAAGCATAATAAATATGCAGATTCCATTATTTAACTTTTCTTATATTCCTGAAAGCCTTTGCTGATGCGGATTCAGAGCGTACACAAGCACAGATACGCCTATTTATCCACAATGCAGAAAATATATTGTGGAAACTATTGTGGATTGTTGGAATTCGTATAATTTTGATTCTATAATTATTTAACAAATCTAAACCTTCAATAACATGAACAAAGCAGAATTAATTGATTCTATCGCAGCAGAAGCTAAATTAACTAAAGCTGACGCAAAAAGAGCACTTGATGCTTTCACTGGTGCTACTGCAAAAGCTCTTAAAAAAGGAGAATCTCTAGTATTAATCGGATTCGGTTCTTTCAAAGTAGTTCAAAGAGCTGCTAGAAACGGTCGTAACCCACAGACTGGAAAAGCAATCAAAATTAAAGCTAAGAAAGTAGTAAAATTCAAAGCTGGTGCTGACCTTTCTAAAAAAATCGCTAAATAATTTTAAACAGCGAATTTTATAAATAAAAAAAACTCCCATTTCGATGGGAGTTTTTTTTATTTACTCTCATGGTATTGTTGCTCTGTATTAATATCCCAGATGTTATTTTTTGAAGTAACTCCATTTATAATATTCTCTACGGAGAGCATTGCCGTAAGCATAGAATGATCCTGGTTGTTGTAGCGGTGCATTCCATTTCTGCCTATCAAAAAAAGATTTTCAATCTTATCCGTATAGTCTCTTATAACATTAAAATCTTTGTAGGAGCCCGTATAGGCAGGATAAGCTTTAGGCATTCTTATCACAACCGAATCAAGGCAATCCTTCCGATCAATAAATCCAATTTTCACCATCTCATCCAGAGCCAAATTCGTCATGACTTCATCTTTCATCTCCCACAATTCATCTCCCTCATTTACAAAATACTCCAGCCCTACCCATATTTTATCCGGATCTTTTACCATGAATGGGCTCCAATTATTAAAAAACTGAATCCGCCCTACTTTCACATCGCTTTCCTGCACATAAATCCAAGTATCTGGCAACATCTTACCATTTGTAGCCGTCATTTTTAGTTTGGTCAACAACAAACCAACGGTCATAAAATCTCTATAAATCAGCCCATCAGAGACCTTCTTGACATCTACTGGAGGTATAGTCGTAAAATTATTTACTAGCTCCTTAACTGGCATCGTAGAGATGAAATAATGCCCTTCTAACAATTCCTCTTTCTCATTGATAAGATCTTTTACGGTTACGGAAACTATTTTACCATCAATATTTTGAATCGCTACAACCTTTTTATTTTTCAATACAATACCCCCCTTTTCCTCCACCAACTCCCCTACCCTTTGCCACATCTGCCCTGGACCAAACTTAGGATATAAAAAACGCTCAATAAGGCTCGTTTCTACCTCCTTTTGCGATAAATCACTTTTCCGAAAAGGTGCCTTAAGAGCATGAAAAACAGCCTTGCTGATTGATAATCCTTTTATCCTTTGAGCTCCCCAAGAGGCATCCAAGTCTTTGCAACTTTGTCCCCATACTTTCTCAGTATAAGCCTTAAAAAAAGTCATATATAGTTCTTTCCCGAAACGATTAGTAAAAAAATCTTCTAATGTTTTTTCGTTCCTTATCGGGAATAATTTAATTATAGTATAACTAAAACCTATCCGTACAATTCTAAAAAGCCCCAACTGACCGATGGTTTTAAGATTAATGCTCAGTGGATAATCAAATAATTTTCTTAAAAATAAAATCCTTGAAAGCCTATTTCTAACAAGCATCACCAAATCTGAAGAACCATTATCGCCAGTTGTAGAAATATGCTTCGTTTTATTTTGGTAGGAAACCTCGATTGATTCTTCCTGATTTTTTTCTACGGGAAGAATGGTAAGCCACCAATCCATTACCTTGTTAGATTTTGAAAAAAAGCGATGCCCTCCAATATCTATCTTATTCCCTTTATAATCTATGGTCTGAGAAATGCCTCCCAGATTATTGCTCTGCTCTATAACGATGGGTAGAATATCTGAGTGATGGAGAAATTCATACGCAGCAGTAAGACCGCCAGGACCACCACCTATAATAATCGCGCTCTTTCTTTCTATTTTTGACATCTTTAAATTTACACAATTATTCTACAAACAAACATTTTTAGGGTTTCATCGAATATATGCTTACTCCATATTTTTGATCTACATACACAGGAGTTTTGTCTTTGATATAAAAAGGAAGATCTCTACTTATACAAGTATTCCCTTTATCCACTTTAGAACATCCATAATATAAAAAATAATCAATCTCAAATTTCCTTAGATCTTCAAATTGTTTTTTTTCATCGTCATATTTCCCTACACTTCCATAATTTTGACTATTCGTTTTTCTGAAAATTTCAAAACAGGTTAAATCGCCAATCCCATTATGAGTGTATGCCGTAGCGATTTTTTTATTTTTCATAAAAGGCAGATGAACAATTTTATTTTCGTATTCTAGCATATTTTCCACAGTTTTTTTATCTCTATGCTTCCATGTATCAAAGCTAAAATAAGCAAATTTAGTAAATGAAATAAAAACAATAAAGACAGCAACTAATTTCACTATGTAGCCTTTATTTTGTTGTCTCAAATATTCAAAAACAGAAATAAATACCGCCACAAACAAAAGTAGTTGGACTCCACAAAAATACCTTTCCTCTATCAAAATCAAAGTGTAACCGCACATAATAACCAGCGATGACAAAAAGTATATTATTAAATTTTCTTTTATTAATTTATTTTTAATAAAAAAAATAAAAAAAATAAAAAAAAGTACCAGCCATTTGAAATAAGAAATATATGAAAAAGTATACAGTAGAACTTTTAAATTATATTTTAAAATACTCCAATTATACCTCAATGAACTCGAATCTTTAAATATACTTCTTTCCTCAATTGGATAATAAGTAGCATCGACCCAATGATGGTAGGAATAGCTATCTGGAGGCGTAAATAAGCCATGTTTAGTTCCAAAATGTTCTCCAATTCCAGTAGGCGTTATCATTGTGAAATTATACTTACCAGAAGAGCTCAACATAAATTTAGCATACTTCCAATTAAGCAAGGACGACCATATTGATATCGCAAGAACTACTAGCAAAAATGTTTTAATAATATTGCCAATCAAAATATCAATCTTACCTCTATTCATAATGAGGTAATAAACCAGCATTACCAACAGATGTAGAAAAACAAAATAGGTATAAAAACTTTTACCAAAAACGCATAAAATAGCTGTTAAAGTTGTGAGTATAAAATAATTTTTACTAACCCTCATTTTTTTATCGGAGACAAAAACGATATAAGCTACCAAACAGACTGCAGATAAAAAATCCACAAAATCATAATACAATACCTGAATACTTATTGAAAAAAAGAAAAAAGCCAGTATGAAAATGAATTTGTAAATTCCTGTCAACAAATATTGCTTCGTTATTTTAAAAGCAAGCATAATTAAAAAAATGCCTGCTATAAAATTTATAGCCAACACCTCTTTATGATCGAATAAATGCAATTTAATCAAAGGAATCATCAGCCATATCATCAAAGGTGACCAATAAGCATTTATAGCTTCTTTAAAGTGGCCATCCACATATTTATTAGCAATATTGATCCAGGAATAATAATCCCAACCTACTTCCTCTGGAGCGTCTATTATAAAATAGACCGCTACAAGAACATAAAAGAATAGAAAAAAAGTAAATAGTAGAAGATTTTTA
>JAYTHK010000019.1:0-2109 GCA_043732665.1 Cytophagales bacterium | reverse complement strand
AATTTATTCTTCCTTACAGTAAAAAAAATGGTAGGAAAACCTCCTGTTATCTTGAAATTGTTAAATTTGAACTACGGTACGTAAACGCCTACTTCTATGTTTTTAATTCAAAATTAAAAACGCATAATTTAAAAATTAAAAAGTCTACCTTTGTTTTATGTTATATCCAAAAAACATAGAGCAAAAACTTGGCTTTGATCAGATAAGAGATTATTTGAAGAGGGAGTGTTTATGTGCTCTTGGTCAAGCCTATGTGGATAGAGTGCGATTTTCTGTAGATTTTGATTTGGTCAGTAAAATGATTTACCAAACAGAAGAGTTTAGAAAATTGCTTTCTCAGAACCTGAATTTTCCATCCAATAATTATATTGACGTTACATATTGTTTCGATAAAATAAGGCCCGAAGGCTCTTTTTTGGAAACAGATGAATTTAGACAATTAAAATTATCTGTTCATACAATTACTTCTTGTCTTGAGTTTTTAGATAAATATGAAATAGAATTTCCTTTTCTTTTTCTTCTAAGAAAAGAAGTAGATTTGGATAAAAGCATATACGAGCGGATCAATGCGGTGATCAATGAAGACGGAACGATCAGAGACAATGCATCTTCCGAGCTTTTAAAATTACGAAGAGACATAAATTCGGAGCAACAAAGTTTGCGAAGAGAAACAGATAAAATTTTAAAATTAGTTAAAAAAGAAGGGTACGCAGAAGAAGACATTGTGCCCACCATTCGAAATGGCAGAACGGTTATTCCTGTGAAGGCAGAATATAAAAGAAAAGTAAAAGGATTTATACACGACGAATCTGCTACGGGACAAACAACGTTTATTGAGCCTGCGGAAATTTTTGAAATCAACAATGGAATTCGAGAATTGGAGCTGCAAGAGAAGAGAGAACAAATAAGAATTTTGACAGCGCTTACTTCTTTTCTTCGTCCTAATATTATTCCATTAAAAAAAGCGTATACTTTTTTAGGGTTAGTGGATTTTATCAGAGCCAAAGCGAGGCTCGCAATAGAAATGGAAGCGGCGTATACTCCTTTTGAAAATAAGACTTCCATTCAATGGCAAAATGCGCAACATCCATTGTTGACTATGAGTTTTAAAAAATCAGGTAAAACGGTCATTCCTTTATCTATAAAACTGGATATACAACAACGCATATTACTTATTTCTGGGCCAAATGCTGGAGGGAAATCTGTTTGTTTGAAAACAATAGGGCTAATTCAATATATGTTCCAGTGCGGCTTGTTAGTGCCTGTAAACGAAGGTTCTGCACTTGGTTTTTTTCAGGATATTTTCATGGATATTGGTGACGAACAATCTTTAGAAAACGACTTGAGTACCTATAGCGCACACTTGGGTAATATGAAAGCATTTGTAAATGGTGCTGGTAAAAAATCATTAGTATTGATTGATGAATTTGGTACTGGTACAGAACCTCAATTTGGTGCTGCCATAGCGGAGTCTGTGTTGGAAGAATTAAATGCGCTAAAAGTATTTGGCGTAATTACAACTCACTACAGCAATCTAAAAGCGTATGCCGACAAAACTCCTGGGCTTGTGAACGGAGCAATGGCGTACAACATTGATAAACTAGAACCACTTTATATATTAGAAATTGGGAAGCCAGGAAGTTCTTATGCTTTTGAAATAGCAAGAAAAATAGGATTGCCTGAAAAAATAATTGCGTCTTCCAAAGAAAAAGTTGGCTCTTCGCAAGTAGACTTTGATAAACTCCTTCGCAATTTAGAGAATGAAAAAAATAAATATCGACAACTTAGTCAGTCTATTGCGGAGAAAGAAAAGAAAGTAGAAGGTACGTTGCAAGAATATTATAAGCTGAAAGAAGAGTTAGATACGAATAAGAAATCGTTGATTAAAGAAGCAAAGGAACAAGCAAAGTTGGTGCTGTCGGAGGCTAATAGACGTATCGAAACTACGATCAGAGAAATAATAGAAAATAAAGCAGACAAAGAAATTACTAAGCTGGTACGTTTGGAACTTGAAGAATACAAAGAAGAATTATTAAAGGAAGAACCAATAAAAAATGAAATTTCTGAAAAAGAAGAAATTTATGAAGTTTCAGACAAGGCAATCCGTGA
>JAYTHK010000018.1:0-2110 GCA_043732665.1 Cytophagales bacterium | reverse complement strand
TGTTAGGGTTCAAACACAGAACATTCAACGATACGGATCTACTCTATTTCATTTCTTTTTTTTCTTGGTTTTACAAAGAAAACAATACGCTTGAAAATGCCTTTCTGAAAGGAAAGGTCTATAAAGAAACCGATACAGGAAAGGCATTGGTAGATTTCCATAAGTTATTTTTTAGCATGGAAGATTTTCCTGAACGTACTCGAAAGCATATTTCTACTCCAGAACGAAAATCTGCCTGCAAAAGGCTAAATATGTTTTTAAGGTGGATGGTGAGAAAAGACGACAAAGGCGTAGACTTTGGAATATGGAGCAAAATCAATCCTTCCCAACTCGTTTGTCCTTGTGATGTCCATGTGGAGAGGGTAGCCAGAAAGTTAGGATTGATTACCCGACCGCAGGCCGACTGGCAAACGGCTATCGAATTGACCCATAAACTAAAAGAATTTGATGCAAAAGATCCTGTTAAATACGATTTTGCACTATTTGGGCTTGGAATAGAGGAAAAGTTTTAACGATATAATTTTAAGCAGAGTTGAAATTACTTTATTTTTGTACTTCATCGATTCGAATTAAAAAGTGAGTGCAGAGAAAATATATCAGAATGAATTTTTACCTACAGCAAAGTATTTGTTAAAGGAGCTAGAGTATTATGGCGAAAATCAGTTTAAAAGAAAGACCGACGCTTCCGATTGGTCAATTGGTCAATTGTATCATCATTTGATACAAGGAAGTATTGAACAACATTTTAAAGCGATACGAGAATGTATTGATCAAAAAAATGGAAGTTTAAAAGGAGGAAAAAATATTTTCGGATTTTTTGTATTCCTATTCGGAGCTTATCCTGCTGCAAAGATGAGAGGAGTTCCTGGATATTTCCCTACACAAATTGAAGATACTGCAAAAGCAAAAGATATGATGTTTGGTTTCTTAAAAGAGATGCAAAAATTGGAGGTAGAAATCGATAAAAATAAGGACAATTCCTATAAAGTTAAACATCGTAAATTGGGAAGACTTACCGCCCAAGAGTGGTATAGGCTTATTGCAATGCATCAGAACCACCATCTGAAACAGAAATACAGAATAGATAAGATACTAAGGACGTTTAACAAAGACGAAGTATACAGCGATTCAACAGCTATTGTTTAAAGGTTTTAGAATATATTCACAAAAGACAAAATGGCGTAAATAAGGATTACCTTGTGGTTCAAATTAAAATAATTTAATAGACCTTACTGTTCATGACAAGACCTAAAATACCCAAATTGTCACAGATAACGCTTGAAAATTTTGGAGTATATTATCTTAAAAGTCTTCAAAAAGATAAAAAAAATCAACCTACTCCGCTTTCAGATAAAGATTTGGTATGGAATGTACGATGGCTTACCGCCAAAGGAATTGTTTTTTCAGCGTTGATAGGCTTTGCATCTGCTTTCGTAACAGTTTATACCGATGAATATTTTGCGAAGTCTAACTTTTGGGTGCATTATGGAATGCTTTCGCTGAATACAATAATCGCCACTATTATTGAATTTTACATACTCTTTATTATCGCCCTAAGAACGGTAAATTCGATAGCCGATTTAACCAATACAAAATACACGAACGAACAGTTTACCGAAGACGGCCCTTTTAATATTATAAATATATTGGCGCGTGCGGCGATGGAGATTCCCGATCCTCCTATCAAAGTATTGGATATTGATCCATTTAAGAAAATATCAAAATCGAAGCTGGTAATCGCAGGGCTTGTCTATAAACTTAAAATATTTTTAAGTAATTTCCTTATGCGTTTGATATTGAAACCTTTAATAGGAAAAACTTTTTTACGTGTGAGTGTTTCTTTTGTATCTGTCCCGATAACGGGGTTATGGAATGCTTTTATTTTATACAAAGTAGCCCGAGAAGCCCGATTAAGGATTTTTGGAAATATACTTGCCAGTGATATCTCTAAAAATATGTTCAACGATGCCTTGCTTACAAGGTTGTCTCCATTTGCACGCGTTGGCTGCCTCAGGGCAATAGCTAATGCCGTAGTGCTGACGCAAAATTATCATCCCAATATGATTATTTTACTAATGCGTTTTAAAGAGCTCTTAGGGATCGAAGAACC
>JAYTHK010000017.1:0-7275 GCA_043732665.1 Cytophagales bacterium | reverse complement strand
GCAGAAACAAGATCTCTTTAGGTTGTTCGATGTTAGAATCGTCCGACAAACTAAATGGTCCAAGATCGCTCAAGTCTTCTCAACCTAATGGCAGTCTGTTTTCAAGTCTTTTCAGTTCGCTTTGTTTGCACCAAACCAACATATTATGAATTTTATATCGCAAACGGACACAAAAGTGTCTTAATGAGACATAATAAAGCAATAATAAGAAACATTTGAAAGCATTGCTTCAATAAATTCGCTGTGTGAAAACCACAGTAGGACAAAAAATTAGAAAAATAAGAGAAGCCAGAGATTTTACCCAAGATAATCTGGCTTTCGAATTGGGTATCACGAAAAGCGCATATTCTAAAATAGAAAGAGAGCAATCTAATATTTCTATTAAACGTCTTGAGCAAATAGCCAAAGCATTAGAAGTTGATATAGTAGAATTTTTTAAAGAATCTAATGTTGAAGAAACGCAAAAAACTTATGGTTTTGCAACGAAAGGAGATGTTGAAGAACTGGCAAAAATGATTCAAGAATTGGTAAAAGAAATAAGTAATCTTAAAACGAACATTGATGCCAAAAGTCCTGCTATGTCCAAAAAGAGTAAGACTAAAAAGCAATAGTGTTTTATAAATCCTCAACCGTATTATTTCTAACAAAAATAGGCAAACTATAAATCACTAAAACAAAACTATTATTCATTGTTAAAAATAACTAAGCGTTCACGCTATTGGTACTTTTGTACATGGCTGTATTCATTGGGAGATTGATAAAAGAGATAACTGAACGCAGAGGAATGTCTAAGAGTGAGTTGGGTAGAAGACTTAATATGAGCCCTACCAATGTCCATAAAATTTTTAAAAGAGAAAGCATTGACACCGCTTTGTTGCAAAATATTTCCCAAGTGTTAGAATTTGACTTTTTTTCTCCCTATTCTTTTGGCAAGAATTATGAAGTAATAACGGATAATCCACCGATTGCTGCCGATCAAGAAACTGAATACAAAAAAGCATTAGAGCTTTGCAAAGAAAAGAATGTGATGCTTGAAAAAATAAATTCCTTATTGGAAGAAAAAATACAACGCGAGGGTCGTTGATTTTTTAAATTTGTAAGTTCGCAGCCTCAAATCTCTTAAATTAGTTGAATTAGTATATAGACCAAGCCGTCTATACCTCTTCAGTAAATCCGCATAATTCATTCAATTCAATCTTTTTATACAGCTGTATTTTTGATTATAAATATATTCTATACCAATTCTATAGGAATTATATTTTAATTACTATATTTGTATTAAATAGGAGATTTTATCCATTGCCGATATGTTGTCAAAAGAATTGATAGAGGTATATAAAATAGAGGGATTAGCGCAGGAGGCTTTTAAGGAATACCGTATCAAAAAAACCGTTGTTTGTAAAAAATGCGGGAGCCAACATCATTATTGGCTGGCGTCGAAAGCACAGTTTCAGTGCGTAGCATGTCGTTTTCGAACTACGCTGCGAAGCGGTTCGGTGCTGGAAGGAAGTAAATTGCCTTACTCTTATTTCTTTATTGCTGTGCACTTACTTATTAAACACGACAACAATCTCAGCATTGATGATTTTCAAAAACATACAGGTCATAAATATGCTGACCCGTTGTGGGGTTTTCTTCGAAAGATCAGAAACTATATAAAAGGGAATAATCAGAGTACCGTTCTTATAGATTTTGTAGAGGTAGTAAATCAACATTTCATTCACTATGCGGAGAAATAAACAGCTTCCTTTTTGTGGTAGGATTCAAAAAAGCAATTATTCTATTTTTGATTGCAATAGAATCAAAAATAGAATAATTAGAATCCGCTTGTTGTATGATTTACGAAAAACGAGTTTCTGTCTATAGTATGCTTAGGTCGAAGTAGTATTTTCGCAAAACATAGTATACTCTTTTTTTAAATTTATTAACTAATATAAAATGTCTGAAGAAAACAAAAAGCAAACGGCACTGGCTGATGTGGCCGCAAGGCAATTAGCGATTGCTACCCGTACAGTACCACAAATGACTTCCATTACACCTCGTTGGTTGACTCATTTGTTGAATTGGATTCCAGTGGAGTCTGGCGTATATCGTTTAAATAAAGTAAAAGACGGAAGCATTGCCGAAGTAGATTGCTCTGGACGTGATGAGCGCGAGCTTCCACATACTTTTATTGACTATGTTGAAAATCCACGCGAATATAACCTAAGTGCTGTAAATACAGTCTTGGATGTACATACTCGTGTATCGGACTTGTATAGCAAACCTTATAATCAAATCAGCGAGCAGTTACGCTTAACGATTGAAAGTATAAAAGAACGTCAGGAAAGTGAACTTATTAATAATAAAGAATATGGTTTGTTGAACAGTGTAGCTTCTACGCAAACGATTCAAACCCGCAAAGGACCGCCAACACCAGATGATTTTGATGAGTTGATCACAAAAGTATGGAAAGAACCTGGTTTCTTTTTGCTTCATCCTCTGGCTATAGCAGCGTTTGGGCGTGAGTGTACTCGTAAAGGTGTACCACCTCCAACTGTCTCTCTTTTCGGTTCTCAATTTATCACATGGCGTGGCATTCCTTTGATTCCTTCTGACAAACTACCAATAGAAAATGGCAAAACGAAAGTCTTGCTTCTGCGCACAGGCGAAAGCCGTCAAGGAGTTGTAGGTCTTTATCAGCCCGGCCTTCCTGGCGAACAGTCTCCTGGCTTATCGGTACGTTTTATGGGAATTAACGACAAAGCAATTGCCTCTTATTTGGTTTCACTTTATTGCTCTTTAGCAGTATTGGTAGACGATTCAATTGCTGTATTGGAAAATGTTGAAATAGGAAATTATCATGAATACAATTATTAATCCTACAGGGTTACCCGATATAAGTGCTTTGGAAAAATTGGCCAACCAGTTTTTTTCTGCCTTTCCTGGTGATCTTTCTAAACAGGATATTCCTTTGCAAAAAGAAATACCCTCAACTAATTACGATACACTTATAAATCAGGCTGATCCCTTCAACTTGAAGAATCTGGTAACTAGCTTGCCAGATTCTAATTTTATAGGGTCGGATTTGTTGCCTAAATCGACCGCTGGACTTGGAACTGCTATGTCTTCTATAGATCAGGGGAATGCAGTAAATCTTAGCAATCCACAAACGAGTTTGCCAGATCCACATTTTGCAAGTAGTAGTGGTATTACTCCTTCCATTGGTGGGAGCGGCAGTTCACCTTCTGCCTTAGAAAAGGGAACTCCTCTCAGGCATCTACCTTATCTATCGGAGCTGCAGCCTTATGAGGTAAGCTTGGCTAAGGTTTTGTCTTCTACTAATTTTAGTAAGAATACGCCACAATTGCCAGACATTTCTACTTTAGGACTTAACGAATCTTCCTACTATTTTTTGTCAGAAAAAAATCCATTGTCTTACATAGAGAAAGTTTCTCAACTAAAGACAATTCCTGTTTCGACAAACAACGTACAGACGAGTTTTCAGGGGCTTCCGTTTGATGCTAATCTTATAAAAAAAGATTTTCCAATATTACAAGAACGTGTGAACGGTCGTCCTTTGATTTGGCTGGACAATGCAGCTACCACGCAAAAGCCAAAACATGTGATGGAACGTATCAGTTATTTTTACGAGCACGAAAACTCAAACATCCATCGTGCAGCCCATGAGCTGGCAGCAAGAGCTACAGATGCTTATGAAGCGGCACGTAAAAAAGTACAAACGTTTTTAAATGCGGCTTCGATAAATGAAATAGTATTTGTACGTGGAGCCACCGAAGCGATTAATTTAGTAGCGAAAAGTTGGGGCGAACAAAACCTGAATGCAGGCGATGAAATTCTTGTTAGTCACTTGGAGCATCATGCAAATATAGTTCCATGGCAACAATTGGCAGCGAAAAAAGGCTTGAAACTAAGGGTTATTCCAGTAGACGACGATGGACAAATTTTATTGGATGAATATGCAAAGCTACTAGGCCCAAAAACACGTTTGGTTTCTTTCACACAAGTTTCCAATGCATTGGGTACTGTTACCCCAGCGAAACAAATGGTAGCAATGGCACATCATGCTGGTGCGAAAGTATTGGTTGATGGCGCACAATCTGTTTCACATATACGTGTAGACGTTCGTAATCTGAACTGTGATTGGTTTGTATTTTCAGGACATAAAGTATTTGGTCCAACAGGGATTGGTGTTGTGTATGGTAAAGAAGCGTTGTTGAACGAAACTCAGCCATGGCAGGGAGGAGGTAATATGATTGTCGACGTTACATTTGAACATACTACCTACCACAATGCTCCAGGGCGTTTTGAAGCAGGTACAGGAAATATTGCAGATGCCGTAGGTTTAGGTGCTGCTATCGACTACGTAAGTAGGATTGGGATGGACGTTATTAACCAATACGAACATTACCTATTAGTGTATGCAACTAAGTTATTAAAAGATGTTCCAGGACTTCGTTTGATTGGAACCGCAAATGACAAAGCCTCCGTTTTGTCTTTTGTCTTGGAAGGGTTTCGTACCGAGGAAGTCGGTGCTGCGCTCAACCAAGAAGGTATCGCTGTGCGTTCTGGTCACCATTGTGCTCAACCTATTCTACGAAGATTTGGATTAGAAAGTACAGTAAGACCTTCGTTAGCATTTTACAATACTTGTGCCGATATTAATATACTGGTCGAAACCCTGTATCGCCTTCGCAGTGGAGGATATAAGAACTTACTAAATAAGTAGGAGTTGTCATTTAGGAGGAACCTCTTTATTAATAAATCGTTGGGTCTATTAATAAAGAGGTTCCTCTTAAATGACTAAAATAGTTTATTCTTGCTGGCATTTTGTCAGCAAGTAATACTAGAGCCTTCACACACATAAATAGAGTTCAATGAAACAATAAGTTGTTTTCTTTGGAACGAAACGCATACCATGTTTGTCTACTATATATATAGTATTTGTAGAAAGAAAAATAATTTTAGTTTGTTATAAAATGAAAAAAGCCAACACGCAATCGCTGATTGATCTTCTCAGGGAAACACACGCTGCAGAATGGGCGGCAACTCCTCCCACACAATACGCCAACGCTTGGCTGAAGGACCTTGTTCAATTTTTGTTTCCAAGTAATAATTTGCCTAAACAATCTTCCTACGAAGGCATATTAAAGAAAAATCAAATAGACCTGGAAAATATATTGCTGAGTTATTTAGATTCTAAAGAAATTGACATAGAAGGAATTGTTAATTTTTTTTATAGTTCCCTAGAAACTATTTATAAAAACCTTAGACTAGATGCTAACAAGATCTATGAATACGATCCTGCCGCTACCAGCGTGGACGAAGTGATCGTGTCTTATCCGGGCTTTTATGCCATTACGGTATACCGTATTGCAAACAGATTAGCGCAATTGCAAATACCAATTCTTCCACGAATCATTAGTGAATTTGCACACGGTAAAACAGGAATTGATATCCATCCGAACGCCACTATTGGTGTACCCTTCATGATGGATCACGGCACGGGCATTGTGATTGGTGCAACAAGTGTTATAGGTAAAAATGTGAGTATTTATCAAGGCGTAACCTTGGGTGCGCTGCAAGTAACAAAAGAGCTTTCTCATGTAAAGCGACATCCTACAGTAGAAGACAATGTGATCATTTATGCACGGACTACTATACTTGGAGGAAATACCATTATTGGTGCAAACAGTATTATTGGTGGTAGTGTTTTTTTAACAAAAAGCATTCAACCAAATTCAGAAGTGTACAATACACATCAGCTAAGAATAACATCAAAAGCGAACGTTTTGGAAAACAATAGTTCTAGATAGTTGAAAGATTGAGTAGAATTTTTTCGTAGAGCAAAACCAATCCCATTTTATTAAACAGGTTCCTTCTGAATGACGTTATGGTCATTCAGAAGGAACCTGTTTAATAATAAACCCTAAACGTACTATACCCCAATTATTTTTTAAAGGCAGCCTCTTCCAACTATGCATCCTTTTGAAAGAGGTAATCAATTCTTTTTATTGAAAAAAAATAAAATTAAAGCATCTTGCAGCATAAAAAACATAGTAAGATGAACGGTACAATTCGCAGTGATATAGAAATAGGGTCAAGAGTCAACATAATATTAAAAAAAGACCAACGTACAGGCAACCTTACAGAAGGAGTTGTAGAAAAAATTCTTACCAGCGCAGCCAAACATACGCGAGGAATAAAAGTAAGGCTAGAATCGGGAGAGGTAGGAAGGGTGCAAGAGATTTTGGAAGAATAGGATTAAGGATTTATGGGTGAAATTCCCCTTGCCTACTCGACCAAAGGCAAAAAAACGATATTACTTATGGTGTTGAATTTCTCGCTTGTTTACTGTCTTGGCTTCCTTCTTTTCATTTAGTCTTCACAAGTAATCGTCCTATACTACTGCCATCGGAGAGGCGCGTAATACGTATAAGATAAACTCCGGAGGTAAAATCTTTGAGCGAAAATTCTTCTGTATAAAAATCGTCTTTAGCGTTTAATTCTTTCGTCATAATTTCTCTTCCCTGAATGTCAAATAACCGAAACGTATATTCTTCTTCGTTAGCGTCAGAAATTTTAATACTAAAATTCTCCATAGAAGGATTGGGATATATGTCTATTTTTAAGGCTCCTAAAATATCAAACAACACTATGGTAATACTATAGCTGTATCGCCCATTTATGTCCGTTTGTTTGATGCGATAGTAGAGTGTACCTTGACCATACGTTTGCCAAGCATATTTATTAATAGAAGCATTTTCATGAATTGTTTTTTCTATGGTTTCAAATTCTACAGCATCAGTACTTTTTTCGATCTCAAAATATAGATTGTCTTTTCCTTGTGCAGTAATCCATTCAAGGTAGTCCTCGTTGTTTTTTCTTTTTCCTGAAAAAGACAACCATGTAACGGGAAGAGAGCAGCTAGGAACAATGTTAGCGGCACAGGCCCCAATACTAGCGACATTCATGTTAATAGGCCTTCCCGGGTCTAGTTGTGTTCGTAAATTACTAAAGAACCAACCGTCGTCTCCTGTTGCACCAACACCATTGGTATACACGGTAGAAGCTCTTACGCCTGGTCCCATAAATAAACCGATGAAACCGTTACAAGTGAAATCTTGTTTATGGGCAAAATAATATTCCATAAAACCGTCTTTGTATTTGTTTACACCCACAGCGTTTGAGAGGGTAGAATTTCCAATTGGAATTTGCCATCCAAGCAGTGGTAAGTTTATTCCCTGTCCTAATCTTTTAGACCAATGAAGCCAA
>JAYTHK010000016.1:0-2113 GCA_043732665.1 Cytophagales bacterium | reverse complement strand
AAGAAAACTCTTCTTACATCGAAGATTTGATATTATTAAGAGAAGAATTAAAAACAAGAAAAACGAATCTTCGTAGAGACGTATCGTAATTTGATAATATGGTGGGAAGTGAAAGGTAAAAGATTGTTTTTGTTTTTTACTTCTCACTTCTCACCTAACATCTTTATTTTATACCAATATTTTTAGACAGGCTGGAATTATTTCTATTTTTATTTCTTTACCTGTTTCAAATGGTTCGCCGTCTAAATGAATGGGGCCCGAACTTTCTCTTTCAATGGTAATCTCTGTTCCTTTCATCGTTTCCATGAAAGAGGATTTGTCGGCAGTCTTATTGAATACTCTCAATGCAAGTGCTGGCATTGAGTATACTGGGAATGGCTTTAAGATACATACATCTAATTTTCCATCAGCTACATCGGCTTGCGGCGCAATATAGGCATTGTTACCATATTGAGAAGCATTGGCAAAGGTAATGAGGAATGCATTTTTAGTAGTAGCAACGCCATTTACGATAAGTTTGTATTGCTGTGGTTTATAGGAAGCGAATTCTTTTAGAACAGCTTTAACGTAACCTATAAATCCTCGACCTTTTAGGGTGGCAAATATTTTTCCTATATGAGCATCAAAGCCTATTCCTGAAGTACAAAAAAAAGGCATGCCGTTAATAACGCCAGCATCGTTTATTTTTATGGTAGCCGAGTTTAATTGTTCAATTGCTTTGGCTGGGTCTACGGATATTCCCATGTGTCTTGCCAGCCCGTTTCCAGATCCAAAAGGGATAATTCCTAAAGCTGCATCCGAGTTGATAAGCATTTTTGCAACTTCGTTTACCGTGCCATCGCCTCCTACGGCTATTATTTTTTTTATATTTTGAGCTAAAGCTTCTTTGGCTAAATCGCTCGCATGCCCTGGTTTTTCAGAATAAGAAATAATAGGATCGAAATTGCTTAGATTAAGACTTTTTCTCACCATCTCTTCAAAGCCCTTCTTACTGCGTCCTCCGGAGATTGGGTTTACTATAAATGCGATCTTCTCCTTACCTGTTGTTGTCATTTTTCTATAATTTGTTTCGCAAAACAAGCATTTTTTAAGATAATATACTATTCTAATTAAATTTAGTTACAATGATTTTATCTGATTGTAGCGCGATTTAATATTCCGTTAATAGTGAGTTAAAGTTCATTTCTTTCTTTTGTACATGACGATTAAGATGTATGGAACAGAAGAAATTAAAGTTCATTTTTATAGTACAAGGTGAAGGAAGGGGGCACATGACGCAAGCCATATCGCTAAGAGATATGCTAGAAAGGGCTGGGCATTCTTTGTGTTGTGTGTTGGTAGGGAAAAGTAAAAGACGGGAGATTCCCTCTTTTTTCTTTGAAAGAATAAAGACAGAAGTCATTTCTTTCGAAAGTCCAAATTTCGTAACGGACAAAAAGGGAAAAGCGATCCAAATTTTCCCAACCATTACGGAAAATCTCAAGCGTACAGGTTTTTTTCTTTCTAATTTGAAAGTAATAGATAAAAAGGTAAAAGAATACGAACCCGACGTACTAATTAATTTTTATGATCTGCTGGGAGGTTTGTATTCTCTGTTTTATAAACCAAAAGCGAAATACATTTGTATAGGGCATCAATATTTGATGCTGCATCCTGATTTTGAATTTCCAAAACAAAAAATGATGGAGAGGGTCATGGTTCAGCTTAATACACACGCTACCTCTTTTAGAGCATCTAAAAGACTTGGGCTTTCTTTTCGCCCTATGAAGAATGTGTTAAGAGATAATATAAGAGTTGTACCGCCTTTGCTTAGAAGCGAAATTTTTGACATACTCCCTGAAAATAAGAATTTCATTTTGGCGTATATGGTCAACAGTGGGTATGGGGAAGATATTATAAAGTGGCATGAATCACATAAATCTTTAAACCTTCATTGTTTCTGGGATAAAGCAGGGGTGGACGATAATTTTGTGCCACACGAAAATCTTACTTTTCACAAACTGAACGATAAGATATTTCTTGACTATATGAAAAATTGTTCTGGTTTTGTAAGTACTGCTGGTTTTGAGTCGATCTGCGAAGCAATGTATTTGGGTAAACCTGTGATGATGGT
>JAYTHK010000015.1:0-20375 GCA_043732665.1 Cytophagales bacterium | reverse complement strand
AGAAAAGCTCCAACAAGGGTCACCTGTGGCTCCGGGGATTGCATAACCGTGGCACTAGTTTTTAAAATTTATGTAATCAATACGTTAGCATATTCTTTCAGAGCATAAAAATAGTAAAATGAAGTTTAAAATAAAGAAAAAAAATTGATTATTTGAGCGCAATAACCACTAGAAAGAGGTACGGTATACATCACCTCCTAGAATATTAGTACCACTCTCAAAGTCATTCATCCTAACTCCTGTTACATGAGAAACTACCTCTTCCCTTGTACGATGTAGATATTGTATTGGCTGGACAATATCTACATCGTATAACGTAGGTTGTTTTTGTGGGTCAGAATTAGATTTTGATGGGGGTGTTCCTCCTTTTGCATCTGGATTTTATCACTGGCTTCCTGTCCCATACCTTATAAAAAATTCCTATACTAAAAGACATGGACTTACATATTAAAATTATGTCGGGTGAAGACACCCGACACGCAGTAAACAATAGACACAGGAAAAGATTTGAGTTTAATAGCCCAAATGAAATTTTCTCGCAGTAGATTCAAAACACCCAACTGGTACATTTAGGATTAGAATCCACCAAACACTTTTTTTATCTTACACAACAACAATAGTAAGGCATACATAGCTTTTTAAGGGTCGCGACTAGTTAGAGATTTATCAGCAAGTGCAAAAATTATGTTGATTGGTTTCTATTTTAATCTTTTATGTGGAAATTGTTTCTTTCTCTATTCAACTAAGAGCTTTGTTGACATCGTCTAATCAATAAATCTTAGTTTAATAAACTTGTGAGCCATACAGAAAAGAATTTGTGTGTTTACTTAACAAGCAATTTATCTGAAATAAAATTTTCTCCTGCATTTATTTTAATATAATAAATTGCGGTAGCAAGTCCTGTTAAATCGAGGGTGGCTTTTTTTATATTTCCTCCCATCAGTAGGTTACCAGTTCTTACTTCTTTTCCTTCAGCAGAATAGATTATATAATTTACTTGTATGTCCTCCTCATTATTTACAGCAATGTAGTAGTCTAAACCGTTTGAAGCCAATGCCAATACAGAGGCTCCAAAATTTACAGTTTTTATAATACTGTTTTCCGATTGACCATTAAAGTCAACTTGTTTTAGGCGATAGTAATTTATACCGGGCAATGGATTTTCATCTGTAAATGAATAAGAGATAAGACTCGCAGAAGAACCTGCTCCTTTTATTGTTCCGATAGATTCAAAATTAATTCCATCAGAACTTCTTTCTATTATGAAATAATCGTTGTTTTTTTCATAGCCTGTTTTCCATTCTAAAATTGAAGCATGGTCGTTTAGCTTCTGTGCTGTGAAGGCCACTATTGTTACTGGAAGCGGAATAAGACAAGTTGAAAATTCAGAAGTACTTCCCAAAGCGGTTGTCTCTGTAGCAGTAAGATTACCTGCTTGTGTGGCCGTCAATCCTAATCCATGATTTAGTATCCATGCACCAACCGAGATTACAGCCGTTCCTATAAATTGTTCTCCTTCGCAATTACAACCTGCACCAGTAGTCGTGTTTAGGTATACATGAATTAGATCTCCATTAATAGAGCCTGTGCCTGAGATCTGATTAGCGGTAGAAGTAATAATTACAGGTTTTGGAATACTTTCGTTGGCAGTTGCATTAAGATCAATCCCAAGCCCTGCGTTGCAGTATATTTTATTATATGTAATGGTATTGTATTGTGAACCTCCCTCTACAAATACACCGTCTCCAGATCCTACTAAAGGCCCTATATTTTGATTGTGTGCTATGATATTAGCCGCTGCGAGAGAACCTCCGATAATATTATTTGTACTTACCGCACGAATATTTATACCCCAATTTCCATTTCCAAGTTGAAGTGTCCCCGTTTTATCTGTACCTACATAATTTCCTGTAAATTTGGTATGTGTTGCATTTCTAAAATATACTCCTTCATTTCTATTGCCCGCACAAATATTGCCATCGTTAGCTCCCGAACCTCCTACAGTGATCGCATTTCCTTCATTTAAAGAAATTCCTGACCAAGAATTTTTTATCGCTATAGTTGCTGTTACATCTACACCACAATAATTTCCTAAGATCACATGACGGCTGCACGATACAGATCTGAACCCATCACCAATTCCAGAAGTACCATTGCCGGACAATACATTTTTTTCCGCTATGGTAGAACCTCCAACGGTAACATGATTGGAAGAATCTCCCATGTAGATACCATTATCTGTATTTCCAAGAACCGTAACTCCATCAGCACCTACTCCCATATAATTTGCTTTTACGACTGCATCAATCGATCGTGTGACAATTTGTATTCCATTTGCACCGTTTGCAGAGAAAATATTTCTAGCTGTAGTGGTCGTACCACCGACAATAGCTCTATTACTAATTTCTATGCTTGCTCCGTTTCCTGTGTTAGGACGGGCAAGTAATCCCGTCACTTCTACGCCTACATAGTTATTGACAAGCGAAATGTCGTTTGAGATGTTTACCGTAATGCCGTTACCAGTATTTGATGAAATGTAATTACGTTCTGTTACTAATACTCCTCCTACAATAAGTCTGTGAGAACCGCCATAAGCACCGATTCCACCCTGAAGATTCGGTGCTGCTGTTGTGATATCAGACGCAAGCCCGATAGTACAAGATTTTATAACTACATCTGTCGACGTATTTATATTTATACCACCTCCTCCATTGTTGGAAATTACATTTCCTTCGCTTAGCGTTGATCCCCCTATAAGCGCTGCATTTGAATTAGTAAGTTGTATTCCGTGTTGTCCATTTCCTCTGGGAAGCATTCCAGAAATGTCTACACCAATATAATTTGCTTTTATAATAGCATTAAGAGAATTAATTACCAATACACCAGCCCCGCTATTTGATGAAATTAGATTTCTTTCTGGTATAGTGGTTCCTCCTACTATGAGATTATCAGAACTTTCGTTGCGAATTCCTCCCCCCAAATTTCCAATAGCAGTAACCCCATCAATTCCTAAACCAATAATATTAGACTTTATCGTAGCATTGGCAGAGCCGATTATAGTTATACCATTGATTGCATTTCCTGAAATTAAATTATTAGTACCTGCCGTTGTGCTGCCTATTATAGCGTTCGTAGATCCGCCATCGATATATATTCCACTTTCTCCATTTCCTTTGTTAAGTAAACCCGTTACATCAGTACCTATATAATTTCCATAAATAATGGGGCTGATAGAAGCATTTATGTGAAGTCCTATCTGTTTGTTTCCAGAGATAAGATTTCTTTCAGGCAAGCTTGCTCCTCCGACTACAGGATTGTTGCATGCATTGAACATTGCTATTCCTGCTTGGAGATTAGCAATAACAGTTGTACCATTAGAAGCCATTCCTACTATATTCCCCTTAACAATGGGGTTAATAGAATTATTAAAATAGATACCAGAGCCACCATTTCCAGAAACCAAATTCCCTTGTCCTGCTACTGCTCCACCTATAATGGGATTTGAAGAGACATTTACAATATTAATTCCATTTTGACTATTTCCAATACCAATCAATCCTGTGATAGTTGTTCCTACTATATTTCCTCGTATGGTAGTATTAGTAGCCGCAGTTATATTCATTCCATTAAATCCATTTCCAGATACAATATTCATTCCTGCTAGTGTACCATTGCCAATTACCGCGCCATCAAGCAGTTCCACGTCAATTCCCTGCTGCGCATTACCAAGATTTACAGAACCGGTAATGTCTACCCCTACATAATTTCCAAGAATAGTTGGAGTAGCACAAGAAATAACAACCATACCAGACTGTTTGTTTCCTGAAACTATATTTCGCTCAGTAGCTACAGTACCACCTATTACTGGGCTAGAAGAGTTGGTAATATAAATACCACTGAAATTATTAGGTAAAATAGTATTTGCTGTAGCCGTTAGTCCTACTATATTTCCTTTTATAATGGGCGCAACACAATTGTCAATACTAAGACCTGTTTGATAATTTCCTGAAATTAAATTTCCTTGTCCTACTGCAGACCCACCTATTATTGGGTTATTTGACACATTGTTAATTGTAATTCCAGATTGCGCATTTCCAAAATTAATTGTTCCTGTAATGTCTGATCCCACTATATTTCCATAGAGTATAGGACTGGTTGATTGACTAATAGAAATACCCGAATTCAAATTTCCCGATACAATATTTCGTTGCAATGCTGAATTACCTCCTATTATTGCATTATTTGAATTTACATTGATAAAAATTCCACTTTGACGATTAGGCAAAGTATCTGTTCCTAAATTATTTAATCCTATCCTATTCCCATAGAAGGAAGGTGCTAAAGAACTTTCCACGTAAACGCCATTCTGACCATTGGCAGAGACAACATTCCCCTGCCCCGCAATGGCGCCGCCTATTAACAGATTATTAGAACCGCTATAAACGGCTATTCCATTTTGTGAATTTCCTATTTTAAGTGTGCCAGTATAATCGGTACCAATGTAGTTGCCTTGAACTGATAAATTTAAAGAAGACTGGATATACATTCCCGATTGACCATTTCCTGAAATTACATTCCTTCCACCTACAAGTCCATTTCCAATCACGCTATTATTGCAAGGACTGACAAACTGAATTCCATTGCCGAGGTTTGGCAATGCAGCATTCCCTGCAGCATTAGCCCCTATGTAATTTCCATTGATAAGAATCCTCAACGAATTGTCAACTCTAATTCCAACCTGGCTATTTCCCGAGATGATGTTACGAGTAGTTATACCAGCATTGCCTCCAATCACTATATCAGGGGAACTATCTACTTGTATTCCGTTCCAATTGCACGGACGGGCTATTGTACCTGTTATATTTGTACCTACATAACAAGCTTGTATTGTAACTGCGGAGGTATTTATTACATAAATACCTCTATTCGATCTATTTATACATATTCCAGTAAGGACACTATTGGCAGAACCGTTATCAAACATTAATCCATTTCCTGCGGCCGTGGCATTTATTTCAATCATAAGATTCCCTGCTGATGCACCCGACTGAGAGAGTCCGTTAATGGTCAATTGTTGAATAATACTGGGAAGATCTCCCGCACTTATCGTAATTGTAAAAGGACCAGCACCTCCTATATTAAAATTGATAATATCCGCTCCTGCAGTTGAGTTAGAAATTCTAATACACTTTCTTAAAGAATTGGTTCCATCTGCTAAAGTATAAGCCGCTGCGTTGTCAATATCGGTATTATTATCCACTACAAACGTTGCCGCTTCTGCAGTTGAAAAGCACAGTAGTAACAAAATATTGACTATAAATAAATTGAAATGTTTACGGGGCGTTTTTTTCATAAATATTGGTGGTAGTAGCTTTATTTTATTGTTTCTTATAAGATAAGATACGCCTACCTCCTAAATAGTAACTCTGAATGTTTATAAAAATAATAACTATTAGTCTATTTTAAGATTTAATAATTCTCTTTTTTACACTTAGTACTCTTTGAATACTCATAAATTGTTCTAAAAATAAATATTATAATTATATTTTTACTTATACATAACAATCATTTATTCTATCATTATTAGTTTTATTCTAATTAACAACGTTATTTCATACTTTCTTACCAAGGTACTTATCTATAAAATAATGTGCGACATAAATTAAAGGAGTGAGAAAAATAGCCATTACTAATTTATAGGTATAATTGATAATGCCAACAGAGAAAACCAATGCCAAAGACCATCTTTTATCGGGAGAAGGCATGAAATAAAAGGCGATGAACAGTACCACAAAACTATCTACCAACTGTGAGATAAAAGTAGATCCAGTAGATCTGAGCCAAAGGTATTTATCGCCTGTTTTCTTCTTAATTACTTCAAACAAGTATGCGTCAAGTAGTTGCCCTACAAGAAACGCTACTAGTGAACCAACGATAATATTTAGTCCCTGACCTAAGATAGTCGAGAATGCATAATCTATATTAAAAAGATTGCCGGTACCGTCTTTACTATTTATGTTTATCCAAAAATCAGAAGGCGATAAATTAATCGCTATCCAGATCATGAAGAAAGCGTAACTAATCAGTGCTGCTGTGATATAACTTATCTTTTTCACTCCTTCTTTGCCGAAATATTCATTAAGAATATCGGTGAGAATAAACACGAATGGCCACAATACTACTCCAGCAGTCATGTTAAAACTCAATGGAAGATTTTCAAACAATTGAATATTGGCAGGAGATAAGCCCAAGGTGGCTTCCAACGAAAAAAGTTTGGTGCCAATCATTTCGGCTATCAGCGCATTGGTTAGAAAAAAAGCACACAAAATGATATACAAATGTTGTTTCTTATATTCTTGCGTCTTCACCGTTGCTTCCATGATTTTATTCGTTTACAACAAAAGTTCTTCCTTCTTCTGCCAATTCAGTATTTGGAAAAACAGCCCTTGCTTCCTCCAAAATGGGTATTAAATCTTTATACCTACTAGAAAAATGTCCAATAATCAATTTTCCAACATTCGCTTTAAGTGCTATAGTAGCAGCCTGCTCTGCAGTGGAGTGGTGCGTGATAGCCGCTCGTTCTATAAGAGTACTATGAAAAGTAGCTTCGTGGAAAAGTAAGTCTACTTCTTTAATAATCGGAATAATGGATTCTAAATAACGAGTATCGGAACAATAAGCAAAGGACAAACTTTTTTTAGCGGGCAATGTTAAGTCGCCATTTTGTACTACTTCTCCGTTCTGCCCTTTTATATCCTCGCCTTGTTTCAAGGCGATTTTTTGCAAAGGCGTAATGGTGATTGGTAATTTATCTAGGATAAGTCTTCTTTTTTTAGGTTTTTCTCGAAAGAGAAACCCGCAGCAATTGATCCGGTGTGAAAGAGGAATCGTGTGCACTGTGTAAGTAGCTTCGTCTACAATTTTTTCGGAATTTTCAGTATCCAATTCTTTAAAATGAATATTGTAACTGATATTCGTTTCCGAAAACTGAAGTTGTACTGTAATGATTTCGGATAAGCCTTTAGGGCCGTATATAAAAAGATCTTTTTTTCTACCCCATAAATGCATGGAACTTATTAAGCCAAGAAGCCCCAAATAATGGTCGCCGTGAAGATGGCTAATGAAGATATGTGTTATTTTGGTATGAGAAACTCGGTACCTCAACAATTGAAACTGAGTGCACTCACCACAATCGATAAGGAAAAAATGATTGTTGTTAATATTTAGAAACTGCGCAGAGGGATGTCTGTTATAAACAGGCGATGCGGAACCTGTTCCTAATATTTTGAGTTCTATAGACAAAGAAAAGGGAGCTATGTGGTTATAAAAAAGAATGACCGAAAATATCCGGTCATTTGTAATTTTTTATTCTTCTTTTCCACCTTCTTCTTTGAGATTCTGTTCCAACTCATTCATAAAAACGGCATCGATCGATTCCTCTACAGTAGGAAGAATGGTAAGTACAGAGTCAAGCTGTGATATTCTAATAAGTTTCAATACATGTTCTGTAGGAGCTGCTATTACAAAAAGTCCTTTTTCGTTTTCGCAAAGCCTGTTGCCCACCAAAATAGAACTCAATCCTGAAGAGTCAGTATACTTAACAATACTAAGATCTAATATTATATTTTTAACACCTTCAGCATTCAACTTTACGAGTTCCGATTTTAGCTCAGGCGCTACAATCGAAGTAAGTTTTTCCTCGTTCAATTGAAATAAGGTATATTTTTCTGTTTTTTCTACTGAATACTTCATTTTGCAAAAATTGCTATTTATAATACGGGATGTAAGGTACAAAAAAAGTTTAAATTTTCATTATTTTAAACTTTTTTTAACATTTTCTTCGATTCTATGGAATAATTCACTGTTGTCTCCTTTTATAAATTTCTCACCTACAACGTTTTCATAAAGCTCTATATAACGATCAGAGATACTTTTTACAAGTTCAGGAGTCATCTCAGGAACCTTTTGTCCATCCTTGCCTTGAAATCCATTTTCAATAAGCCACTGTCTTACAAACTCTTTACTCAATTGCTTTTGATTTTCTCCCCTATTTTGTCTCTCTTGATAACCTTCTATATAGAAATAGCGGGAAGAATCGGGCGTATGTACTTCGTCAATCAGAAATATATCGCTCCCAGATTTACCAAATTCATATTTAGTATCTACTAAAATCAATCCTTGTTGAGCTGCAATTTCAGTTCCTCGCTTGTAAAGAGCCTGAGTATAGGTCTCTAATTTTTCATAATCGTCTTCAGATACCACTCCTTTTTTCAAGATTTCTTCTTTGGAAATATCTTCGTCGTGGCCTTCATGCGCCTTAGTCGTAGGCGTAATAATTGGTTGAGCCAATTTGTCGTTTTCTTTCAAGCCCTCAGGCAATGCTACGCCACAAAGTATTCTTTTTCCCGCCTTATACTCTCTTGCCGCATGACCTGCGAGGTAGCCACGAATAACCATTTCTACGGCAAAAGGTTCGCACTTTCTACCGATAGTAACATTGGGATCTGGCACTTCTATTACCCAGTTAGGAACAATGTCTTTTGTAGCTTCCAAAAATTTGGCCGCTATTTGATTTAATACTTGTCCTTTAAAAGGAATAGGTTCAGGAAGTACAACATCGAAAGCTGAGATTCTATCGGTGACCACTACAGCCAATTTTTCACCAAAATAATAAACATCTCTTACTTTACCTTTGTAGAATCCAGATTGACCTGGAAAATTGAAGTGGGTTTCTTTAATTGCCTCCATCATTAAAATTCGTAGTTATTGGATTCAAAAGTAAATAAAAAAGTGTTAAGGTGTTAAGGTGTTACAGTGAGAATAGGATCTAAAGTTTTACACAATAGGAAAATGTGGTGGGTTCTTGTATGCTGCTATGCAATAATTTAGCCTTGGTTGGCGTCTCGCCAATTTTAATAGCATTAGCACAGACACAAACGACGACAGAATTTTTACGAATGTATTTTATGTTTCTTAGCATCATGAATTATGTTCTTTAAATAAATACTAATTCCATAATGGTAATACATTCCACTGTAATCTACCGTTATTCCTCCTGGCTTAGTAAATAGATTTTGCATTATAAGTGTTCTGTATCCGATAGATCCAAATACAGCGAACCACCGGGTTACTTTAACTCTTAAAAAACAGCCTACCTGTGCAGGAATAAAATAGACATGAGCCTCTGCTTTTATATTGTAATCCAATAACACAACCTTTGAGTGCGCAACTCCGAAACCGAGCTCAAATGGAATACCTACTGAAACTCTATTCTTTTCGAAAAACGTATATTTGTATCTTAAACTTCCATAATATAAATTAAACTTGACACTTTCTCTGTAAGTTCCTAAACTATTCTGTTTTGTTGTTACATCAGGTTTTTTCCAAGGTTCGAGACAATAAAAACCTACAGAAAACTGATGCTTTTTCTTATATTGAATACCTATCAGAATTCCATTTATACCAATATGGTTTTTATGAATAAAAGAATTTCTTCTGTCTAATTGAAGAATGATACCATGTTTCTTAGTCTTTTTCAAAGAATCCGTTACACCAGAATTTACCTGAGCGTAACTATTGGAAATGAAACTAAAAAACAAAAATACCAGCAGGCTTCTTACAGAAAATATAGGGTATACCATCGAATAAAAATTAGATCAATTTCATTTATATATCTCAAATTCCACGCGCCTGTTTATTGTCCTTCTCTCTTTTGTATCATTAGATTTGAGCGGTTCGCTGTCTCCCTTACCTTTCATAATTATTTTATTTTTAGCAATACCAAGTCTTATTAAATAATTAGCAGCAACCTGTACACATTGTTCTGAAATATCCTGGTTCTTTTTCTTAGTACCCATATTATCGGAGTGTCCGATTACTTTTACTTTTAAATTCTTATTACCCTTCATCAGGTTGGCAATATCACTCAATTGCGCTTTAGATTTATCGCTTAGCGTAGTATCGTTAAACTCGAAGTTTACCGATACTTTCAGACAAAAAACATATCCTTTAGTTTTGTCGCCTTCTTCTGTTTCTATAGTTCGGTCACGGTATATGAAAATATCTTTTACCTGCCCTACAGAATAATCTTCTGTCACTTTCTTTTTCCTTTTTACTGGAAATTTATAAGACACCATAATCTCAGTAGCACCTCTGTAATTGTAGAATTGAGAAAGTGGTGAAGTATTTACATCGTAACTAAAACCAAAGGTAAACAATTGTAGTAAACCTATCGCTAAATGATAGAATATCTTTACCTTTATATTTTTCCATTGTATCTCTTAATTTTGATACAATCTTAAACATCATCCATGCAGTATATCTACATGGGCGAATAAAATATCTAATCCTATTTTTATATTAAAAAAAACCACCTTCAATCAATGATAAAAAGAAAACGTTGAAATACTAGGATTAAATAAATCTAAATTTTAAAGTAATTATTCTATAATTTATACAACCTATGAATAATACAACTTACCCTAACAATTTTGTAACATTTGATGATCTTTATTTTCATTCCTTTGATAGAGATTTATATTCAACCTCCTTAAAATAGTTAACGATTTGACAACTTCATATTTTTAATAATAGAACAGCAAAAGTTGAATCTGTTAGAAAAAGGGAATAAAGTAAATAATATGAAAACAAAAAAAAATAAATCTGAATACGCAAGAAGCCTGATAGAAGCGAGTTTAGACCCATTGGTTACCATAAATACCAAAGGCAAAATTATGGATGTTAACGGGGCTATGGCTAAGATTACTGGTAAAAAACGTGAAGAACTTATAGGTACTGATTTTAAAAATTATTTTACCGATCCTAAAAAAGCTCGGAATGTTTATCAAGAAGTATTTGCAAAAGGCTTTGTAGCAAATTATCCGCTAACAATAATAGATGGTGAACTCACAGATGTATTATTTAATGGTTCCGTATATAAAGATAGCAGTGGAAATATACTTGGTGCTGTAGTAGTAGCAAGAGATATTACCGAACAAAAAAATATTGAAAAAGAGTTAATGGAGGCAAAAATATTTGCAGAAGATGCCATGAAATCCAAACAGCAATTTTTATCGACCATGAGTCACGAAATTCGTACACCTATGAATGCTATAATTGGATTTACAAAAGTGATGTCGAAAACCCATATGACCGCCAAGCAAAGAGAATATATAGAAGCTATGAAAATAAGCGGTGATACACTAATAGTGCTTATTAATGACATACTCGATTTGGCAAAAGTAGATGCCGGAAAAATGACATTTGAACAAATTCCTTTTAAAATAGCATCTTCCATATCTGCTATACTCCATTTATTTGAGACAAAAATTCACGAAAAAAATTTAGTATTGGTTAAAGAATACGATAACAAAATACCCGAGGTATTGGTTGGTGATCAAGTGCGTTTGCATCAGATCATTTTAAATCTTGTTAGCAATGCTGTAAAGTTTACTACAAAAGGTAAAATTACAGTAAGCATTTATTTGCTGAGTGAAGATGAAGAGAAAATAACTATTGAATTTTCAGTTAAAGATACTGGAATTGGAATACCTGAAAATAAGATAGAAAAGATTTTTGAAAATTTTGAGCAGGAATCTACTGGCACTTCAAGGTTGTATGGGGGAACTGGATTAGGGCTTGCTATTGTCAAGCAATTAGTAGAAGCACAAGGGGGAAGTATTCAGATAAAAAGCAAAATCGGCGAGGGTTCTACTTTTAGCTTTATATTAAGTTTTCAAAAAACGAAAGCTACCACAGAATTAGAAACAGAAATAATTGAATTGGAAACGGAAATTAAAAAGATAAAGGTGTTAGTGGTTGAAGACATTGCGCTCAATCAATTACTGATGAGAACACTTTTGGATGATTTCGGGTTTGACTACTATATTGCCGAAAATGGAAAAAATGCCATTGCAAAACTACAAACCAACCGCTATGACATCATTTTGATGGACTTACAAATGCCTGAAATGAATGGTTTTGAAGCTACCGAGTACATTCGCAATACAATGAACTCTAAAATCCCCATCATCGCTTTAACAGCCGATGTAACCACCGTTGATATAACAAAATGTAAAGCTGTTGGTATGAATGATTATATCTCAAAACCATTTGATGAAAAATTATTATACAATAAAATAGTTGGTTTAGTTAAGAAACCCGAGTTTATACAAAATAACGAAGACAGTAAGAATGAAACTAGTCAAAGAAAAAATTTGAAATACGTTGACTTGAGGTATTTAGCCCACCGCACAAAATCTGACCCGAGATTAATGATGGAAATGATTTCCACTTATTTGGAACAAACACCACCTTTAATCAGCGCAATGAAACAAGGTTTGCAGGATAAAGATTGGAATCTATTGCAAGGGGCGGTGCATAAAATGATCCCTTCATTTTCAATAATGGGTATTAGCAAAGATTTTGAAAACATAGCCAAAAAAGTTCAGGAATATGCAAACAATATACAGTTGCAAAACGAAAAAATTCCGAAGTTAGTTTTACAACTTGAAGATATCTGTGCAGAGGCATGTAAAGAATTAGAAGAAGAGTTTCACTCGATTAAAAATTTAAATTCAGAAATAAATAAAAATTGATATTTTCACAATTAAATATATGGGAATCATATCATATTTGAAATATTTAAAAAATCATGCTGATACTACTTAATCCTATAATTATTAGATGAAATTTATGACTATATCTATGACAATAATTAGTTAATTAGCTTATTGCCAGAATTCATTGCTAAAAAATCAAGCATTTCCGCACATTATCAAGTACAAATTTTATCTTTGGCTATTGTGGTTAAAAATTTTATAATTAATGGCGGCCAAATTTTATGAAAATATTAGAAATAGATTTAAAAGATCCTGTATTTGAAAAAAGGGGAAATTACAGCAAGGTTGATAATTTATTTGTGCGATTCATTCGTGATGAAAGAGATCTTCCCTTCATATATCTTTGCTTAAAAATTACATTTTTTATATTACCTATATCAATTTACCTTTTCTTTCCTAATAAATTTAGCTGGTGGATTGCAGTTCCTTATCTTGTCTTTAACGTAGGAATCATGCTAGGTCCATACGTATTGATGTTACATAATACAAGTCATCGTAAATTATTTAAGGAAGAGTATAAATTTATGAATTATTATATTCCTTGGATACTTGGCCCATTCTATGGTGAATCACCAGAAACCTATTTTTATCATCATATAGGAATGCATCATGCTGAAAATAATCTTTCTGCAGACATTAGCTCAACCATGAATTACCAAAGAGATAATCTGATAGATTTTTTAAAATACTTTGGCAGATTTTTTCTTTTTGGAATAGTAGAATTGTCGATGTATTTCAGAAAAAAGAACCGATCACGGTTCTTAAAGAAAATATTACTTGGAGAATTCAGTTTTATTTTAATGTGTATCGCTTTATCCTTCTTCAATTGGCAGGCTACTTTAGTTGTTTTCGTGCTTCCGTTCTTTTTTGTAAGGTATGCTATGATGGCTGGTAATTGGGCGCAACATGCTTTCATAGATTCCACAGATCCTGGAAATAGTTACCGTAATAGTATTACCTGTATCAATACCGTTTATAATAAAAGATGCTTTAACGACGGCTATCATATTGGACATCATTTAACACCAGCTATGCATTGGACTGATATGCCAAAAAATTTTCAGGATAACAAAGAAAAATACGCATTAAACAAATCTGTTGTTTTTAAAGAAATTGATTATTTTTTCATTTGGTTCCTTCTCATGACACACAATTATAAATATCTTGCAAATAAATTTGTAGATATAAATTGTATATACAGTAATCAGGAAGAAATTATTAACTTTCTAAAAAATAGGACGAAAAAAATCTGACAGCATACTATTTACAAGCCATTCGTACTTATTTATTAGTTTTACTATTTATTCTTTTTCATTATTGTGAGATGCAGGAAACTCAAAAGATATAATATCGATAATATTAGATAATAGGTATAAAATAATCTTAGGATTTATAAGCGAGAAAATGGAAACTATTTAATTCATCTTTTAACGACAATAATACACCAGTATCGGTTCTTTATTGAGTAGCCTCGCCTTCTTCACATGTGCATCAATAATAGTTTGCGAATCCTGTGTATCATAACAAGGTTGAATGAAATTTTTAATATCCTCAAAATGTGAAATGGCAGCACTTTCAGGAATATACCCATACCCTAAGAACCGTCCTTTTTCTACCCAAATAAATCCTTCTTCCTGCTCTGATCTTCCACGAGTTTTTACTACAAAAGAACGTTCGTTATGAACACTCAGAAAAGCTTTTTTAAAAAGAACGTTGTATACTTCAGGTGATTGTTCTTGGTGACAAACGATACAATAATGTCCAGACGCTTTAACCTCATCAAAAGAACATTGCTGATTGGAAGGGATAATATTACAGAGCTTCAAACACAATCCGAATTTCTTTATCCGGACTAGTGCATGTGTCATGGCTTCGGTTTGATTCTTGAACGTAAGCAAAGGTTTATCTCTTTTACCACATTTGTTTATAGCAAGACGCAGATAGCCGTTCTGATCTTCGTAAGTATAATAACCTGTGTTTAACGTGAACGTTTTATTAGTCCGGTTATAACGGGGATAATGCTTTTTAATGGCTTCATTTTCTACTAACAGTGCGATTAGTTCACTGCCTGTCACTTCATAACTCACATCGTAAATATTGGTTAAAAAGAGTACCCTAGTTTTGGTATGCGTGTTTCCTGAAAAATGATTACAAACCCGGTCTTTTATATTTCCTGCTTTCCCAACATAAATAATTTTTCCATTCCGGTCGTGAAAATAATAAACACCCGTTTTTTCCGGCAAGGTTTCATAAGTCTCTTTAGAAATATTAGGAGGAAGCGTGGTTTCTTTGGAGTTTTTTTTGAGTGAATATTTTACAAACTCCTGATTTTTGTCGATTTCCAAAAGCATGGTAAAAAGCTTTGCCGTTGCCTCCGCGTCTCCGTGTGCCCGGTGCCTGTTTTCTACGATAATATTCAGGCTCTCGCAAAGTTTTCCTAGACTGTAAGAACGAAAACCTGGTATTAGTTTTCTACTGAGACGAACGGTACAAAGTTTTTTACGCACAAATTCACCTCCCAGTTCCTCAAATTCTTTTTTCAGAAAAGAAAAATCAAAGTTTACATTGTGCGCTACAAAAATGGCATTGTCCGTAATCTCATAAATTTCTTTGGCTACTTCATGGAACATTGGTGCAGCGGCTACCATCTCATCGGTAATCCCCGTGAGCAAAGTAATGTTAAGAGGAATGTGACATTCTGGATTTATGAGTGAATAAAATTTCTTTATCACTTCTTTTCCGTCGTGCAGCAAAACACAGATTTCTGTGATCTTGTGGTAAGCAGCACTTCCTCCTGTGGTTTCAATATCTACAATAGCGTACAGCATCTGTTCTAAATTAACCTATTCTATTGAATGTTTTTCATTTCTAGTTTAGCCATTTTTTCTACTTCCAAACTTGGAAAGCCAAAATCGGTAACTACTTTTCCAAGTATCAGGTAACAGCCCTTGCCTCTGAAAGGGTATTTTTCAGAGGAATCAGGAAAATGCGTAGAATCAAAAAAGTTTCCTTCATAATCTACCCATGTTCCAAAATTCATCATCCTATGATCGGAGGTACGCACCTGTTTCTTGGCTACAAAATAACCAACCATACGTGTTTTCTTTCCTTCGTATTTTTTTAATTGTTCTGCCATAACCTCCCCACGAAAATCAGTCTTTAATAAATCGAAAGGGGATACAAGTGGAAAACCCAACAAATCCATTTGTTCATAAACTTCTTCTAATGCATTGATCTCAAGAGTAGGTAATGTATAGGTTTTGATTGGTTCGTTGAAAAGGACAGGATTAAGTGTTCGTTCTTTTTTTTGTTTTAAATAATTATTCTTTTGCCAGAGCAATTCCTGTTTTGTAGAACCTGTAAATCGTAATGCCCCGATGCGAATCAGTATAATTAATTGTTCTCTTGTAGTACCTGTCCGCTGTACAAAATCTTCCATACTCATGTAAGCACCGTTCTGTTTACGTTCCTTAATAATATTCTTGCCTGTTTTTTCTTCAAGGTCTTTGAGGTGAATAAAACCAAGGTAAATGGTCGTTTCATAAATCGTAGTGGTATACTCACTATTGTTGACACAGGGAGCCTCTATCGTAGCGCCTGCCATTCGTGCTTCGTGTACATATAACTCTCGGTCGTAAAAACCACCAAAGTTATTAATGACCGCTACCATAAACTCCAAAGGATAATACGTCTTAAGAAAAAGACTCTGGTAACTTTCTACCGCATAACTGGCAGAATGCGCTTTGCAGAAAGAAAACCCTGAAAAGCTTTCGATCTGTCTCCATACTTCTTCTGTCAGGGTATCGGCATACCCATAACTGCGGCAATTGGAAAAGAAGGTCTCTCGTATTTTTACAAATGCTTTCTGGGCTCTGTTTTTTCCGCTCATGGTTCTTCTGAGAATATCGGCTTCTGCTAAATCAATCCCTGCAAAATAATGGGCGATTTTAATCACGTCTTCCTGATAGACCATTACGCCAAACGTTTCTTTCAGCAGTTCCTTAAACTTAGGATGCAGGTATTCGATTTTATCAGGATTCTGAAAACGTCTGATGTATTCGCGCATCATCCCACTTTTGGCTACTCCAGGGCGAATGATCGAACTGGCGGCTACCAGGGTAAGAAAATCCTGACAACGTAGTTTGGTAATCAGTCCACGCATAGCAGGAGATTCGATGTAAAAACAACCAATCGTCTTTGCTTTACTGAGCTGCTCTTTTATCTTTTCATCTTTTTTAAAATCTGCTACTCTGTGTATATCAATATTGATCTGCTTGTTCCTTTTGATAAGATTTACCGCTTCTTTGATATGACCTAAGCCTCGCTGGCTGAGTATATCGAATTTAAAGAAACCGTTTTCTTCTGCCACATTCATATCAAACTGTACAATCGGAAAACCTTTCGACATCATTTGTAATGCCGTGTGTTTGTTGATCGGGTCTTCGGTAATAATAATCCCTCCGGCATGTATGCCTAAGTGATTGGGAAATCCGTCTATTCTTTCTCCATACTCGAATATCTTTTTGGCGAGTGGATGATGTTTATGTGTTAGCTTAGGTTCGTCGGCAATAACGTCAATATCATTTTTGGTAAGTCCAAACACTTTTCCCAGTTCACGGATAATGGAAGCACCACTAAAAGTAGAATAAGTAGCTAATAATCCTACATGATCGCTTCCAAAACGTTTGAAGATATAATCAATCACATCGTCTCTTTCGTCCCAGCTAAAATCAATATCGAAATCAGGAGGAGAATGACGGTGCGGGTTGATGAAGCGTTCAAAATACAGATCCAGCTCCATTGGGTCTACGTCTGTTATTTTTAAACAATAGGCGACAATGGAATTTGCACCACTTCCACGTCCGATATGATGGTAACCTTTAGATTGAGAATAGACAATAATGTCATAGGTAATTAAAAAGTAAGAAAGAAAATCCAGTTCGGCGATTATTCTTAACTCCTTTTTCAGCCTTGTCATAGCTTCCTTGTCGTCTTCTGAATAACGGTAGTTAAAACCACTGTAGGCAAGTTTTTCCAGAAGTTTGATATCGGTAGCCTTATTTCCAGTATAGTATTTCCTATTTTTATTCGATTCTAAGTTCAGGTGAATTTCACAATCTGCTATTAGTTTCTCTGTATTGGAAATGACCTCTGGAAAAGCTTCGTATTTTTTTAGCAGCTCTTCTTTTGTATAAAAGAGCTCCGATTTATGTGCTACCGTTTCATAATCGAGTCTTGATAGTAAAGTATTCTGATCAATAGCACGAAGCAGGCAATGGGTTTCATGCCCTTGCTGATTCGCAAAGGTAACCGTGTTTAACATGACCAGTTTTTCCATGTATTCTTTCAAGTCAGAAGTATGCAGTCTTGGAAGTTCGTAAGGGGCAATTCCAATAAATTCATTTTCCTTTAATTTATTGGGAGCAATCTGATTGCTTCGGTAAAGAACATACACCTCTTCAAAGATGGGCGCACGATCAGGCAGTGGAATACTACCTAATGAATGTTGGGTGAAAAAAGTATTCAGTTCGTAAAAGCCTTTGTTGTTTTTAGCAATACCGATATATAAAAATTTGCCTTCTGCGCTTCGAAATTCTATTCCCAATACTGGGCGAATATCCTCTTTGATGCATTCCCTGACAAAATCATAAGCACAGGAAGTATTATTAATATCTGTTAAGACCAAGCAATCTACCTTCTTTTGTACAGCTGCTCTTACCAGCTCTTCTGGAGAAAGCGTGCCGTATCGAAGGCTATGATAGGTATGACAGTTGAGGTACATAGTTATCGGCTCTTAACCGCACTTACCGCTCTTTTTATGGCTAAGGCTCCGTACTTGTTTTTTATTTTATCCATAGCCTCGTAAAGTCTTACCGATTCGACCGTATCTTCAAATAAATCTATCTGTGGATTTCCATAAACCAAATGACTGTAGCGGATTCCAACCATTCGTACAAGAACTCTTTTATCATAGAGTTTATCAAAGATTTGTTTTGCCAGATCAATCAAGGTCGAATCGCTGGCAGTGAGGATGATTTTCTTTTGCTGCGTAAAGGTGTTGAAATCGGAATACCGAACTTTTATGGTAATACATCCTGTGAGTCGTTGGCTTTTGCGGAGTTCAAAGGCCAGTTCTTCCGATTGTTTTACAAGTATTGATTTTAGAAAATTAACGTCTGTAGTATCCGAATGGAAAGTACTTTCTGTAGAAATAGATTTTTGTTCGTCGTAAGGTTCTACCGGAGACTCGTCAATAGCATTTGCTTTTTCCCAGATCAGTGTTCCGTTTTTCCCGAATTCTTTTTGCAGCAATTGAACAGGAATTTCACGAAGTGTTTTGATCGTTTTTACACCCATGCTGTACAAATGAGCAGCCGTTTCTTCACCCACTCCTGGAATTTTTTGAATAGACATCGGAGCAATAAACGCCCGTTCTTCACCATTCGGTATTTGCAGCTGACCGTTGGGTTTGGCTTTGCTCGTACCCATTTTGGAAACCAGCTTGTTTATGGATAGTCCAAAAGAAATAGGAAGACCTGTTTCCTTTATAATCCTTTGTCTTATTTCTGTTGACCATTTATAACAGCCAAAGAATTTTTCCATACCTGTCAGATCCACATAAAACTCATCTATGGATCGTTTTTCAAAAACAGGAGAACGGCTTGAAATAATCTCCGAGACCACAGAAGAATACTTGCTGTAGCTTTCCATATCGCCACTGATCACAATAGCATCAGGGCAAAGTTTCTTGGCCATTCTCATCGGCATAGCTGAATGCACACCAAACTTTCTTGTCTCGTAACTACAGGAAGCTACTACACCTCTATTGCTATTCCCTCCCACGATAATTGGCTTGCCAATAAAAGCAGCGTTCTTCAATCTTTCGACCGAGACAAAGAAGGAATCTAAGTCCATGTGTAATATTGCTCTCTCCATAAGAGTTAATATTACTAAATAAATTAGTAATATACTAAAAAATATACTAAATAAGCTTGGAATAAAAGTAAATCAGACTCTTAGTTCCTATTTTAAAAACTCAAAAATTCTATTGACCGATACTTCTAGACCGATGGACAGTTCGTAAATAGTACTTATTCCCCCTTTAATGATTGAACACACAAAGAAAAGATACCCCAATGTGGAGGGTATTATCTTTGTGGAAGAAGATCTATGGAAATACGATGTTGTTAAATTTAAAAATGATAGCCTTTTCATTAATAAAAAGGTGACTACAGTATTACCACATGTATACCTATATGGCTACAGTATTCACTATACCATTACCTGTAGTGAATACTGTAGCTTTTTTATATTATCTAAACCTACCAACAAACCAATGAATTATAATGAAAAATCGGTTGAATAGAAGCCGTTTACAGTGGTTCAAATCAGTTCAATAAATATAGCGTTAATTTATTGATAATCAGTATAAAATATAGTATAATTGAACTATTCGATTACCGTTTTTCCAGCAGCACAACGTTCTCCGATGATGCGTATATTTTGTATTCAAATAACTGATAATCAATTATATTTATTATATCAATTAATAAAATCGGTTGTACTTCGGCTGAATATGCAGATATTCTTAGTTCAATAGTTCACAATTGGTTCAATTTATTGAATAGCTTAATTTAATATAAGTATAAAGGATTAGATATTTTATTCGCCAATGCAGATATACTGCGTTGTGTATGTTTAAGATTGTATCAAAATAAGAGATATAATGGAAAGATACAAAGGTAAAGATATTCT
>JAYTHK010000014.1:0-7335 GCA_043732665.1 Cytophagales bacterium | reverse complement strand
ATAACCTAATTAATAATAGATTACATTCTTGAAAATATAATTTATTTTATAAATTTAGTACAGTTTGCAAGGAAAAAACCTACCATTATTTGCCTATTGACGACAAGTAATGGTAGGTTTCATTTTAAAATAGCTGTACCTATTTACCTTTATAGACAAATCCCACTTTCTGATCTTCTATCATCACCTCAAATCCGCCATCTTCTGTCACGGTCTTAAGTGCTGCATTTACAAATGCCAAATCGTCTTTTGTGAGTTCGAAAGAAACAGATTTTGACTCGCCAGCCTTCAACTCTATTTTAGTAAATCTTCTAAGTCGTTTTTGACTTGGCGTAATAGAGGCATAAAGATCTTTCGTATAAAGCTCTACCGAAACTTTGCCATCTCTAGAACCTGTATTCTTTACATTCACGGTAACCGTAAGTTTTTCGTCTCCAATAATCCGGTCCTTACTTAATTTTAAATTAGAATAACTGAACGTAGTATAACTCAATCCAAAACCAAAAGGCCACTGCGGACGATAACCAGTTGTTGCAAATACTCCCGGTACCAGTTCTTCTTCTGCTTCCGAATATTTGTAATCGTAAGTCATTACCATGCCTGTATAAGCTGGGTACGAATACGGAAGTTTGCCATTTGGATTGTAATCGCCAAAAAGAACATCCGCTATTGCAGCTCCACCTTGACTGCCTGGCCAATACGCTTGAAGCACACCTTTCATTCCTAGTACAATTTCTCTTATTATTCTAGGTCTTCCTTCCAACAATACCAATATTACAGGTTTGTTTGTAGCAATAGCAGCCTTCGCTAATTCAAGTTGGTTTTTGTCAAGCGTTAAATCAAAAATAGTTCCCGGAGTTTCTGCATAAGCATTTTCTCCCAAACACAAAACGATGTAATCGACTAGTTTTGCTTTTGCAGTCAGCGCTGCTGTATTATAGTGTTCTCCATTTTTATAAAAAGGCTCATTTAGGCTCACTACATTTTTCTCCCCAATCTTGTCCGAAATAGATTGCACTACATTTTTATAAGAAGATGGGTACCGGCTTGCATCGTCTCCCTGCCAGCTGAACGACCAACATCCATTCAACGCCGTAACTGTAAATGCTGCGGGACCCGCTACTAGCACTTTCGCTTTTTTAGATAAAGGCAAAACAGGAATTCCTTTCACAGAATCATTTTTCAATAAGGTCATTGCTTCTCTGGCAGCTTCTAATGCTAAAACTTTGTATTCAGGAAGTCCAAAATTTTTCATCGCCTCTTCTTCTCCATAAGGATTGGCGAAAAGTCCTGTTTTGAATTTCAAATTTAAAATACGTGCTACCGATTCGTCAATTCTGTTGGAAGAAATTATTCCTTCTTTTACCAATTCTAATAATAAAGTATAGAAAGAATAATCGTTTGGCACCATGCTCATATCAATACCTGATTCAACGGCTATTCGCACCGCTTCTTTAGGAGTAGCGGCTACTTTGTGGCGGGTATGCAAACGAATGACATCTTCCCAGTCGGTTACAATTACACCTTTAAAACCTAACTCCCCTCTCAAAACATCTGTCAACAGGTATTTGCTAGAATGTACTGGTATACCGTTTATTTCACCAGAGTTAATCATAACCGTAGATGCACCAGCCTCTACCGCTGCTTTAAATTGTGGTAGATAATATTCTCTCAACTGAATTTCTGAAATATAAGCGGGTGTTCTGTCTTTACCAGAAGCTGGGTTTGAATAGCCGATAAAGTGTTTCATACACGACGCTACGGACGTAATTTTATCAAGGCCGTCCTCTTCGTATCCTTTTATAGTCGCCACTCCCATTTGAGTAATCAAATAGGGATCTTCTCCAAAGGTTTCCGGAAACCTCGCCCACAAAGGTTGACGCGCTATATCCAAAACTGGATCAAAATTCCAACGAATACTGGATGCTCTTGTTTCTTTGGCCGTTACTTTAGCACCTGCTTTTACTAAGTCGACATTTCTTGTTGCTGCTTCGGCAATGTTGTGCGGAAACAAAGTAGATTCTTGTGTAAATGTTACTCCATGAATAGCGTCAATGCCATATAAAATCGGAATTTTATTTGGAGATTTCATCGCAGCATCTTGAATTTCTTTGATCAAAGAATTCCATTTTGCGAGTGAAAGTGCTCCTGGTACTGCGTTAAGGATAGAGCCTACTTTATATATAAAGATAGCCGAGTCCAACTTAGCAGGATCTATCGTAGCGTCTTTACTAAAATATTTATCTTTTAGTATTTCACTTAAATTCACTTGAGTCATTTGACCTACCTTTTCTTCGATAGACATTTTCGCAAGCAACTCTTTCACTCGCGGATCCATGTCGCTGGACGCAGAAACACTGGTACTGTTATAGTCTCCTCCTTTTTTAGAACAGGAAAAAAGCAATGCAAAAACCACAAAATAAATAGCGAAGGTAAATTTTATCATACAGGTAATTTTATCATTAAAGAATTTTCAATCATTTTAAGTAGTTTGTAGAGAAGCGTAGTTCCCTTCTCTTGCTACCAATTCGCCATTTTTCAATACTGGAATAATATTGTAAAGATCTCGCTGTAGACAATAATCTATGTCTTTAATAATAGAAAGCCCTTTTAATCTTTTGGCGTGAGAAGAATTTTTCAAAAAGCCAAACATGTCGTCTTTGGCCATTTTATAAAGCGCTAGAGCGGCAATCGCAGAATCGTTTTCAGTATCAAAGGATGTACTTAGCAAATCAACAAGTGCTCCTGCGAAAATAGTATCTTCAAGATTTACCATGCCTTTCCAACCAGCACAAAGAATCATAACATCGTGTTCCTGATTTTTCAAATAATGCGCCACAGCCGATATATTTAAAAATGCTCCAACCACTACTTCTTCTGCATTTACAGAACGGGTGATTGCCAGCGTACCATTGGTAGTAGTAACTGCCAATTTTTTATCGGCAAAGCTTTTGTCCATATAGGTAAATGGAGAGTTTCCAAAATCAAATCCTTCTACGGTTTTACCATCTCGTTCTGCCGCCGCCAAATATCCTTTTTCTTTTAACGTTCTACATTCCTCTACAGTAGCCACAGGAGTAATGCTTTTAACACCATACGCCAAGGCCGTTACCATAACGGAGGTAGCGCGCAAAATATCTACCACTACAATGATTTTATTCTCTACTCCATAGGTTTTTACAAGATCAGGAGTAAGGCAAACTTCTATTATTTTCATACAGTAAAATTTGATCGAATTACTTTTTTAAGAAAGGCATTTTTACTACTTGTGCCTTATACGGTTTATTCCTTATGTTGATGAAGATCTCTTCGCCCGGTAGAGCATAGTCGATTTTCACATATCCCATCCCTATTCCTTTTGACAAAGAAGGAGATTGAGTTCCAGAAGTAACGTTTCCTATCACTTCGTTTTTATCATTTACTATTTCGTAATGTCCACGTGCTATTCCTCGGTCTATCATTTCAAAACCAACTAACTTGCGGCTTACTCCTTTTTCTTTTTGAGAAAAGAATAAATCTGCATCTGTAAATTTTTTTGTGAATTTAGTAATCCAGCTGAGTCCTGCTTCGATAGGCGAAGTAGTATCGTCAATATCATTTCCATATAGGCAAAAGCCCATCTCCAATCTCAGTGTATCACGTGCTCCAAGTCCTATGGGTTTAATACCAAACGCTGCACCTGCTTCAAATATTTTCGTCCAAACGCTTAGTGCGTCTTTTTTATCTAAAAATAATTCAAATCCTCCAGCTCCTGTATAACCAGTATTAGAAATATAAACACCTTCTGCTCCTGCTATAGCGCCTGTGGTGAAAGAATAATAAGGAATTTTAGATAAATTAACAGAAGTGAGCTTCTGAAGTGTAACCACTGCTTTAGGCCCTTGCACAGCGAAGAGGCACATGGAATCCGAAAGGTCAGTCATTTCAACGCCTTCGGTATTATTACTTTTAATCCAGTTCCAATCTTTTTCAATATTGGAAGCATTTACAACTAACATATATTCATTTGTACCCGAACGGTAAACTAGTATATCGTCTACGATTCCGCCTTTGCCATTGGGCAAGCAAGAGTATTGCGCTTTCCCAATCTCCAATACAGAAGCATCGTTCGTTGTTATTTTCTGAATAAGATCCAAAGATTTAGCACCTGAAAGCAGAAATTCTCCCATGTGCGAGACGTCGAAAACCCCAACCGCTTCTCGTACGGTAGTGTGTTCTTCAATATCTGAGCTGTAGCGCACCGGCATATTAAAACCTGCAAATGGAACCATCTTGGCGCCCAACTTTTCGTGAAGGTCGTTCAACGGAACCTTCTTAATTTCAGTCTGTATAGTATTCATTTTTATAAGAGCGTAAAAATACAATAAAATTCATTCCCACTGAAAAAAAAGCTACAATTTTGAACTTATTTAAGGTGTATTTTTAAAATAGTTTCAACTGCTTCGGTTTTAGCTTAAATGTCATGCGGTGCAACGGACAATAGCCATATTTCTCAATTGCCTCCCTATGAACTGCTGTGCCGTAGCCCATATTTCGCTCCCAACCATATTGAGGGTATTTCAAGGCAAATTCGACCATTAGCTCATCTCTATATGTTTTGGCCAAAATAGAAGCAGCAGCAATGGACAAATACTTCCCATCGCCTTTCACAATGCATTCGTATGGAATTTCCTTGTATTTTTTAAAGCGGTTCCCATCGATCAAAAGCAACTCTGGAATTATTTTTAAATCGTTCAAGGCATGATGCATGGCTTTAAAAGAAGCATTCAAAATATTCATTTCGTCTATTTCTTTTTCAGAAATTTCTGCAACAGAGAACGCTAATGCTTCCTTTTCTATCTCTATTCTTAATTCTTCCCGCTGTTTAGCAGATAATTTTTTAGAATCGTTAAGTAATTTGTGTTTATACTTTTTAGGTAAAATAACAGCGGCAGCCACCACAGGTCCAGCCAAACAACCACGACCAGCCTCGTCGAGACCAGCTTCTATTTTGTCTTTTGTAAAATAGGAGTTAAGCATTTAATAAAGTTAATAATTTCCGATCGTTGATTGCCTTGATTTAATGATTTCGCAGATTTATATATGATTAGCACTTATACTAATGAAATCTGCGAAATCATTAAATCAAGGCAATCAACGATCACAGCTCTCACAGTATGTTTTCTTCAAATAATCATTATCCAAGAGTTGAAAGCTAATTCCCCCCTTACCGAAAGGTTTAAAAATAGAGCAAAACCGCTCCCGATTCAAGTTAATAGCATTGAGCATAATGGCACGGTAAGGCTTGGATGCCGTCGTTTTAGGTTGCGCTATTGTAAGGTTTATGTAATAAAATAAAAGATCTTCTTCTATATCAATTTTGATAGCATATTTCGCAAGTAATTTTTCTGCCCAATCGTATTTGTGGTAGGCTACAAAATACTGAGACAGACTAAGTACATCTCTGTCGTTAAGATTTAATTGACTGTAATTATCGTATATATATTTTATCGTCTTATCTTTCTCTATGTATTTTCGGCCTCTCATTTGATATTCGCTAAGAATAATATGATAATTGACCAGCATTCTTGTGATAAGCAATTTATCTATGCCTGCGTTTCCAAGACTTATAATATCTGCCCTCAATTTCAGAGGATCCATAGCAAACTCTCCCACTATCCATGCTTGGAGCTGTAGTACGCACAAATTATATTTCAATCGAATATTGCCAGGCATAAGCTCCAACAACTTATTGAATTGACTGATTGTAGCAAATAAATTACTGTCTGCTTGACGGTAATTGAAAACTGCGGTATTGTTGAGCAGCATTCCAAATTCTACTTTTTCAGGTATTTCCAATTCCTTGACAAAATTATGCGGCAACTTATTTTCTCTTACTTTAGAAAACATCACCTGCTGAATTTCAATTGCCTCTTTGATATTTTTCTTCGCCACCAAATCATCAAACAGCTTATGGAGTTTAGCAGTATCTTCCTCTATGTATTTTACTTTCTTTTCAAGTTCAATATGTAAGATAGCTTTACGCTCTCTTTTTAAATATGGTTCTAGTTCGGCAGAGAGCTGTTTATTTTCCAGTTTTAATTTTATTTCCTCCTTAGACAAGTTTTTTAAATAGCTATATTTAGTATCTAAAATAGCTTCTAGAAACTCTACCCAATTTTCAGAAGCATTGATCACAGCAGAAATAGAATCTATTTGGTAGGCTTGAAGTGCTTTTACAATACTTTGTGCTCTTTTTTCTTGAAGTTTTATATTATTATCCAACGGACCTTCTACCGAAGAATATGCTTTTATAGAAATAGATTTGATATAAAAATCATTGCGTGAAAGCGAGTCAGAAATTGGTTTCACATCTGCTTGCGCATATTCTGATTTATTTTTTTCGAAAGGAATTTCAAAGCGCCACTCCTTACTAAGAAGCGAAATCTTTGAGCGCATATTATTTTCTGTAAGGGTATCCATAAATAAATCCATCTCGAGCAGTTTCCACTTTTCTCCGCGCAAGTCATAGAAGTTGGAATAATGGCAGAGGTATTTATCTTTTATAATAAGCAAGTTATATTCGAGATCGTTTGCATTAAGCCCTTCTGGAACGGGTGCATATTTTACGATGAGGGAGCCATTTTCTATTTGCAGAAGATTGGTATTCATCTCCTTTAGATACATTGGTTTCATCAAATAACCATGGTAAGCCCATGAGTTGGCGAGTTTGTTTTTCTGACCACATACGTACCAATTTTTGTCAATGATATCAATTGCGATACCGTCTCCATTTTTTTCAAAAAATTTATCGTACCAGATTGGATCTGTAATTACAAAATAAATGTATCCATCTTGCGCAAAGGTGCCGTACTTCACATCGTCTGGCTTAGTGTTGAGAAGCGTTCTGCACTTTGAACAATGCTTCTCATATTCTTTGAGAGGATTTTTAATGCCGTATAAATTTTCGGGAACTTTAAACTGTTGTGCATTTAGCTTAAAAATAAAAGTACTGCAGTACAAAAGAAACAGCGCTCGTTTCAATAGTCGATCTTTTATAAAAAAGCTTATAAACTGCATTTATAACTAAATTTCATTCTAATATAACAATAATGCATGTATCCTGTAACCATTGGTTTAGTTAGTTTTGATAAATACTGCTTTCTTCAAAACCGTCAAGGTCTGTTCTGCACCTAAAACCAAAGGCAAATTATCCGCCTCATGACCAGCAGGAAATCCAAAACACACAGGATAATTGTATTCTTTTACCGCATCAGCAATAATCTCATAAGCCGTTTTCCCAAAGTTTATTTTATTATCCTCTATAGCAGTAAAATGCCCCACTACCAAACCTGC
>JAYTHK010000013.1:0-2139 GCA_043732665.1 Cytophagales bacterium | reverse complement strand
TGGCAGACCTATTATGGAAGCGATCCTTTAAATACCGATTCAAGTGGAAATGAATCTGCTTATACGTTACTTTTCGATGGTACAGGAGCAGTTTATGTAGCGGGGAATACCAATAGTGATAATTATGAGTGGGTATCAAGTCCCATACAAATACCTTCCCGAAGAAAGACAGGTTACGGTCTTCCTACTGACGGAGCCATTGTGAAATTCAGCTGTAATTCAACCAATACCTGTTCACTATGCAGAACTGGTGGATCGATGGATATTCAGCAATCTAATACAACCAATATAGATAATTCTATATTGGTTTATCCTAATCCTTCTGCCGATGAATTTACTGTAGTGGTAAATGGCATGTCAATTGGATCTTTATCAATAGAGATCACAGATGCCAAAGGAGTACTTATGGAAAGTAAATCATCCTTAACATTTAATAATGAAATCAAAGTAGGGAAATCATTGGGGTATGGAATTTACTTTTTGAAAATTATTACGACCAATGAAATAAAAACCTATAAATTGATAAAGACTGAATAATGTCGTAATTTCGATTATGATATTAAGTGTTAAATACATACTAAAAGGAGCGTTAATTTTTTTGACGCTCCTTTTAGTATGCATCAACTCTAAATCTCAAAATATCACCCTTCAAAACCCTTCATTTGAGGGACCGAAAGGAAGTTTTAAAGTGCCAAGTCCTTGGATTATATGTAATAATTCTCCAGATACTCAGCCTGGAACTTTTGGAGTAACTCTCGCACCTTTTCAGGGTAATACTTATTTAGGTCTCACAACGAATTTTGGACCGGCTCAAGAAGTTGCAGGACAATTACTTTTATCTCCCATGCTGGCCAATAAGATCTATAGTACTTCAATTATGTTAGCACAAATCCAAATTTTTTTAGGTGGTATCGGGGAATTGCAAATATGGGGAGGAGTAAATAGTTGTAATAAAGATGAATTACTTTGGAGTTCCAATACAATCAAGAACACAACATGGGTTCGATATAATCCTACTTTTAAACCAACACAAAATCTAAACTATTTACTTTTAGTATGTCATTATTTTGGTGGTGATTCTCCTTATATTCTTATTGATAATATTGGGAATCTATATGATGTAAACACAAAACCAAAAATATTTATTACGTCACCAACTACAAACAGCAATCAAGTTTGTTTGTTCAATGTATCGGGGAAAACAGATAGTATACCCACCCAAGTAAAATTGAAAAGCCAGTATCTTGATACCCTAACTGCTAGTTTAAATCTCACAGACACAAGTTGGTCGGTTAATTTGGATTATTCAAAGCAGAAGTTTTGTATTACAAGAACGGACACACTTATTGCGATAGGATACTTTAATACAAAAATCGCTACAGATACTATTGTTATTTCAGTTGTCTGTAAATACGATTCGTGTAACACTGTTTTACCTCTAATTAAAATTCCAAATCTCATAACTCCTAATGATGATGGTAGAAACGAAACATTTGAAATCGTAAATCTTCCTTCTAATCATAAACTTGAAATTTTTAATCGGTGGGGGCAACGAGTATTTGAAAGTTCAGATTATAAAAATGACTGGGCTGGAGATGAAGGTGTTTATTATTATATGCTTAATACGGGAAATGAAATTTGTAAGGGCTGGGTCCAGATCGTTAAGTGAAACAGATTAATATATTAGGTTATTTGCTAATACTAATTCTTTTTTCAGTAAAAAAAGTGAAATTTTAAATAGTTATTTACTCCAAGAGGTCTCCTTATCTGAAATAGTTTTGACTTTGTTTCACACCGAACCCAGATCAAGTTTTAACTCATTATGATAGCCATTCATACTGTTTTTTTTGACTTATGATTTATTTCTTTGTAGTTGCTTTTTAGAAATTTCTTTAACGCTTCTTCACGACCTGAAATTATCAAGTGATTACGTTTGGGATCATCATATTTTACGGTGTTTTTTAGATGTCACGTTTTACAATTTCGCATAACGAATGTATTGTCGAAAGTTTTGATAATAGAGCCTAGCACCCTATACCCCCAAAATCCAATAGTTTTTTGGCATTTTCAATTTTAGTTTCGTCTTCAAAGCTGTCCAGATAATTTTCTGTAGTTCTTAAATCAGCATGACCGATACTT
>JAYTHK010000012.1:0-2144 GCA_043732665.1 Cytophagales bacterium | reverse complement strand
GATCAGCGTCCTTTAATGAGATGCGAGAGATTAAAACAGCTAACATACGTCCACCTTTGTTTTAAGCTTTATTGCCTAACTACTGATCGGACGTTGGTCTAGAATACTTTAGGACTTTTGAACATCTTTTGGTCGATTAATGGTTTGTGTCTGAGTTTGGGTAGCGGAAGTATTTGTATCATCCTTGGGTATTGATAAAGTTTGGGTCTGAGATGCATCTAAATATTCGAATTTCTTTTTAAAGAAACATAACTCTTGTTGTTCTAATCTACCGATAATGCCTTCTATCTTATCAGAACAAAAAACAACATCGGTTTCAATTAATTCTAAAACACTTTGCGCGGTTTGTCTCATATTACCAACCTGATGAATTTCTGATCCAGATTGACAATTCTTAAGATTATCTATTATCAAGTTACATCTGAATATAAAAGCAAGTTTTTCTATAGCATTCATAAATATTCCTTATAGGTTGACGGTGTTTCAAACTCAATATTGTTTCTATAAGCCGAAGTCAATATAAAAAACAACTATAACTATGAAAAACAATAATAAGTTTTATTTTAATGGCGAGCCAATAAGTCTTGAAGAAATTGCTTTATTACCTAAGAAAATCATTAACTTATATAAAGAACAACATCTAGATGGACAAGACGTAAAGTCTATAACATTTAATAGCATCAAACATCCTAAGTATAATCGTCTCGTTAAAAATCATCTCAAGAGAATGAAAAAACCAAACAAACAAGAAAAAGAATCAAAACGTAACGCAAAGCGTCTTAAATTAGTTAATCAATTTGATAATATAAATGAAACAATCTCTAAAGATAAAAAAAAGTTTAAAGCTGAAAAAAAACAAAAAAGACGAGAAAATAATTTAAAAAGATTTGCAGAAAGACTTAATATAAATGTACCTAAATCTGAACAATGGTTTAGAGAAATTTATGAACCATATCGAGATATTCATGATCAATTTAATCTACCTTTTATGGGTAAGATACCAGATTTAATTAATGAATACTATAAGTATATCATAGAAATAGATGGATCTTTTCATGATTTACCTAAGCAAATTGCAAAAGACATCAAAAAAGATAAGCTATTTAAATCACATGGTTATGAAGTGATTAGAGTAAAAGCATATGATATGCAAATGTTCAATGATTGCATAGACTTAGTTAAATCAATTCGAACTCAAAAAGAAAAACAACTATATTAGACGAACGATAGTATGTTTTGGACTGTTAAAAAATCGTAGATATAAGTGTTAGTCTCAGAAACTAACAGCCTCTTGTCAGAGGTAGTACGGAGTAGGCTCTCATCTAAGGCCGCAAGGCAGAGCACTGGATTACCGAATAGAATAAGGTCCCAGCGGAATACCAAAACATCACTATTAGACATGGACATTAGTCCAAACATACTTGGGAATAATTCATTTGCTGTAGTACCAAGGATGACGATAAGTTTCTATTACTTTTTACAGTAGTAGTAAGCTATTGTCATGTCCAAAATTCATATCGATTATAAATAATTAAAATAAAGCTTGACAACAATTTCAAAGTATTAGTACAATCACTTAAGGGCCTGACGCATTCTAAAGCAATTCATTTAGCCTTATCCACAAGATCTATCAGGCACGTAGCGAAAGCGATAGTGCCCAACCAGATGCAAATAATGAATAAGTGTATTTATTGTCAATGTATAACATATGCTTATATAGCGTATAATACATTGTTATGAATTGACAACAAGAAATAACTCAAGCATGATAAGGCGCTGTTCTTTAGTTAAGGATAAATCATCGTGGTCCATACCATCAAACTTAATGTCCCAATTATGCCAAGAGCCATATCCATTCGGATTTTGGCCATAAAAAATAGCATAAATACTTTTTAATGAGCTTGGTCCTTCATACTGCTTATGATTATTTTTAAGGCTCTCTGCTAAGTCTAAAGCAACGCAGCTAAATTGAGTTTCAAAACCTTTATCGATAATCTGAATTGCCTTTTGTACAATTTTCTTTTGCATTGCATTCAACTTATACATATAAATATTCCTTATACTTGTTATTTAAATTTCTTATCGCATTTAACGCAATACATAAACACTTCATGTAGTCCCGTATATGTTTTGCGCTCTAAGTG
>JAYTHK010000011.1:0-7384 GCA_043732665.1 Cytophagales bacterium | reverse complement strand
GGAGATAGAAATAGAAAGTGATTTATCATCAAAAGAGTGGGTCGTTTCAGGTAGTGTAATCATTATCTTGTCAGAAGTGTTGGACGAGTTCAAATCGTAATTCGATTCTTTTCCATCAATTTTAACATGCAATAGATTTCTAAGTTCGGTAGGATTTACTTTTGCATTGAATGCTAATTCTGTACGCAATTCTGTAACGCTTTTATTATTATCATTTTTTGCCCAAAATAATCCTGCGGAAACTAAGTTTAGATAAGGAGTATGAAAAGCATAAATCAGTTCATCGGGAAGTGAATATTTCTCTACTGATTTTTTAACAATTTTATCGGTGAGTTCGACTTTGTAATCGGTGCATGGTAAGAAGCTGATGTCGGGAGAGAAAATTAATTCGTCTTTAGCAGTCCATTTAAACTTCCCTTTTACTTCTGGAGTAAACGTTACATAAGCATCTTCCATCCATACATTAATAAGACTATCGGGTACTAAGTCTTTGTTGAAATTGAAAACTAAATTTTGCTGAAGCTCTATTTCTTCGTTAAAATTTTTATCGTCAAGTTTAAGTTTATTGCCAGAGCAAGAAAAAAGCAGTGCAGATAGTACTACTGCTATAGATAGGTTTACTTTCTTAAATAACATAAGGCGGGCGTAGATTTATAAGACCAATGTTAAGTTAGTTTATTTTTTTTGAAAAAAACCAGGAGGAAGAAATTATTTATTATAATTTAATCATGCATAGTCCATGATTAAATTGTGGACTATGCATGGTTAAATTACAACTCGTTCAAGTGTTGCGGAATATACCAACGGATTGCAAACCCCAGAATGAGTGTATTCTTTTGCAACGCAGTTGCTAGGATATTGCTATAACTGCGGTAAGTAACATTTGCGTCAATAAAAATATTATGAAATGCCATATAAGAAAAATTCAGCGATGTATAAATTAAATTTGTTTTTACACCTTGCCCTACTTTGTTTCCATATTCCTTTTGAAAGGTTGTATAATTTTTTAAAATATTCCCTCCCCAATTCGAACCAGCAGTATCTACGCCAAGTTTCGAGTAAAATACTTTAGCCGTTATGTTAAGTCTTGGCAACGGCTGGTAACGTGCAATTCCTATAAACTCAACGAAGTTCGCTCCCAAAGGATGCGCAAGCGGTTGATTGTAGTTAGAATAATTAGTGTAATTATTCACATGCGAATAAGTGTAAGGTCTTACATAATTAATTTCTCCTTGTAAGTCGAAATTTTTAAGCCCAAAAGCATCGATGTATTTTAACCCACCTTGTAACGCTTGCTTATTGGCCCACCAACCTTTTCCTGCTAATACTTGATGAAATACGAATTCATCTAAAACGATTTGCCCATACATAGAAAAATGTTTTAAGAAATTCCATTTAAAATCCATTCCTGAAAGCAGATTGTCAGGACTTCCCAGTTGTTGTTGCATCGACTGATAAAAAATGATTGGATTCAGATAGGCAAGTTCAAACTGACCTGCTTTACTAGTATCAGCCCCTCTTCCTCTGAACACTACGGATTCAAAGACACCAATGTTTAAATGTTTTGTAACATTTAAACTCAAATGATGAAAAGCCAAATATTTTTTAGGGAGGAGTGTATCTGGACCAGTTTTGGGATAGGCGTCCATCTGTGTAAATAAGTTAGTATAATTGAACTTCCATACTTTCGTGTTTAATTTTAAAAAAGTATAAGGACTAGAATTATCCGACAAAATCAATGAGCGATAACCATTTCCTATAAAATTTTTATCGTGTCCAAACTGCACGGCGATATGACGTGTAACATTAAAATTGATGTAACCTCTGGCAGAAAGATAGTCTACCCCTTTTGTCTTGAAACTTTTATTATATCCCTCTCCAGGGATTACATAAAATTGAGATCGGTAGTCGGCAACATAAGAAGGTTCCAAGGCTTGATTGTCGGTTATAAAAGTGTAAAAACCCACTCTTTTATCAACCATCCCTCTTACTTCAATTCCTCTGGTATTTTGAGTAACGGCGCCATAATTTTTCTCTGTACCTCCAGAAAAATAGATTACGGGATTTACGTGCAAATCAAAATCTTTGGTATTGACATGAAACATATCAGACTTCTTCTTATAAAAAGCTTTCAATACAGCTTTCTTACTGTCGTTCTGTGCAGTAGAAGAGAATTCCCAGTTATCGTTTGCCAAATAGGTAAAGTTGAATCGATCTACTTTTGATATTCTTTTTAGTGATGAGCTGTCTTTTGCCAATGTATCTATAAATTCTGCAACAGACTTTCTTGTATATTGTTTTACCGAAGTGAAAAAAGTTTGTGAAAATTTCCCATTCAATATCTCATAACGGTCTACGGTATGATAATAATTATTATTCAATGGCACGTAACTACTTTGCCCATAAGAATACACATTGATTACCAATAGACTAAACAAACAATAGAGCGCTTTTTTCATTTTAATACTTTTGAAATTCATACAATTTAAGGAAATTTGTACTTAAAATGAGGTATTACAACTTCTTTTTCTTCACCCAAAAACTATAACAAAGATTTAATCGTTCTGTACCTAGTGAAATAGTATCTTTGTAAGCATTATGTGGGAAGACCTTTCTAAGTATTTAGTAGTTTTTGGGCTTAGTATGCTCAAGTTTCTTTTGGGTTTAGCGGCTGGGGCTGGTTTTAAGTTGCCATTTTTGGTTACTGCTGCAATTTCCATTTTAGGAATGATGACAAGTGTCGTCTTATTTACCTCCTTTTTGGGGAAATTTTTTCATCAATGGGCTATGAAAACTTTTTTTAAAGGTCAAAAACTTTTCACGAAAGGAAATAGAAGAAAAATTACGATCTGGAATAAATTCGGATTGTTCGGTGTTGCATTGCTCACTCCTGTTTTATTTTCACCAATAGGCGGGGCTATTATTGCCAATGCTTTTGGAGAAACTAAAGAACGTATTTTTATCTACATGCTTGGTAGCGCCGTTTTATGGGCACTTAGCTTTTCGTATATTGTTTCTTTGGCAAAGACTTACTTGCCATTTTTATTCTAATATAATGATAGCATCTTTGTATTAATTAAATTTCTCGGATATGAATCTTTTCTTAATAGGACTTCCTGGATCTGGAAAATCAACACTTGGAAGAGCGTTAGCCTTAGAGCTGAAATTGAAAATGGTAGATACAGATACCGAAATCGTAGCTGCGGAAGGAAAGACTATAGAAGAAATTTTTAAAGATTCGGGGGAAGACTATTTTAGAAAATTAGAGCAAACTATTCTGCATGAAATTTCGAAGAATGACCAGCAACTCATTTCTACTGGAGGTGGCATGCCTTGTTTTTTTAACAATATGGAATACATGCAAAAAAAAGGCATTACTTTATTTATAGATGTTCCAGTTGAAAACCTTCAACAGCGCCTGATTGGGCAGAGAAGTCAGAAGAGACCTATGTTAGAAGGCAAAACAGATGAGGAAGTATTGCAATTTTTGAAACAAAAACACGAAGAAAGATTCCTTTATTACTCAAGAGCGTTGATTACTGTGAAAGGATCCAATATAAAAGTAGCTGAATTGATTTTAGAATTAGGGAAGATAAAAACAAGCAACTGATATTTTTATTAATTACGTCACTTCTTCTGAAACTTACTGACATTTCCCTCAAGACTAATATAGTATAACCCTGGCTTGAGATGACTTATATCTACTTCAATTTCATTTCCCCTTTTCTCCAATTTCCCTAACTTACTGTATATCTCATATTCTACTTTACGTGAAATAGTAATTCTATCATCCGCATTTAATGGATAGAAGGTAGCTATAACGTCAGTAGATTTTTTCTTAACGAATTTAGCCGTTTTTTTCTCGTACTTAATGATATAATCTCCCGCCGAAAGACTGGTAATATCTACCTCTAAACCTTTTCCTTTCGACAAAACCTTGCCTGAGACATCTTCTATCTGATACTTGGATTCATTTGTAAAATAAAGTTTCGTATTGGCTTCCAGCGGATAAACATTTACTTGCTCAAAATATATCTTATGAAGCGTTACTTCCAATTCATAATCGTCAATATCTTTTTCAATAATAACACCATTCTCGTCTATCAAAAAAGTAGTTGGGAGACCTTCTATTTTATATAAATCTGCTGTTTTGCTATCGTATCCTTTTAGTTCACTCCCGTGGTAAGGCCATACCAATTTGTCACTTTTGATAGCGTTTATCCAATGGTCTTTCTTGTCGTCTAAAGAAACGCTGAAAATTTCGAAACCATGAGGATTGTACTTATGATATAAAGGCACTATATCAATGTTTGCCATACGACAAGGTTGACACCAAGAAGCCCAAAAATCGAGTAATACTAATTTACCTCGCAGAGAATGTAGATTTATAATTTTTCCATCTGGATCTGTGATTGAAAAATCTGGCGCTTTGTCGCCAACGTTCAGAGAGGAGAGAGTATTATATTTCTCTGAGTAACCAGTATTAATACTTATTACTAGGAGGGAAATATACAATACTATTAGCTTTACCGGCATTATAATTATAAAATTTAATAGGTCTCTTTTGTAAAGATATGGAGAAAATATGAGTTTTAAAAAGGTTTTCTCTCATGATCAACGCCTTCCTCCGAAATAAATATTAATATATAAGGAGGAAAAAAATGAGCGGTTATAGGTTGGATAAGAAGATGATACATCCAAAATTTGAATTTTTTGTGGATAGACCTCTACTAACGCTCCTGCCTCTACACCCGAAACGCCGCCAAAACTTCCAAATTCAAAGCTAAGGCCTGCTTTGAGGTGAAGTCCAGGTACTATTTTTATTTTATCAAAACCATGAAGAAAACCTCCTGAACCCACTACCTCTGCACTCTGTAAAGAGGAACTATAAGGTACACTCGATAAATTATTGCTAGAATCCTGAAACTGCACATAATAAGGTTTCACAATCCCTATTGAAGGTCCTCCATTAAAAATAGCATCTACTCGAATGCCGTCTTCTTTCCCTTTAGTAAAAAGAACAAATTCATACCCTATTTGGGGACGTAAGGCAAATAAGTAATTTTTCTTTCCATAAACATATACACTACCACTACCACTTGAGATTCGAACTTCGTTGGGGTGCTTTACATTCACTAATTCTACACCCAGATTTAGATGCCTCCCCGATTGTAATACTTTCGTGTGGCGAAACATAACCCCTCCTATCAAGCCAGCGTTGGTATTGAGGTCTATCCCGAAAACATTCTCAGAACTGTATTCGCTTTCTTCCTGCGCTTTTAGTGTTTTAAGACTTATTACAAGAATAAAAAATACTACCGTTAGAAATTTAGTGTACATAAATAAATTTGTCCTTCTAAAATTAGTAATTTTTGTATGGAATACCAATTCGTACTATAAAAACAAAACAGCCTGACTTACGCATCAGGCTGTTTTGTTTTTATAAAATATTTTCAAAAATTCTTATCCTAGCCCATAATATTTCTTTATGCCATTAGGATACACCCCTTCTAAAAGCACTCCTCCTTGTTGGCTGCGCTCTATCATATTGATAATTTCTTCTGGAGTTGTTACTTTCTTTTTATCTACCGATACGATAATAAATCCTTCTTTTATTCCAGCATCTTTAAATTTACCATCGCTCACTTTCACTACTTTTACTCCGTTTTGAAGTTTCAATTTTTTCAATTCGTCTTTTGAAGCAGAAGTTAAGTCGGCTCCAAAAGTACTTTTTACAGCCCCAGGATCTAGTTTCAATAACTTAGTATCACCCATTTTATTTTTGAGAATAATTTCCACCACTTTAACATCTCCTTTTCTTTCAAACGTTACTTTCACCTTATCTCCTGGACGATAGCGGGCTACTTGTTCCTGCAACTCCGAAGAAGAATTTACATCTGCTTCGTTTATTTTTTTAATTACATCACCACTTAAAAGTCCAGCTTCTTCTGCTGCACTTCCTTGGTTTACAGCGCCTATATAGACTCCGCTAACGCTAACAATCCCTTTCTCCTTGGCAAGTTCGGCGGTTACATCTTGAATCTGAACACCAAGTAAAGCCCTTTGTACCTGACCATATTTTAATAAGTCGTCCATTACTTTTTTCACTAGTGTTACAGGAACGGCGAACGAATAACCAGCAAATGTTCCAGAAGGGGTAGCAATAGCAGTGTTGATTCCTATCAAATTTCCTTTCAGATCTACCAAGGCTCCTCCGCTATTTCCGGGATTTACAGCAGCATCTGTTTGAATAAATGATTCTATAGCCAAGTTTTCCTTATCGCGCAAGATGTTTATGTTTCTTGCTTTTGCGCTCACGATCCCTGCCGTAACGGTAGACGTAAGATTGAAAGGATTTCCTACCGCAAGTACCCATTCTCCTACTTTAGTATTGTCTGAGTTTCCATACTTTACAAAAGGCAATTTTGTTTCGTCTATTTTAATAAGCGCAAGATCTGTAGTTGGATCTATTCCTATAAGAGTAGCGGTATAACTCCTTTTATCGTTTAGAACTACTACTATTTTAGCGGCTTTATCTACCACGTGATTATTCGTCACAATATAGCCGTCTTGTGTCAAAATTACGCCAGAACCAGAGGCTTCTTGTCCTCTGCCTGGTGCCTGACCATGAGGAGTGTTGTCTCCAAAGAAATCGCGGAACATTTCGTCCATATTCTGATTTTGACTAGCAGAAGCCGATGCTTCATAGATGGTTCTTATATGAACCACCGCAGGAGTTGTAACATTCGCTGCATATATAAAATTCAAGCCTTCTGGAACTACCATCTGAGAAGTGTCGGTTGAACTTATAAAATTAGACAATTGATAATTGCCCTGACTTTCTGAAATACTTTGATATTGTTTCTCATGAAAAAACACTTTATAACCAATCAATGCAAATGTCCCTCCTAATATGGAGGATAAGAACGCTACTAAAACTATTTTTCTCGTATTCATAAATTGTATATTTTATACTTGACAAAAAAACAACGGCAATGGTTCGACAAAATTATAAAAAAGAGCAGGAAAAATCCTGCTCTTTTAACTTATTTAATATGAACTATAGATTTAACGACTTTCCCTTCTTGCTTTGGAACTGTAATAGCCAGAATTCCATCCTTGTATTCCGCTTCTATTGATTCGAAATGTACATGCTCAGGTAGTTTGAAGGAACGTTTGAAAATTCCGAAATTAGATTCGACAACATGATATTTTTTACTGCTCTCCTCTTTCTGATTTTTCCTCCCCCCGCTTATGGAAAGAATCCCTTCGTTGATGTTAATAGTAACTTCTTCTTTGTTAACCCCTGCCAAAGTCAACGCTATGTAATACCCTTTTTCGTCTTCCGCTATATCGGCTGGTGGCGAAAATTTGCCATTTCTAC
>JAYTHK010000010.1:0-2149 GCA_043732665.1 Cytophagales bacterium | reverse complement strand
GTTTTTCTTTATTTTTATTTCTTAATGTTTTTATTTCTTTATTATTTATTTTCTTTATTTATGTTTACTTTTTCTTTTCCACATGCTAACTTGGACTTTGTCAGTTATCATGCGCGGGAGGTGTTATGAAACCGCTTAGTCAAGACCAATTTTTAGTGTTTTAACTAAAAATGGTTCGTTTCCTTCGTGTTTCTTTTATTCTTTATTGTCTTTCTTTATTTTTTATTCTTTGTTTCTCTCAGCGTATTAATTGTTTTATCCTTTTATAGTCACACAAAATTTTTCAGTGCTCTCGCATATTCATTTTCTCTCACTCAACCTATAATTTGAAATTAGATTTGAAAACATCAAACGACGTCAGTTTTTTCTATTTCTAAAATATCTTTTCTTTTTACTTAGCTCCTAACAAAAACGTACTTTTCACTTTTTGTTTTTCTCTTTATAATGTCAAACGACTAAAACAATAAAACATCCCTTCTCAATTTTATAACTCTTTTCTTTTCTTTATTTCTTTACGACAGATTCGATATTTGACAACTAGTCCGCATCCCGAAACACAATCGCGTTTCACAACAGGTTATGAGCCTAAAACTAGTTTAATATCAAATCAGTCAAAAATCAATCAAAATTATCTCCATTTGGTCTGCTGTTCTCTGCAACAACAGATTAGATAAAACTTATTTTAATTAAAAGTAATTGGACAGAAACAACAACTTCTTCCATACTAAAAAAGAGAAAACAATTTATAGTCTTCTTTTTATTATTTTATTTTGCAAACTTTAACTTTTCTACAAAACGTCAATCAGGCATCAGGTGCTATTCAAACGTTTATTCATTCTATTTTAACCATTTTACATTTATTTATTTAATTAATTCAATTTATTTAATTAATTTAATTTATCTAATTAATTTATTCATTTAATTACTCATTTTATTTATTGCATTACCTATTCAAACAGGCAAGCTAAAAAAAAAAAAAAATCTATAATTATTTTAAATACTTCTTATTTTTTATATGTATATGAAACCTTTGACTGTTTGGACTATACACAAGACGAGTATATGTGTCAACTTTCAAGACAGAGAGAAATATACATCCGTACGCCATTGAGCGAGACATGCGGTTTATTTGAGCTGATGGAAGAGTTGATTTATACTTTCCAAGCCATTTTTTTATTTGAGCTGATGGAAAAGTTGATTTATACTTTCCAAAGCCAATTTCATTCTCACTTTTGGAATAGTAATGTATTACTTCCCAAGTGATCCTTTCGTTAGAGCTGATGGAAAAGTTGATTTATACTTTCCAAAGCCATTTTCGTTTTTCGGAATAGTAATATATTACTTTATTTCCAAGTTAGTTTTTCGTTCAAGCTGGAAGAGTAGGCCTCACCTTTCCAAGCTATTTTTTCATTTTTTCCCTAGCATAAGTACTGATCCTACTTAGTGTTAAAGCTATGAGAGCTACTGATTGGGAATGAGACCTATTTGGCTAATAAAAGTCGGTAGCGCCATTACAACAGAGTCTCATATCGACAGGGTGGAGCCGCCTGAACAGCAGATGAAGTAGAAATGCTTGTCACATTTTACTAGTTTGACTGTATAAAAGAACTGCCCTTTCATCCTTTAGAGATGTCTGAATTTTTTCTATCCAATGTAATATTGAATAGCCCTTTTTATACCTAATGTGAATCATTAGAGAAATTTTTCATACCTGATGTACGATTGGATGAATTTTTTATATCTAATGTAACATTAGACGAATTTTTTAGATCTTGCTGTAACAGCGGATACTATTTTTAAAAGAAGTAGAGAAGAGTAAAATCAAATATTGTAGAGAAAAAATTACTCACTTTATGCCGAATGGTTCTCTTATTCTCCTTTCTTTTTATAATATTATATTTTTTCCTTTTTTCCATTGTGCTTAGGTGCTCTATCAGATGTCAACAACTGTAGTCACTAGAACCAGAACTCGTTCATCTTCTGCCACGGGGGTTAGTGAATCAGAAGCTGCGGGTGCAGTGGAAGAGGCTACTACCTCTCGTCGTGTTGGGAGTTTACGCAGTGGTTCTAGAGGATTAATTTCTGGTGTTGTCCCTGATAGTTCATCTGTTCATAGTGGGTTTGCTGGCGCAAGAGGAAGAGGAAGAGG
>JAYTHK010000009.1:0-2158 GCA_043732665.1 Cytophagales bacterium | reverse complement strand
CGTATGGAACTTATTTTCTTAACGCTGGATGGATAAAAAAAGGCCTCAGCCTATTGAACATTTTTATTCTAGGAATAATTTCTGGGTCTTTTGTTTTGCTACCTCTTATTGCAAAATTTGCCTCGTATTACAGCACAAAATTTAGTATCGATGAAACTAAAATCAATAAAATAATTAGTGAAATTTTTATTTTTATCGGCCTTTATCAGGGCACAATACTCCTATAAAAATTCGCTGTAATATAGATCAGTTGTAGCGACAAAGTTTATCCTTACTTTTTACTTATTTGGAAAGTTATTCCTGAGAACCAAATTGTAAAGCCATAAAAAAGGCTGAACGAATACGCGCAGCCTTTTTATTTTCTATTTATTAATTCTTACTTAGAATCTGGATTCAAAATAATTGGCGAATTTTTATCCATTATAATAAGCTTCGAGTTATTGGAATTTCCTAAGTTTTTCAGCATATCAATGTAACGATACTGGATCGCATCTTTCGTCAACGATTCGTTAATCAAAGCCTGAGATTTTTTAATTGCTTCCGCTTCGATAAGCATTCTTTCAGCTTCTTTTCTCTGTTTCAAAATTACATAATCCATAGTTTGAGCAGACCATTCTGCTTCTTTTTTCTGTTTCTGAATTACGAAATCAATTGTTAACGCTGCTTGCTCTGCTTCCAATTTACCTTGTATTGCTTTAGTCAATTGCTCTGGCATGAATATGTCTCTCAAAAGAACAGCATCCACTTGAAAACCATATTTACCAATTTGCTCAACAAGATGATCTTGAATCGCTTTTTCTATCTTTGTTCTTTCTGTAGCATAAAGTTCTTTTGCTTCATATCTAGCGCAAATCTCTCTCGTAATAGCTCTTAGATTAGTAAGAATAATAACCTCTTCGTAGTTGCTTCCAAAACGAATGTATATATCTCTAGCCGACTCAGGAGTGATGTGATAAAGAAGACTTATTTCTGCTCTTACACTCAACCCTTCTTTACTAGGAACTGTCAATTCGTTGTAAAGCTCTACGGTACGAATATTGATTTTTATTTCTTTACAAACAAAAGGATTGAACCATCTGGTACCTCCTAATTCAGGTCTTGGTAGTAGCCTGCCATTTTTTTGGATATACCCAATCTGGCCAGGTCTTACAATCATACATCCCTGCATTACTAAGACTGCGAGGATAATCAAAATTGACTTTTTCATATATACTAAGGTTAATTGTTGCGATTTAATAACATAAATGTACTAGACAATTCTGTATCTAGTCTGTAGATTTTTAGTTTATCAACTAGCAGTATTTACAACTTAAAATGCCTCTATTTCGTAAACGCTGTATAAATACTATAGAATATTAATTTTTTTTATTTACTTTGATTGAAAATATAGTGCGTATGAAAAAATTAACGATTGTAGTGATAGTGTTATTATCAGGAAGCTACAGTTTAATTTCCTGCAAAAATAAAAACAAAGATACTAAAACGCCAGACGGCCCAAATATTATCTTTAAATTCAAATTTGATTCTACTCTTGCAAGATTAGATAACTTTGGACAGCCTTCGTCTATTCCTTCCAATCATTCGGCGCAAAGTCCTTTGTTCAATAAATTAAGTACACATTATGTAGAGTTGGCTGCCGACGATTATGTACCTCTTGGTTCTGGCTCTGTCTTGCATAGAGCAAAAGAAACTTCTGTGGGGGGGACTAACGCTATTGACTTTCAATACTCAACTATCGTAGGAAATGGGGAAGAATTTTTAAGTGTACCTATTAAAAATGTATCTCCTGGAAGTTATAAATGGCTGAGGGTTTCATTGGCTTATCAGAATTGTCAAATAAAATATAAAGCAACAATATCTGGTACCGATTATTATTTGAATGGCACCATCGCTTCGTTCGTAGGATTTAATACTTATATCAAATCTTATCAAATACAAAATTTATCTGTGGATGTAAATGCGAATAAGCTTCAGGGATATTGGGGCTTTGAATCTTCAGGTACTATAACAGTAGGTCAGGCACCATCAGGAGCCACCACTGTCCCAAATCCACTAGCCTCTTCCTCTCCTATTCCGAAAGGAAGCTGCGTGGTAACAGGGTCTTTCCCTAGCAACCTTGTTGTGACAGGAAATGAAACCTCTGACATTACAATAACAG
>JAYTHK010000008.1:0-2160 GCA_043732665.1 Cytophagales bacterium | reverse complement strand
CCAATCTGAAAGGGGTAGCCAGTATGGATCAGATGCATATATTAAGTTATTAAGAGGGCACCCTGAAATCAAAATAAGTATGACAGAAAATGGAGATCCGTACGAAAATGCAATTGCAGAAAGAATCAATGGAATACTGAAACATGAATTCAGACTTGATCAGCTATTCCAATCAATGACCGAAATGAAACCCATATAACAAAGAGTAATAATTCTTATAACGAAATAAGACCTCATGCATCTTGCGATTTTTTAACCCCGAATCAGACACATAAAGGATCAGGAATCTCAGTAAAAAGATGGAAAAATAATTATGCAAAAAAGAAGCTTAACCAAGCAGAATTATTGGAACTTGTACATGAAATAAATTAAAATAAAAATCGGTACTAGTCGTAGTGGACAAGTACTATCACCTTTCCAGTAAACTAAGCCACTGGTACTAATAGCCATTCAGAAATGGACAATTGGGTTTCGTGTGCCATACTATACGCACTCATTGGCCGCTTTTCATTCTTAAGCCCATCCTTCATAATTCGGTCTTGCTTGTTTACACGTAAGTTAAACGTTTGTATGCGGATCAGAAATTCTTTAAAATGCTGCATAATGGTAGTATGTAGTTAAACAAATGTAGAATTAAAGGTTTACAACGGAAAAAATTATTTTTGGTGCTTTACAAACTACAAAAATGTGTTCAAGCTATTATCCTCGTATCACAATCGAATATTTCCGTATCATATCGTATCATTTTTAAATATTTTTGATTTATGAAAGACAGCGTTCACACATTTCAAATAACATTTGATTGGCATTTAATGGCTGTAATTAGCCTTATTGACCGTTTTGATGCGTCCTGGAGTTCAATTGAAAAGCGCGAGGGGCAAAGCTTACAAACAACTAAAAACTATCGCAACGGTAAGAAGTGTTGGTGCTTCAACAAGAATTGAAGGATCAAAGATGAGTGATGAAGAAATACATGTGCTTTTAAATGATATTGATATTACTAAACTGGAAGATAGTGATGCCCAGGAAGCTGTCGGGTATTTTAATGTGATAGATTTAATTTCCGAATCTTATCAGGACATTAATATTTCAGAAAATGATTTAAAAAATTTGCATAATATTCTTCTCAAATACGGTGAAAAGGATGAATGGCATAGAGGCGATTACAAACAACACAGCAACGCCGTTGAAGCCACCTTGCCGATTGGGCAAAAACAATTAATCTTTCAAACTACCCCTCCGGGATTTGCTACAGAGGATGCTATGCGAATTTAAATCAACTGGTATGCTATTGACAATACCACGCACCCTTTAGTAAAATGCGCCCTGTTTGCTTACGACTTTGTTTGCATACATCCATTTCAAGATGGCAATGGTAGGTTAAGCAGGCTGTTATCAACTTTGTTATTATTAAAAATGGGTATTGCTGGATTCAATATGTAAGCCTTGAACATGAAATAGAAAACCGAAAAGCAGAATATTACCAGGAGTTAAGAAAGTGTCAATCACAAAGACCTAACGAAGATGTAACGACATGGGTGCTGTTTTTTTTCGATGCTTTAAAAAACAATCAGGAGCAGTTATTGCAAAAACTTTTAGTACTGGGAACACAATCGCAATTATCACCACGAGAAAAATCTATACTTATATTTATTGGAGATCATGCAGGTAGTAAATCTGGGAACATAGCCAAAAAATTAGCCATCCCTAATCCTACATTAAAGCGGATATTGAGTGAGTTAATGGCAAAAAATCTAATATAAAAACATGGTTTAGGTGCCGGCACAAATTATTTTCTAAAATAAACGCATCGATTTACCGTATCACCAATGTATATTTTCGTATCAAATCATATCGTTTTCGGATTTTGCATTAGATAATAATAGTACATCGTAGCAATGAAAGGCAAATAGCATTTAGGTCTATTAGTGACAACGATGCGGTTTTTCTGCAAATTTTCTACAAATAAAAAAACCCAACTCGCCAGAGTTGGGTTAAAACATTAATTTTTAGGCTCCTGAGGCTGGGCTCGAACCAGCGACCCTCTGATTAACAGTCAGATGCTCTAACCAGCTGAGCTAAAGGGGAATTTCCTGTTCCGGTTTTCCGGAAAGGGCTGCAAAAATACGGTTTTTCCCCGTCCGGCAAAATCAGAATGGA
>JAYTHK010000007.1:0-7444 GCA_043732665.1 Cytophagales bacterium | reverse complement strand
TGCAGTTGCTAAAGGAAACCAAGGGTTATTTTATGGAGAAACAACATTGTTCGTAAACCATTTATTAGCACTTCTAATCGTAGTTACGTTTGCTTTCGGAGGTTCATATATACTATTAATCCTTACAAATCTCGTTTCTCCTATGAGAGTTTCAGAAGAAGATGAGAAAGTAGGATTAGATGTGACTCAACATGGTGAAAAATTAACTTGGGGTGGTGTAGAATAACCTCTTAATAGTAGATTTATAAAAAAAGAGGCTTTGGTCTCTTTTTTTATGCTTAAAGCTGCTAACTAAATGTAGTATCTTGCGCCTGATCTTTTTCATTCAAAATTTAAAACTCAAAATTTAAAATTATTTTTAATATGTTATCCTTCAGACAAAAAATAGCCAAATTTATTTACCCGATGATAATGAAGTTAAAGGAAAATGATAAAGGTAAAAGCCTTTTTAATACGGCAAATAAAAAGCCTGTCAATTCTTTTTTCGACCTGAAAGCAATAGCCAACAATGGCAAAGAGGTTTTAATGAATGAATATAAAGGCAAAAAAATATTGTTGGTCAACGTAGCTTCTAACTGCGGGTATACAGGGCAATACGATGAATTGGAAAAGCTTTATCAGGAGAATAAAGGTAAAGTAGTTGTTCTAGGATTTCCCTCCAATGATTTTGCCGATCAGGAAACTGGTTCAGATAAAGAAATAGAACAGTTTTGCCGCTTAAATTACGGTGTTACTTTTCCGCTCTTTAAAAAACAACCAGTCCTAAAGCCTGCTCAGGGGTCAATCTATAAATGGTTGTCGGACGAAAAGCTGAATGGATGGAATAATCAAGAGCCCGTTTGGAACTTTAGCAAATATAGTATAGATGAAAACGGAACGCTTACCGCTTTTTATGGTCCGTCGATTTCTCCCTTGAGTGATGAGGTAAAACAGAACTTGAAGTAATATTCGCAGAAAATAAGATAATCAATTGCAGTTCACTTTAGTGAACTGCAATTGATTATCTTATTCTATCCACAGATTTTACCAACTCATCGTCTTTTCTTATAAAATACCTCGCAGCAGCAACAAGAAGAATAGAAAGGATCGGTAGAAAGTAACCAATTCCATAATCACCGTTCTCAGGCGTAAACATTAATTCCTTTGCTTTCGGTATAACAATAAAGTAAGAACCTAGAATGCCAAGGAGCAATAAGGTAAGGAAACTACAGAGTATTATTTGCAGAGACCTTTTCTTGTATTGAAATATAATAAATAGAGAGAGGCCAATGCACAACGATATCAAACTTCCTAAATAATATACGGGTATAGAAGCTTGTTTTGGAGTATTAGCAAATCCACAATCAATAGAGAAGGCAGTTACGGAGATAAAGTCAAAATTTTTGTCTCCTTTATCACTACTCCAAATAGGGACAAACAGATTGATTGTTAATAAAATGACAACTCCTGCCAATAGGAGCGACTGTATTCTTTGTATCATTCTTAAAGATGGTTTATATTTAGGCAAAATAAACAAATTTTATTGAGATATTTTCTAGATATAGCGTATAAAGGTACAAACTATCATGGCTGGCAGATACAGCAAAATGCACACAGCGTACAACAGGAGTTGGAAAATGCGCTGAAAATGCTCTTCGGAAAAACGATAGAAACCACCGCCAGCGGGCGTACTGATGCTGGTGTACATGCAGAACAACAGATCGTTCACTTGGATCTCGAGGTAGAGCTTACGGATAATCATATTTTTAAACTAAACTGTATATTACCCAAAGACCTAGCCATAAGAGATTTTTTTCCAGTTCAAAAAGATGCCCATGCTCGTTTTGACGCAACTTCCAGAAGTTATGAGTACAGGATTTCAAGAGTGAAAAATCCTTTTTTGATAGACAACGTTTATTTCTTTGATCGGCCATTAGATTTGATAAAAATGAATGATGCGGCTACTTCCTTGCTTCGCCATAAAGATTTTGAGGCATTGAGTAAAGTACATACCGAGGTAAAAAATTTTCTTTGTGACATACATTTTGCTCATTGGAAAGAAAAAGGCGATATGATATTTTTTGAGATAGAAGCGAACCGATTTTTAAGAGGAATGGTACGCACTATTGTAGGTTCGCTATTGCCAATAGGTATGGGGAAACTTTCAGTAGAGGAGTTTGAGAAAATACTTTTTTCTAGAGACCGAAGAAAAGCAGGAGCTGCAGCTCCGTCAGAAGGATTATTCCTTACTAGAATACAATACCCAGATCGAATTTATTTGGAGGAGTAATGATAATCTTATTCCATGATCTTTGTTATAAAATCCTCAACAGTGCATACATTATATAATTTAGAATTAGGCTAAAGCCTTTTAACTATCATTTGCTGACCCACATTTAAAAATGTGGACTATAGAGTATATAGAGTAATTCATCATTAATAGTATAAGAATAATACCTTAACCACTCCAGCACAAAAATTTAGTCAGCCACCTTGCTTTTGTAACTTTGTTTTTCTGCTTTGTGTATAATAAACGCAAACATGAATAAGAAAGAACATACTTATCCCTATAAACGCCCGACCCTTATTGTAGACTGCGTTGTATTTGGGTAGGAGGAAGAAGAGCTTAAAGTGTTACTTATTCAATGGGATATAGAACCTTATAAAAATGGATGGACGCTTCCTGGAGGATTTTTAAGAATAGACGAAACATTGGACGAAGCTGCCATCAGAGAATTAAAAGAAGAAACCGCTGTAGAAAATATATATTTAGAACAGTTATATTCTTTTGGAAATGTAGACCGAGATCTTAGGGAGCGAGTTTTGACGGTTTCTTATTACGCTCTAGTATAAAATAAGCGAACGCAAAGCGCAAGGTGGTACAGATGCCGCCGACGCAAAATGGTATTCTATTTTAAAACTTCCAAAACTAGGTTTTGATCACAAAGAAATAATAGAGATAGCGTTTAAAAGACTACAAGGAAAAGTGCGCTACGAAACAATTGGCTTTGAACTTTTACCTAAAAAATTTACATTTTCTGCCATCGAACAGTTGTATGAAACCATTTTACAACTAAAAATAGACAGAAGGAACTTTAGAAAAAAAATGTTGAGCATGGGCATTATTAAACAAATCGGGGTACAACAAGAAAATGTTTCACACCGAAAAGGTTTTTATTATGCCTTTGATAAAAAAGAAGATGAAAAAATGAAGAAGAAGGGATTTAACTTTGAGATATGAAAATAAATTGTTTGTGAAGACAAAAACAATGGCCAAAATAAAAGTAAAATTTTGACAAAATAAATTTATAGCCCACGTTTTAAACCGCGGGCTATAAATTTATTTTGTATTCTGAGTCTTTTCGCATGAACAAGACTCAGAGATGAATAAAAATATAGTTAAAAAATACTTCTCGTGATAAGTTCTTTTATAAAATCAACATTTATTTTATTATACTTCTTATTAAATGGATTCAATGGATATTGCCAAGAGGAAAATCCTGATTCTATTTCTTTTGAGAATTATCGTCAAACAGTATACAGAGGATGTACTAATAAACTAAAAATTGTATACCCATATTTTTCTATAAAAGATAATATCACTTATGAAATTGAAGGAGGAGAATTTGGTTTAGATAAAGATTCAAATAACATTATTTTTGTTGATATAAACAGTGTTCATCCTATTTTGAAAATTTTCAAAAACAAAAAAATAATAGGAGAGACTACATTACGAGTAAGACTTATTCCAAAACCTAAAATTAAATTGTATATTGAAGATAGGGAGTTGATATCTGTTAATGACTATTATACTATTTCGAAAGAAGCGAAAGATCTTACTGTAAAAGCTGTACCTGATTCATTGTTTAAATCCAGACTTCCATTAGAGACCAATTATAAGATTGTCTCCTGGAAGGTATATCTCATGAGAGGAAATCAATTTGTAAACTCTATTAAGTTTAATTATGAAAAAGGAGACATCTCAAGGCTAATGTTTAACTCAGAGAAAGATAATGAACTTTATATAGAAATATCTGATGTGGTCAGATATTCTGCACGTAAACGTTCTGAATTAGTACCATTGAGAATAGTGGGTTATTATTTAAAGATAGAATGAAATTCCAATATTTTTCTTTGTTCTTTTCTTGTCACAGACTCTGAAATAATTACATACAAAATTAAAAAATTATAGCCCACAGCTTAAACCGTGGGCTGTAATTTTTAATAATCGTAAATATGTTCAACGGGCATAGTATGTGATCGAAATTCATCAAGCACTTAGTTGTTGGTAGGCTCAAAATAGTTTAAACAATTTTTGTGTGAGTAATTTTATATTCAACCCATGGACAAATCTGGGGGCTGCAGATACTAGAATGTCTTAGGTTGACGGCTATGGTGGGACGCAGAGCTCTTTTGATTGATATGGACAGCAGCTTTACCTTATTAGCATTTCGGTCTGTGAGACATAGACTGAGGCGTTGATTATATTCTATATTGGGCTATAATTATAATTGCCTATTTAAGCGACCATAAAACTCGTTTCAAAAATTTCTCAACAGGATTGAACACTCCTCCCAGAGCGATGTTACTTGAAATTTTTAAATACGGACCTGAGTTGGTGATCAGCTGATCTACCAGTGGTTCTATATAAAAAATAGCTATTTCAAAAATCAATGCCAGGCAAACAAAGGCACTAATGGTCGCTACTTTGGATTCGGATTTCTTTTTATTGAAATAAAAAGAAGCAGTCAAAAGACAAACGAAAAAGGCTAATTCGATCATATAAAACCACCACTGTTGCCAGTAAGGACGATTGATGGTAAACTGGAATGCTACAGGTTCTTTGTTCCATATTCCATCACTGTTGGCCGCTTTGACTAAAAAAGAATAGTCACCCGGTTTTAAATTTGTATAATTGGCCATTGTCAGACTTGTAGCATCCGTCCAGTCTTTATCAAAGCCTTCCAACTTATAAGAATATTTTATTTTTTCCGGAATAGCAAAATGAAGTGCTACAAATTCAAAGTTGATATTATTTTTGTTAAAATCTAGTTCGTGTTTTTCTTCCAGTGCAGCTACTTTCAATAAAGAAGAATAAGTAACCCAGGAAGGTTGATGTGTATTGTTTACCTCTATTTTGGTAATGTGCGTGAGAGGTTCTATTTTATTTGGCTGGTCTTGTTTTGGATTATATTGCACAGCCCCTTCGATAGTGCCAAACCAGATATTTCCTTTTGAGTCTTTACAGATGGCACGTCCATTGTTTTCCATTGGCGTAAATCCTTCCAAGTAGCCATAATACTTAAATGATTTTGTTACGGGATCAAATCGGTCCACCCCTTCAAAATGTCCTATCCAGATAAAACCTTTTTCATCTTTTTCTAATTGTAATAAATTATCACAGCTCAATCCAGATTTTTTATTATAGACCGTAATTTTTTTATCATTGTCCATTTTGCATAAACCTCTTTGCGTAGCGAACCACATATTACCTTGTTTGTCTTCTAAAAGTGCGCGTACAAAGTCGTTCGGAAGTCCATTTCGGCGGTTGTAGTTGGTGAATTTTCTTCCATTGTATACACTCACTCCACCACCTTCTGTGCCAAACCAGATGTTTCCTAGTTTGTCTTGTAGACATGGACGTACATAATTATTTGCCAATCCTGAATCAGATGTGTACGTAATAAATTTTTTTCCATCGTATTTAGATACTCCGTTTCCTCCTGTGGTAAACCACATATTTCCTTCTTTGTCCTGTAAGATCGAAATTATTACATTGCTAGGAAGTCCGTCTTTTTTTGTATAATTTTTAAAAGTTCTTCCGTCAAATTTAGCGACTCCATTTCCTTCAGTTCCAATCCAAACATTTCCTTCTTTGTCTTCTGCCAGTGCGCAGATAAAATTCCCTGGCAATCCATCTTTTTTAGAATACGTTACCAGTTTGTTGTTTTTCAATACGCTCACGCCGCCGCCATTAGTGCCCATCCAGATATTTCCTTTTTTATCTTCCATTAAAGAAAAAACCATATTGTTTTGCAATCCGAAAGAAGCATTATAAATAGTAAAACCATTTCGTGTTAATTTATTGATAGCATTTCCTGCTGTACCGATCCATAAATTTCCAGAACGGTCTGTAGCGAGGCACCGTACGTCATTATCTGAAAGCCCAGATTTGGTAGTGTAAGAATAGAAACTAGTGCCATCGTATCTAGAAAGTCCCTTACTAGTGGCAATCCATAAAACACCATATTGATCAGTAGTAATGTCATAGATAATGTTGTCGGCTAAGCCATCTTGTTTCGTATAATTATGAAAATTACCGTTTGAATAATTTACCAATCCTCCCATAGTGCCCAGCCATATCGTGTTCGCATCTGTTACAAAAATAGATTTAATGGTGTTTGAACCAGCCGTGTTTTTTATGGAAGAAATTTTAGTTCCTTCCAATACACAAAGACCGCTATAAGTGCCGATCAGGATTCTCCCTTTCGAATCTTTGGCAAGAGATAAAACCATGTTGCTGCTAAGTCCGTTCGCTGTTGTATAATTGATAAATTTCTTTCCATCAAATTTACTAAGTCCACCACCGTCAGTACCAATCCATAGATTTCCATCTGAATCGGAAAGTAGAGAGAGGATACTATTGTTGGCCAGTCCATCATTTGTAGTGTACGTTTTAAAAATTTTTCCATCAAAAGAAGAAAGTCCTCCACCGAAGGTGCCAAACCAAAGTACATTGTTTCTGTCTTTTTCTATAGCCCTCAAAACGTTATGTCCTAGTCCATCATTTACAGTATAAGTATCAAAAACTTTTCCATCTGTTTTGCATACACCAGATTCAGTGCCAAACCACATATAACCGTGTTGGTCTTCGCAAACAGCATACACGCTAATTTCAGGGACTCCTTCTTTTAAACTATAATGGCGAAAATTATACGATTGCGCCTCAACAATCACCGATATTAATAAGAGTGATATGAAAATAATTATTTTTTTCATAGGAATAAAATTCTTAAATGGATTTAAACTATGTGCTATTTTAATTTTAATAATCATAAATATGTTCAACCGGCATACTGTTTGAGCGAAAGCCTTCAAGCAAGGTATGCAATGAATTTACAGGAACATTAATTCCAATTCTTTTTTTTAGAAGAAACCGTAAAAATTAGGTTTTTCTATTGCTACTTTTGTGAAATTGTAATTCGATACCGTTGGCACTGCACAAGTAATCAGAATTTCATGATTGCTGGCGATCTCATAGAATCTCGTTCCGTTTTTTGCCAAAAGCAGCGCAGCATCTCTGAATGCTTCGCAGCGGGGAAGCGAAATAAGTTGCGTGGAATTATTGAGCTGTTCTATTTTATATTATAGAAGTAGGCGTTTACGTACCGTAGTTCAAATTTAACAATTTCAAGATAACAGGAGGTTTTCCTACCATTTTTTTTACTGTAAGGAAGAATAAATT
>JAYTHK010000006.1:0-20655 GCA_043732665.1 Cytophagales bacterium | reverse complement strand
TTCTGTCTACTACAGCATAATTATCATTTTTAGGCGCCTGCATTTTTGATTGTGGAATAGTTCGATCTCCACTTTCCTGACTTGCTAGTTCTTTCGATTTGCGTTTCGATTTGTTTCGATCTACCGCACCGTAGTTATCGCTCTTAGGCGCTTGAGTTCTTGATTGGGGAATAGTTTGGTTGCCAGAAGATTTTCTTGCTATTTCCTGTGATTGATTTTTAGAAGCGTTCCCTTTTATGCGTTGACCATCATTGGCATTTTTGGTAAGCTGTTTCGATTTGTTTTTTTCAATGTTGTTGTTTATTTTTTGTACTGTCCCCTCGTTTCTAGGCCCCTGATTTCTTGGCGGAACAACTTTAGGCAATGCAGAATTGTTTTTTGGAGATTTCATCTGAGAGCTTGAAGAAACACTCGAAGAACCTTTTTGCTTTTTTGCCATTTTCTTAGAAGTGGCTTTTGATTTATCTTTCGGAACTGCCATGGTAGTCCCATCCGGATTTATTTTTTGAGCAAGGGTGGTAGTGCTTTTAAATGAAAAAATGAAGCATAACACTAATAACCCAATCGCTCCTAGCTTTCCAGATACCACAAAATAGTTTTTTTTACCCTTCACCTGCAAGTTGTTCATCGGTTAAACTTATAACTTAGTTTTTCTTGGATCCCTGATTTGTTTCGGGGTTTTCTTATTTACATACCCAGTTTCATGATTAACCCTTTTGGTTGGGGCGTTTTTCTTTTTCCCACTCTTTAGTTGACCCTTTTCGTCGAATTTACTGAGATCAGCTTCGTTTACTTGACCAAGACCTGGACAAGGATAGGATTTTTTCTTACAAGAGAGAAGAGAAGAGAGCAAAAAAGCAAACACAACCCCTAAATACAATATTTTTTTCATAAATTTCATAACTTGTGTACTCTACAAATCTAATAAATTTACTATTTAAAATCAAGAAATTACTATGGTATTGGGGTCTTAAGCTATTAGAGCGTTAAGGTGTTAAAGTTATTTTATGCTGATTTTTTTTATTATTTATGAAATCCCTAGTCTCAAATTTTCCAAAAACATTCTAAACTCTAATACCTTAACACTCTAATACACCAATACTAATACTCTATCAACGTCTTAATCTTCTTTTTCATACGTTCCCGAGGTAAGAAATTTTCTTCAAGGTATTTAGAAAAAGGAACAGCTGTATCCAGACTTCCTTCGCGCATAACAGGTGCATCTAACAAAGAAAAGCAGTTTTCTCCTATCCATGCAGCTATTTCGGCACTTATACTCCCAGTAAGCGTGTCTTCATTTACAATTAAAACTTTGCCTGTTTTTCGTACCGAAGTTTCAACGGTTTCTTTGTCCCAAGGCAACAATGTTCTTAAATCTACGATATCGGCTTCTACAGCCATGTCACGGCACAATTCTTTTGCCCATTGAACGCCCATTCCGTAGGTGATAATCGTTATTTCTTCTCCTTCAGTAACCAAGTTGGCTTTCCCAATAGGAAGTGTGTAGTAATCGTCTGGAATTTCTTCAGAAAGCGAACGGTAAAGTGATTTATGTTCGAAATATAGAACAGGGTTAGGATCTTCGATTGCTGCATTCAATAGTCCTTTTGCATCAAATGGGTTGGATGGATAAACTATTTTTAAACCAGGAGTATGGAAAAACCATGCTTCGGTAGATTGTGAGTGAAATGGTCCAGCACCCGTTCCAGCACCTGTTGGTAGACGAACCACCACGTCAGCATTCTGTCCCCAGCGGTAATGTGATTTGGCAAGGTTATTTACAATTTGGTTGAATCCGCAGCTTACGAAATCTGCAAATTGCATTTCTATGACCGATTTATAATTTCTGATGGCAAGTCCAAGTCCCGCACCCAGTATAGCCGATTCGCAAAGTGGTGTATTGCGTACTCTTTCTTTGCCGTATTTTTGAACGAAACCTTCAGTAATTTTAAATACCCCGCCGTATTCGGCGATATCTTGTCCCATCAAAATAAGCTCGCGATAGCGGTCCATGCTCTGACGAAGTGCGTCAGAAATGGCATCTACGTATCTTCGGGTACTTTTCATTCGTGTGCCAGGATTTGTAATTTTTTGTACAAATGGAAGATACATGTCCTGAAGTTCACCTTCTGTATTGGCTTGTGGAAGTGGTTCTTCTTCAGAATAGCGCAAGCCTTCTTCAATTTCTTCTTTTATTTCAGTACGAAAATCCTGAATTTGTTTATGAGTAAGGAGTCCTTCGTCGAAAAGAAATTTTTCATAATTTTCTACGGGATCTTTTTTTGCCCATTCTTCAAATAGCTCTTTGGGAATATATTTTGTGCCAGAAGCTTCTTCGTGCCCTCGCATACGGAAAGTAAGGGCTTCTACCAATAATGGTTTAGGGTTCTTTCTGATTTTTTCTGCGGCTGTTTTTATCGCATCGTAAACTTCAAGTATATTATTACCATTTACCTGAATTGTATCAATGCCATAAGCTGGACCTTTTTCTGTGAAGCTTTTTATTTTAAACTGTTCTTTATTTGGGGTAGAAAGTCCATAGCCGTTGTTTTCTATAATAAATATAACGGGCAAATTCCAAACAGCAGCCACATTCAACGCTTCGTGAAAGTCTCCTTCGCTTGCTCCGCCATCGCCACTAAATACTACTGTTACACGTTCTTTTTTGTCCAGTACATCTGCCAATGCGATACCGTTTGCTACTGCTAACTGAGGGCCGAGGTGAGAAATCATTCCTACGATATGATGATCGTTGCTTCCAAAATGAAAGGAACGATCACGGCCTTTTGTAAAGCCAGAAAGTTTGCCTTGAAACTGACAAAACAAGCGATGAGAAGAAATTCCTCTTCCTGTAAAGATGCCTAGATTGCGGTGTAGTGGAAGAATATATTCTTCTTTGTCCAACGCACATACGGTACCAATAGATATTGCTTCCTGCCCGATTCCCGAAAACCATTTAGAAATTCCATCTTGACGAAGAAGTATAAGCATACGTTCTTCGATAAGTCTTGGTTTTAGGAGTTCTTTGTATAAACGAACGAGTGTCTCGTCCGAATATGATTTGCGATTGAATTGCATAATTTATTGAAAGCCCTAAGATAAGGGTTTGGGAGAATATTTCAAGGAATTCTGATTTAATACATCCATAAGGATGAGAAGAGTTATCCTTCACTAGTATCTAGGAATTCTAGTTAAAAATTACCTTTTGTCATCGTTTTATTGCTTGTTGCATTCAAACTAAATTTTCACAAAACCATCTTCAGATGTTTCACAGATAGCGCCAATTGATTTAGCGTCTTTCTGGATAGCGATCATAATTCCTTTAGAAGCACATTCGATGCGGATGGTAATGTCTTTAAGAATTGCATCGGGGTGTAATTTCGATTGGGTTGGAGAAAGGGCAGCTTTTTCCTTTAAAAAATTTGTAAAAGCAATCTTTCTAAAAGCCTTCGTTCCATCTTTTAAATACTACACTATACATGATTTTATCTATGGTATTCACGTTTATAAAAATAGTATGATTTATGCAATTGTTTATAGGCATACTTTTATTGGTTTCGGGTATTTGCCTTTGTATTTTCCTGTGGTTCTTTTGCCTCCTTCAAAAACGATACATTTTTTTGATATAATTTACAAAATTCTTCCCCTACCTCATTGATGAGTCGAAAAAGCTTTGTATTGTAGTAGGTAGATCCAGGACCTTCAATGTCTATGCTTATTAGATAAAGTATATTTTCTTCAATTTTGATATAGCGTTGAATGCAGAAGACAATACCTTCGTGCCTCATAGAAAATTCTCTAAAATCCATGTCTTCTGTTAGAATTTCAATAGTAATCTTATAAGAAGGAAAAAATTCCTTTTTGACATAAAAATAAAACACGTAGCACAGGATAGTATTTAAAATATGTTATCAGGATTTTCTGAAGTTTATTTTTTATTCATGCTTAAACAATCCAGTCGACAATTGATAAAGATACTCTGAAGGATTGTTCACAAATAGAAAGGCGCTTGACTTTTTTGAATTTTCTGTAAATAGTTCGAAGTTCGGTTCAAATAAATTCCCTTTTCTGTCGAGGAAAACACAATCTATTAGTTTGGCAATGCTAAAAATTTTATCCATAAATTTCTGGTCAAATTTTCTTAAATCAAATCTGAAATTGAAATGCTCGATAAAATTATCCTCTGTTATATCTATGGAAAGATCATTGGTTTCGCTATTCCCATAAGACTTACTGGAGATGCTATTTTTTGTCCATGCAACTTGCTTTGAAAATTTGGCAATTAAAGGTTCGACTTGATTAAACAGAATTTTTCTTTCCGTCCACCATTTAGTCGTTAAAGCATCTTCAAAATCGTAAATGTCTTCATCACTTTCTTTCTCCCAATGTTTCTCCCAGCCTTCATGGTCGATGAAAAGTTGCTTCGGAATTTCATGGTATTTTTCAGCGATTGACTTTCGCGGAATAAGATATACTTTGTATTGATGAATGGCCAATTAGTTTGAGTTTTAGGGGTTATTAGTTAGTTTTACAAATACACAATTTAAGAATTTCCCCGATAATACCATTCAAAGATTCGTGACGTTTATTTATTGTGATTCTGAAAATAAAAAAGAGTTGATCTTTATTTCACCGTAAACTCTTTCGTAATAATGGCAGCTGGTTTGGCATCTTCGATGGAAAATACTTCTAATTCATTTTCTCCAATTACCACAGCCACATTCATCATCAATGTACTTTGTGTTTTTCCATTAATAGGAGTAACCGTGATCTCGATTTTATTTACGCCTTTTTTTACTCCTCCTAAGACTAATACATTTAAACTACCTTGATCGGAACTGAAACCATTTCCGTCAGCACCAGGCTGGTCGATATCGTTTAATTTTACCTTTACAGAATAGCCAGGACCCATTACATCCAACATCCCTTTGTAGTCTACCGTTATGATTTCTTTTGGTACAATAGGCATGATGCCATCAGGATAAAAATCTTTTCCTTTAAGAAAGGTGGTGTCGTTTGCTTTTAACTTGTTTAATATCTCTGAGGAGCCTTTACTTTGTATACTGGAAAATTTCCAAACATTGTTTTCTTTTAAAAAATGAATAACGATGAGGGATTCTGAACCGAAAGCATCCTTGCCACGATAGATACTATTGGCAGTAGAGCCATTTTCTACAGCTTTTACAAAGGTTTGTTTTTTGAGGTCGGAAATCAATCTTGGAGCAGAGCTAAAAAAATCGTCAGGGAATTTCACCTGAGCGGAGATTGCCTCATTTTTGGCTACTAGATAACTGTAAGCGCTTATAGACGTTTTTAGTTTAGTTTGATCTTTGGCTTTTACCGCATTGCCAAATGAACTATAAGCGGTCTCTAGTTTTGTACGCAAATCTTGGGCGAGAGCTATTGATGTATAAACTACTAGGATTGTTAGTGTCGTTAATAATTTCATAATTCAGGTATAGGGTTAAAGTGTATTTTGTAATGGAAATCTACGGTTAAAACCATGAAGTATTCTGAATTTTTACTTGTTTTTTTAATTATTTCGTTGTGTTCGATTTTCAAATGAACCTTGAAACAGGATTTTAAATCTGCTGGAATGAACGTATAAACTGAAATTTGCCAATTGCCATTAGTATTTTAGAACAATTAATCCTATTATCCGTTTTAATATTTATAGGTTATAATGAACTAAAAAACAATTAGGTATCGTTATAACAAAGTGTTATTGAACTTAAAAATACAGGATTATGAACAGCGAACTATTGTTATCGGACAAGAGATTCAGATGGATCTCTACGATGTATTATCAAGCGGCGGATAGCCTATATTATAAGGTAAACCCTTTCAAATATCTGGTAGATTTCCTAGAAGCCAGAGTAGGAGATTTGAGTTGGGGTGTTGACGAAAATTCTCGTAGGTCTTCCAAGATTAGTTTTTGTATTAATTTTATGCAACTACTAGACGTGCGTGGTTATCATGTTTCGAGCGATCTTATTAAAGAAGGACTTTCGGATGATACCCTTAGCAATTATAAAATGGTAGAACGTTTGATTGCTAATGCTAAGATTGATTGAGTATGTAACTTTATTGTTTTGTAAGTTAAGAAGTAGTAGGCTATAAAATAGAGTTGTAATTTTAAACGCTTGTGTGATTTCAAAAATCGTATAAGCGTTTTTTTATGAATTAAATTTCATAAGCCAGTAGAAATTCGGCTGTATTTCGAAGGTGTAAAATTAATTTTGGATTTAGATTTTGTGTTATAAAACAGCCTGTACTTTCTCGAAAATATAATCTTAGTAGTAAGGTTAGCAGCAATGAAGAAGAACAAGGATTTTGTGCTATTACTTTCAAAATTAGAAATTAAGTGTATTTGTCTTGAATAAATTTCCGAATCAGCACAAAAAAACACTTGGAAAAGTTATATTCTATAAATAAAATATACAAATAAATTAGCAAAAAATTTTACGCTATATCGGTATCTGTTATTTTTGTATGTGTTGTACAGTAGCACGTTTTTTCCGCTTGAATAGTATTAGAGAAGGAAAACGTGAAGTAGTATTTTCTGGAATTTTTATTTGTTCAAACTAAAATTGTATATATTAAATTAATAAAAATTATGAACCACTTCAAGATTATGAAATTTTTGCGCATTTCTATATGCAGCATAATTTTACTCTTACTTATTAAGTCATACGGTTATTCACAGAGAATAGTTTGTTATTATGATAATAATCATGGCCTAACAGCTGGGCTAGATTATACGAAGATGACACACCTGATTCTTGGATTTTATAATCCAATGGTCAATACTGGTGCAATTACTACAGCCACAACTGTATGGTATAACAATGTCAATTTTACGAACATAGTTTCTGCCGCCAGAGCATCTAATCCAAACATAAGAATACTTTTAACAACAGGTGGCACAGGCCCTTCGGACCCTACGCTGACAGCTCGGTTTAGTGCTATTGCTGCTTCTGCTGCCGCTACCAATACAATGCTTAATGCCTGTATTCTTCAAATAAAAAATAATAATCTGGACGGATGGGATTTCGACTGGGAATTTCCTACTACGACGGCAGATAAAAATAATCACCAAACCCTACTCGCAAAAATGCGAGCAAAACTTGACTCATTAGGAACGACAATGTGTAAGAAGATGGAACTTACTATTGCCTTGAGTGGTGAAACAAATCATAACGCTACCAATCCTACGGGGACAGATTATGTGAATTCAGCCATCATTTCTAGTTTAGATTATGTACATTTAATGACGTATGACTGCGATTTGGATAATCACTTAGCAGCAGGCATAAATTATGCAGGAGATCATTCCTCTTTAGGGTTTGCCAAAGAAGCAGTAATAGGATACACGAGTCCTCCGTTCAGTTGGCCAGCTAGTAAATTGTTAATCGGTATTGCATTTTATGGCAGAACAACTGCATCCCCGCATACTACTACATCAAACTATAATGCAATAAATAGTATAAATTCTGTGGCAATCTTTAACACTGACTTTTCTGGAGGATATGGCTATAATGGTGGTCCTACGATAGGTGCGAAGATCAGATACGCCAAGCAGCAAGGATGCGCAGGTACATTTGTTTGGGAAGTTACAGAAGACCTGGCAACAGCAGGGGCTAACTCCTTGTTGAAATGTATGTATGATACAACTATAGCTAAATGGGGCACGTATGCTTATCCAAGCCAGACCTGTTGCCAACAACCAGCACTTGGAAACGACACGCTTACCTGCCAGACAGGCTACCCCTCCTCGGGAACAGTAACGTTAAACTCTCATACTACAGTAGGATCAGGCACATACGTATGGAAAGATCTTACGGCTTCTACTATTCTTACTGCATGTGCAAACTTGGCTGGCTGTCCAGTTACCTATAATACATTGCATACCTATGCTGTTATTCGTAGTGAAGTAGTCGGTGGTGTTACGTGTATCAAGTCGGATACGATCAAAGTAGTTGGCTCATTAGCTGCCCTGAGTGCTCTGCCTACACCTACTATGCTTTGTACAGCTCCCAACTATAGCAGTGTTTATGCCTATGCATCTAACGCAAGTTCATTCCCATCGTCTACCACGTGGCAGTGGCAGAGTAGTGCGGTGAATATTACAGGTGCTACAAACGATTCATTAGATATAAAAAATGCGGGAACCTACCTTGTCAAAGCCACGGTGCCGGGATGCGGAACGGTTACCTCTAATAATGTAGTTGTTTCGGGAGGTGCCACTGCAATGGCTTTAAATCAATGTAGTTCTACGAATAGTAGTACGATTACTTTGTCCGTTAGTGGTACAGGACCTTTTACTTGGTACGATGCAGATGTGCCTGGAGGAAATCAGGTGGCTACTGGTACGAGCTACCCCATTCCAGTGGCTCATTCACCAAATTTTACAGCTACTTATTATGTGGAAGATGCCAGTGCATTGACCAGTTATACTATTCCAGTGAATACGGGGTTTAATCCTGCAGCACCAAGTGGTCCTGGTGCTGCAGCACAGGATATTGCTCTTGCTGCGTCAAACAGAGTAATGGCGGAATTTCAGGTGACTTCACCTGTAAAGTTAAAGACGGTAGACGTTTGGGCATGGGACTGTAGTTGTTGTGGTTATGCTTTACCTTATTCATTTACGTTACAGATCTTCAGCGCCACGGATCCTACAGTAAGCACTACGCCTCTTTTTACCAGTTCCGTGATTACCGTTGCATCTTCAGCAGCTACGGGTTGGCATACAGTCACATTAAATGCAACGCTTATTCAGGGAAACTACAGAATGGAAGCTGCAGATGGAGGAGCAGCAAATCATGCGTTCCTATTTAGTGGTACTACACTACCTACTCATCCTTACACACCAATAGCTAATTTTGTATCTGCTAATGGCAACGTATCGATTTATAACTTTGCTAATTTATCGCAACTAGGATTTTTCTTTAACTGGAAATTTGATGACTATGGCGGTTGCAAACGTATACCCGTGATCGCTCAATGGGGTAATTGTTCTACAGGATTACCTGTAGAATGGATGGCTTTTGACGCAGATTTATTAAGCGATCATTCTGTAGCATTGACTTGGTCGACTGCAAGCGAATTTAACAGCAGTAGATTTGATGTTGAAAGATCGATAAATGGTGCTAATTACGCTGTAATTGGAACGGTAGCGGCTCATGGTAATAGTCAAAGTGTTAGCGATTACAACTTTTTTGACAAATCTGTTCCAGAGGGAACTGTTTATTATAGACTTGCCCAATACGATAACGATGGAAAATTTGCCTATAGCACCGTAAGAACTGTAGAGCACTATGATTTGGGACTTAACATTATGCCTAATCCATTTAATGGAACTACCACCATTCAACTTGCAGGATTAGAGACTTCAGATGTCGTTATCAAATTGTTTGATATGGAAGGTAGAGAGCTTGAAACGCACACTTATAGTAGTAGAGAAAGTAATAATTTGGTGGTTGGACAGAATCTGAAATCTGGTATTTATTTTGTGCAGGCGATAGGTAGTAAAAGTGCTAAAACGTATAAGTTGATCAAAGAATAATAGAATTTTGAATTCATAGTAATGAAAAAGAGGTCGTAGAAATGCGGCCTCTTTGTTTTTTTAATTGTTGACTACATGTAAAAACACCTCTTTTTTTAGCCGTAACAAACACCTTAAATTTATAGATTATGTAGGTTATTTACATTTTAAAGGAATTAAATGTTGTTTTTAATCCGCTAAAAAGTCAATCTGTTAAGCATGAAAATGTGCTTAAAACGAGAAATTAATATATTTTCTGGGTTACTTACTTCTCGAATTCTCGTATCTATTAAGAACAAGGCGTAAATAATCTAAAAAAATAAAAAATGAATCCAATTGGCAAATTTCTTGTGTGTGTTCTTTTGACAATAGCAACCAACTCTTTGGCTACTTCCTTTTCCGTTATTAATATAAGTGATGCAGGTATAGGGTCTTTAAGACAAGCAATTATCAATGCGAATGCAGATCCAACAGCTACTACAGTTGCTCCTCATACGATTATATTTGCTGGAGCAGGAATCGGGCAAATTAACTTGGCAAGTGCTCTACCTGCAATTACAAATCACGTTAATATAAACGGAGGTACTTTGGGTACTGTTATTGTGGATGCAGGAAATTCAGCTATTGTTCCTCACTTTGCGTTTACTGCGGCAGCTTGCTCGGGTTCTATTCTACAAAATATCGTTATGAATGATGGTGGAACGGGTGCCGCTGTTAATATAGTGAGTCCTGCAGTGCAAATTACGGTTCAATTGTGTAGAATAGCTACAAATGCTGCAGGAACTGCAGCAATACGCCAAATACAAGGAATTAATATAAGCGGAGCTGCAGACGGAAACCATACCATCACAAATAATCTTATTTCTGGTACTGTAGCTGAAGCTATATATATATCCAACTCTATTCATAATACAATAACCAATAATTATATAGGGTTGGATGTTACGGGTACAGTTTCCATCCCAATAGGTAATGGAATAAGCCTCTATAATTCTTCGAACTATAATCTGATTGACAAAAATGTGGTCAGCGCATCAAATGGTTCAGGTATACTGCTTACTAGAAGTAGTTATAATACCATTACTGGTAATTATGTAGGCACAGACAAAACAGGAAATCTTGCCCATGGTAACCTATGGGATGCAATAGGTCTTCTAGATGGTAGCAATTACAATATGATAGGCGGTACTACTGTGGCAGCCAGAAATGTATGCAGTGCTGGGTTGTCTGGCATTGCTAGTGGTATTGCGATTAAGAGTGGAGGAGGCGCGACATTGACAAGTTCGTTTAATACCGTCTTAAATAATTATTGTGGTATAGGTGCTAACGGTAGTGCTGTCTTAGGGAATGCCAACTTCGGTATTTATATTGGATATAATAATGGTAGTAGTAATATCATTGGCAAACCAGGTTTTGGCAATGTCGTTGCAAACAATGCTAATGGTGCAGTGTATTTAGAAAATCCTGGAACTCTTAACAATTCAATTCGTGGGAATTCTATATATTGTAATGGACCAGGTACAGCGCCTGGTGTGAGTCAAGCAAATATAGGTATTGCACTTAACGGAGGTTCGAATGCTGGTGTTTTGACACCTACGATTAATAATTCTTCCTCTACCACAAACATTTTTGGATCAGGGTTAGCGTCAGGAGACACCGTCGATTTATATTATATTGATGGATGTAGAGGCTGCACCTATCCTAATGGTAAAACCTATATAGGCACTGTTACCGCTAATGCTTCTGGCAACTGGAGCTATACTGGCGGAGCTACTACAAGTTCGAATGTGACCGTTACTGTTACCCAACATAATGTATCGGGACTTCCAGGTAATACTTCTCAATTTAGCCTTTGTTCTGTCGCCTTGCCTTTGCCTGTCGACTTGATCTCTTTTACGGCAACAACTACTAGTCATGGAGTGGTGCTTTCCTGGGCTACTGCTGATGAGAAGAATAACGATTATTTTTTGGTAGAAAAAAGTACCGATGGCGTACATTTTGAAACAATAGGACAAGTAGACGGACATGGCAACAGCAGCACATACGCAACATACGGCTATACCGATCAATCGGATGTACAAGGCATTGTTTACTATCGTTTGAAACAAGTAGATTTTGATTTAAAATTTGCATACAGTTCGGTAGTATCGGTAACTATTTTAACAGCTCAATCCATCTACGTTTATCCTTCGCCAATCAGTTCGGGCAACGATGTTCAGGTAAAAATAAACGGTATTGGTGAAGAGGAAGAAATAACGATTGAGGTGATAGACACACCTGGTCAATTAGTACTGAGCTATACTGGGAAAGGCTCGCTTCATTCCTTGTTGTCTTCTCATTTGGCAAAAGGATTTTATTCGGTAATTGTGAAAGTTTCGGGTTCTGTAAAAACGACGAAGTTTATTGTGCAATAAGAAGTGAGGAGGTGTCCGACGGTTCAAAACCGTCGGACACCTCCTCACTATTTTTCATCCGTTACTATTTTTGTATATTTACAGTATGAAAACTGTATCGGTTGTATTTATCGCACTATTCCTATTTGCCTCGTCTTGCAAATCCAACAAACCTTTGACGAAACAAGAACTAAAGGCGCAGCAGCAAGAAGATCGCAATAAAAGAATAAAAGAGAAAAATAAAGAAACGAAAAAGAAAAATAGTCAGCTGAAACGGAAAGGTATAAATGGGCAGAAAAATATGATCTATGGGATGTAGTTTTTATTTTATTTTTTAAAAGTACTAAAAATCTGGACAAGGTAATATCATTTTGCTTTTATCGATGGTAGGTTTTTTATTTCCTTTGGTGTCAAAAATATAACAAAGCGAAATTTCGTGTGAACCACCAGAGTTGTATACTGCCAGTTTTGAAACAGTAATATCGTAACTGTATCCAAAACTAAAACTACCCAAATGTAACCCAATGAGAGCCGCTATTGCATCGCTATTTCCATAACCTTGTTTATAGGCTTTTAGCAAAGGTATTCCCCGATAAAAAACACCAAGTACTAAGGGTTCAAAATTGAAATACATTCCAACATCTAATTGGTCAAATTTTCCTTGAGATTTATAGATGAATGCTGGAGATATACTTGTCGATTTTTTCTTGCTATATGTTTTTTTATAAACACTTCTGTCTGTCAAAAATATTTTATAACCTCCATGAACAGTATAATCGATTGGCAAAGCAGCCGTGGCCCCAGTCAGAGATTGATTGGGGGAATTCAAGTGGTGACCAGCCATACCAAGCCATAGATGTCTATTGTACAAAACAAATCCTGAGGAAAAGTCAAAGTAAGTTACCGTTGGACTGTTGAATTGGTCCTGAGATTGAGGAGTGATTCCATCTTTGTATATCTGATCGCCAAATAGCAATCTGTTGAAATCGATGCTTCTAGAGACCATGGAAGCTTGAATACCTGGTCGTATTTTCCATCGGGAATTGATATCAATATGGTAGGCATACTGTACTCCAAATTCTATAGATCGTAAATTTCCAGAACCAGCAGCGTTATAGTTGGCAATAAATCCTATGCCACTTTTGTATTTTTTAAGATAATGATCGGCGGAAACGGAATAGGTATTATAAGATTTGGCATACGTAAGCCCTGTCCATTGAATACGATTATTATTATTGACACGTGTTTGTTGCGTAGAGCCTGCAAACCCTGGATTGAGGTATAAAGGAGCCGCATAAAATTGTGTAAATTGAAAATCCTGCGCATGAGAATTAAAACTCAAAACAATTAATATCGATGAATAGATTAGTACTAATTTTCGCATTATTTATTAGTTATTTCCCCCACTACCCACTTCGCTTATTTGTGTAACAGTGTTATATCGCCTATTAATTCTGTATTATCTCCGTCTGCCCTCTTTGCCTTTACCTTATATACATAAACATCTTCTTGACATAGTTTGCCTTTGTAATAACCATCCCAACCTCTGGTTACATCACTACTTTCAAAAATCAGTTCTCCCCATTTATCAAATATTTGCAATTTGTAGGATACCAGTCCTGAATAATAGCCAGGAGAAAACACATCGTTTACGCCCAATCCAGCTGCATCGCCATTAGAGCCGCTCATGGCAGGAGTAAAGGCATTAGGCATTTTGATTACTCCTCCGTCTATTACACTTACTACAGCATTTAACGTTTTGGTAGCTACGCAACCGTATTGTGTCGTGGCTTTAAGAGTTACATTATACATGCCAGGCGAAAAATATATATGTGAAGGGTTTGGGGTGTTAGAAGTTTGTCCGTCACCAAAATCCCATGCATACGTATTGCCACTTTCAGGTTTTGATTCGTTTACAAAAAGAACATTTGCATTTGGAAGGTAAACTATATCGGGTCTTGCTTCAAAATAGATATCGGGATTTGGATACACGATTACACTATCTACAAGAGTCTTATAATCGACCTGCCCTCCTGGGCTTTGAGCTTCAAGGGTAACGTTGAACGTCTTCGGAATATAACTGGTATTTACATACGTATGTTCTATGGGCGCAAGGTTGTCTGTTTTGATAGGAGGAGAGCCGTCGCCAAAATCCCAAGTGAAGTTTTTGGAGTTGTACGATTCGTTGTGGAAGGTGACTGTAACGGTTTGGCACCCTTGCCCTGAGCCATGAAAAATAGCATCTGGCTTCGCTTCTCGTACTCTTATATTTTCAAAAGTAGAATCTTTACAGCCGTGCACACTGGTTATGGTAAGTAGAATTCTATAATCTCCAGTAATTTTATAAACATGGTATCCAGGATTTTTATTTAAGGAGCTCCCTCCATCACCAAAAGTCCATTGATAAGAAGGCCAATTTCCTTGTGTTGTATTGGTAAATAAAATCGAATCTTCGGGTATTATTTCGAGTGGTGTAGCTACCAATTGAGGAATAGGCCGTGCATATACAGTAACTTTTACAGCGGTTGTATCCGAGCAGCCTCGGGTAGTTGATACGGCTAACTTAACAGTATAAGTCGTGTCGTTTTTATTATTGTTATAAAAAACATGGTCAGGGTTAGCACGTGGATCTATGAAACTGCCGTCTCCGAAATTCCATGAATTTATAAAATTATTATTGGAAAGATTGGTAAACGTAGTAGCAAAAGGAGTACAACCGGCTATACTACTTGGAACGAATATAGATTTTGATTGAGGCCATATTGTAACTAATTGCCGACTGGTATCTTTACAGCCAAAAGTGTTCGTAACGTATAAATTTGTAGTGTAGCTGATGTCGTTATTAGAGGCATTAATGTATTGGTGTCTCATAGGATTTGTTAACGCACTACTGTCGTTATCGCCATATACCCATAGGCTACTCGTGGCTCCAACAGAGGTATTCTGTAACCCTACCGATAATGGACTACAACCGGGAGTATTGGTAGCTAAAAATTTTGAAGCCGGTTTAGGATACACGATCACTTTTTTATAAGCAGTATCTTTACAATTATCTTTTGAAATAGCAATTAATTTAATGTTGTTGATCTGTTGCGCAATGGAAGGCACATCGTTAAAGAACGTGTACGAAGGATTGACATCAGAGGCGATTCCAATAGTACCAAACGTCCAACTATACGCCACGCCAGCTTTGGAGTTATTCGTAAAATTAACTTTGAGAGGAGAACAGCCTATCGTGTCTGTTGAAATAAAACCCGCTACCGCTTTTGGGTATATTTTTATGTCTTGTGTTATGCTGTCCGTACATTGATGCGTGTTGGTAGCAATTAATTTTACAGTATAAAATTGATCAAAGTCAGAAGAAGTATTCGTATACGTGTGTTGAATATTAGTGTTATTGCTGGTAAGTTTTGTGCCGTCTCCCCATCGCCAGGTATTTGTAGTAATGAAGGCTGAGGGTTGTGCCGTATTTTGAAAAGTAACTTTCAGAGGGGTACATCCTTCTGATTTGTCTATAATAAAATTCACTTTAGGTTTTGGATGTACAACGATAGATTTGTATAAAGTGTCTCTGCATCCGAATACAGATTGAGCAATAAGGCGTATAGAGAAAGACTTGTCTCCATTGGTATTGGCAACGTCATAATTGTAGTAGGTTTTGGAGGGGATAGTATCGGTGGAAGAAGTAGCATCGCCAAAATCCCAGTTATAGTTGGTAGAGCCAACAGAGAAGTTTTGAAAGCCAACATTCATGGGAGAGCATCCAATGGTATCTGTTGGTTTAAAGCTGGCATTAAGAAATGGGTATACATTTACAGTGCCCGTTGTATCATCTTTACAGCCACGCGCACTAGTTACGGTCAATGTATAGTTGTATGGTTTCGTAGATTTACTAACGTTGGAATAACTATGAGAAATAGTAGTAATGTTCGTATTGTCAAACGCCCCATCACCGAAGTTCCAACTGCTGGAAACGGCGCCTCCAGCAGAAATATTTCGGAATGTTACAGGAAAAGGGTTGCATCCGAAGATGTCTGGATTTAAGATTAAGTAATTCGCAAGTGGTTTTGAATATACGGTGATCGCATGCGTGGTAGAATCTTTACAACCATAGATAGAGGTAGTAACTAGTTTTACAGTTTTTATAATATCGACCCCTGAGGCATTGGAAAAATAATGTTGAACATCCTGATTAGCAGAATAGGTGCCATCGTTGAAGTCCCATGAATTCTGGGCAATAGTCACCAAAGGATTAGTAAGGTTCAGAAAGTTTACGGTAATGGGGGAACAGCCTACGGTACTACTTGGGTTAAATGCCGCCGTCACTTTTGGTTGGACTCTGATGTTTACAAAGGCGGTATCTTTGCAGCCAAAACTTGTTTCGCCAATTACAGAAGCGCTATTGACAACACTAAAATTTCCTGTATTGTTATATGTATGAGGAAGGAGGGCGAGGTTGCTGAGATTGGAAGTCGCATCTCCAAGGTTCCATATTTTAGAACTCACATCAGGTGTAGCGAAAGACGAAAAGGTAACAGCATGTGGACTGCAACCGATTGTATCGGCAGGTGGCACAGAAAGTGTGATGTTTGGTTTTGAATGAATCGTTATAGGTTTTGTAATCTTACTGTTGCAGGAGCCTAGTGCTGCAGGAGCAATACTCGTGAGGGATATGTTGACAATTCTGTCGGTACCTGTATTATTATTTAAGAAGGTATGTTGTGCATCTCTTGTAAGCGCATTTGAACTCGCATCGTTGAAATTCCATATATAAGAAAACCCTAAAACATTGCCAGGCGTTGTAAGGTTTATAAAATCAGAGGTAAGAGGAGAGCAGCCCAAGGTATCTGTAGGAGTAAAATTGGCGGTTACAAGTGGGTATACGGTCACGAATTGTGAGGCAGTGGTGTCTTGGCATCCAAAGCCATTATGTGCATAGAGCGTAATTTTATTTATAGAATTTACAGAATTGTTATTTATATAATTATGACTTATTGAAGCATTATTGTCTGGCACAATAGTGCCATCTCCATAATCCCAGAAATAATTATTGGAATTATAATAAGAAGAATTGTTTTGAATATTTGCTGCGAAGGGGCTACAGCCACTTAAAGGCAGAGGTATGGTAAATCGAGCATCTGGCTTTGGGAAAACATCAATATTTTTTGTTTGCGCATCAGAACAGCCAGTGCCAGTATTTCGGCTGGTAAGACTTACTATGTAATTTCTGTCTAATATGTCGTTAAATTCAACATACGTTTTGGAGGGATTAGCTTGAACAGAGCCGGTGAAATCTCCGAAACTCCAAGTATAAGCATTGGCATTCGTAGAGGCGTTGGCGAAATTTAATTTTATAGGAGAGCAACCAGTCGTATCGTTCACTACAAATTTTGCAGTTACTTTCGGATACACCAATATTGATTTTGAAAGGGTGTCAGTACATCCAGCACCATTCGTGACCACAAGTGTCGGAGGGTACGTCTGATTGGCGGTGGTGGAATTATTATAAATATAGTTAAAGCCAGTAGCAGTTGTAACCGTATTGGTATTGCCATCTCCAAAATTCCAATACGATTGCACTACATCAGCACTTGATAAATTGTCAAACCTCACTACAACAGGGCTGCATTGACTAATAAAAGTCATGTTGAAATCAGCATTTGGCTTTGGATGTACTGTAATATTCGTTGAATCTTTTCCTGAACATCCGAATACTGATTTTCCATTTACCACAACTTTGTACAGCTGATTGATAGTAGAATTATTAATGTAGGTATGTGCTGGATTGCCTGTTGTATTTATGGGAGAGCCGTCGCCAAGATCCCAAATATAATTTGAGTTGATCCCATTTGCAAAGAAATTTACTTTTAAGGGATGGCAGCCTTCCACTGGTACTGCCCCAATTTTAAATTCAGGTTCAGGATAAACAATTACGATTTTGTACGTTTGTCCTATACAGCCACCAGTAGCAGAAGTTACGTTCATTTTTACTGTATCGTATTGTATTGCTCCCGTTTTATTTACGTAGGTATGGTTGAATACCCCAGAATAACTAGGATTTGAGGAATTGAAAGATAGCGTAGCCCCATCTCCTAAATCCCAGTCATAAGTTGCGGGCAGTTGTACGATTGCCTTTTCTTGGAAAGTAATCTTTGCAGGACTGCATTGTGGAAGAATAGGAGAATACTGAAACCCTGCTAATGGGCCTGGAAATACAGTTATCGTTCTGTCTAATGTTTCGCTACATCCAGCGGCAGTTTTAGCGGTAAGTGCGATGGTATAAGGGATATTATTATTTGTTACGTTGTTGTAGGTATGAGTAGGAGCTATGGCATTGCTTCCTGGCGATCCGTCTCCAAAATCCCAAGTATAAGAAGCTGCTCCCGTACTTAGATTTGTAAGATTCGCAATGAATGGCGTACACAACTGATAAAACGGAAGTGAAAAATTTGCAGAGGGCATTGGATTTACGACAACAGGTTTTACAATAGTAGTAGAACATTTTCCACTCGATACCATGAGCGAGACATTATAAGTGTTGGGCGCTGCGTATTTATTTCTTGGATTAGTACTTATAGAATTATTTCCGTCTGCAAAATTCCATTGGTAAGAAGTAATCGCATTGCCATCAACAAAAGGCGACAGTTGAGACTTAGGAATAAGTACGCGGGCAAAAGAAGGCAGCATTTCCCATGCTACTTGTAGAAGATCGTTACCGCCACCTTCTTTCATCAATGCTTCTATATAATAGCTCTGACCAGCAGTTAAAGAAATTGGAATGGATTTCTGGCTGGTATATTTATTCCATTGGTTAGCATTTGTATTTCCATTTACAAAGGCAATTTTATTTTTTATAGTAGGATCTCCTGATGGACTAAGCCAGAGTTCTGAATAGTCGTCGCTGGCTATATAGAAAGTATAATTGCCCGTGATAGGAGGACATATAAAACCTCTTATTCTTACACCATAATTATCTTTGTTGGGAGAGGATTGAAGTATTTCAAAATTACCCGTTGGTAAATCATAAACTGTCGTGGGATTATTAGGGAAAATAGCAGCATTGGTAAGGTCTGTAATCGTAGAGCCTGTAATATTGTCGTATTCTTCTACTTTAATGTTGCCTACGTTACACGGAATACCGATGATAGTGGAAGCATCAAAAAACCTTGTTGTATCGCTTATGCAAACTGGTGTCGCAGTAAAGTTCGCTGTAAGCAATGGATACACCGTTACTGATCGTGAAGCGGAAATTCCACAATTAAGATTGTTTTTTGTATCAAGGGTTATAAAATAAGTACCTGGTGTGGAATAAATATGTGAGGTTGGAGTTTGTTGTAATGAAGTAGTGCCGTCTCCAAAATCCCAAGCCCAAGAGGCGGGATTATTGGTAGAGCTTTCTGTAAAGTTCACAGTCAAAGCACCACAGCCCTCTGTTGCATTTATGTTAAAATTTGATATTGAAGCAGGAATCACTTGAATGGTTTGCTGTGTAGTATCTGAACAGGTGTTAGAGCCTACTACAGAAGCCGCAAACTTTATTGTATAAGTATTTGGAGTAGTATAGACGTGCGTAAACTTGGATTGATTTCCTGTATAAGAATCCCAAGCTGCAGCATCGCCCCAGTTGATGTAGATAATACCAGGATTTCCAGTACTTGTATTCGTTAGTTTAGCAGTGTCTCCTGCACAAATAGAAGGTGTGGTATTCGTAAAAGCCGCAGCAGGCGGTGCTATAAAACGAATGGTAACCGAAGAAGTGCTGATTCCACAAATATTAGAATCCTCCAGCGTTACTATATATTGATCTCCTGGATTACCACTGAGAAATTTGGTAAACATTCTATTGGCAGGTGTTGCAGGTATCCAATATTGATTGGCGATTATTCCAGATAAGTACTGAAAAGTCCCACCTGGCTTTACCCATGACCAACGAATTCTTCTAGGATAGCTTATGTTGCAATTATACTGCGAAAGATCTCGAAACGTTATCCAATCGCTGCTACATAGTGTGGTGGAAGAAGCGGTTACTCTGGCTGTATCAATATCCCAAAAATCGAAAGGGCCATAAGAAGAATAAGTGGTAGCACACAAACTTTGGGCAGTAAGCTTTACCGTCATATTGCACCCTGCCATCCCTTTTTTGTAGGTATGCGAAATAGGCACACCTACACTTCCTGTCCCTGTAGTTATGTTTTTTTCAGTATTTCCCCAGTCCCAGGTAAATTGAGTGTGAGGAGAAGGATTGGTAGATTGGTTTATAAAAGTAATGGCGTGGGGTACGCATCCACTTGAACCGAGCGTTGGAGGAAGAGCACTTGCGCCAGTTTTTCTATCGTTCAGCACTTTCCCTATAATTGTTTTGGGAGTACACCCTGCTATCGTTTCTGTGTATGCTACTTTGAAGGAGTCGAGTGTGGTGAAGGTATGGCTGGCTATTACATTTCCACCTAAAATTACTCCACCAGTGGTAATCCCTGTCAAATCTCCCCAGTTTACAGAAAAGCTTTGGACATCGTGGCTAGAAACTAAACTTAAGGTAAATGAGTTTGGCGTGAGAGGATTGTCTATGCAATTTACCCATACAGGAACGTTGGATGTTGTCGTTAAACCTACATCGTATAAAACGGGATTTACACATTGAGCATAGGATTTATAAGTATTTACTGCAATAAAAAAATGCAGTGTACAAACCAAAAATAATGCCTTTTTGTTTAGAGC
>JAYTHK010000005.1:0-7461 GCA_043732665.1 Cytophagales bacterium | reverse complement strand
CGATAGTAATTTTTCCTGCGGTAGCCATCATAGGATTGAAGTTTCTTGAAGTACCTTTGAAAATAAGATTCCCAGCGGTATCGCCTTTCCAAGCTTTTACGAGACTAAAATCTGCTCGCAACCAATTTTCCATAATATAGGTTTTACCTTCAAATATTCTCGTTTCCTTACCTTCTGCAACCTCCGTTCCTACACCTGCAGGAGTGAAAAAAGCAGGAATTCCCGCACCACCAGCACGTATGCGTTCGGCCAGCGTACCTTGAGGAATAAGGTCTGCTTCGAGTTCGCCAGACAATAACTGCCTTTCGAATTCTTCGTTTTCTCCTACATAAGAAGCTATCATTTTTTTGATTTGTTTATTTTTCAGCAGTAAACCCAATCCAAATCCATCTACTCCAGCGTTGTTAGAAATACAGGTGAGGTTTTTTATTCCTTTTTTTAAAATAGCGGCAATCAAATTTTCTGGAATACCAGACAAGCCAAATCCTCCAAACATTATTGTAGAACTATTTTCAATGTCTTTTATGGCGTATTCTGCACTATCTACTACCTTATTTATCATAAAATATCTTAATAAACATAACTAATTTTGATTTAGCTTCGTAAATATATAATATTGACTACAATCTTACCTTAATTGTACTAAAATTAAAACTACTTAATAACTATGAATTTCATCAAACAGAATGTCCTGTTAACAATAATGGCTTTGGCTATTTTATCGGGATGTTACAAAAAAGATCTTGAAGAATTCAAAAAAGTCAATTCTTTAACCTACGGTGGAGAATGGGTTGTACCGTTCATAGAAAAAAACATTACCTTAAAAGATTCTATCCCTACCATTCCGGGATACACCAATGTGACTATGTCTGACACAGCCAGTCTGCAATTACCGGCTGCCAATAGTGGCGATACACTTAATGGTATTATCGACTATGTCAATTTAAAAATAAATATTGACAATACATTTCCTTTTAGTGGTGTCGTTCAAGTTTATTTCGCAGACCAAAATAATGTCTTTATTGATTCGCTGCTTGATGCTAGTCAGAGAATAATACTACCAGGCAATCCCGAATTCATAAAAAGTATGGTAGTCAAAGTTAGCAAGGCGCGCTATATTACCCTTTCCAAAGAATCGAAAAGGATGTTTGTATTTTATAAATTAACAACAAACAACATTTCAGGACTTTCAAATAAACATTTTAAGGTTAATATAGGTTTGGACGCCAAACTAGCTGTTATCATAAAATAACTAACTCCCAACATTAATTATATTATTGTGAAAAAGAAATTATTCATTTTTCTATTCCTCACCGCTCCAGGTATTTTATCTTTCGGGCAACATGAAATGACGTTGTTCAACATGAATAATGTATTTCAATCAACCTACGTCAATCCAAGCGCAGTGCCAGAACAAAAAGTAAGTATAGGATTGCCTGGACTATCCTCAATTCAATCTGGCATCTATTTTTCGCCCTTTGTACCTAAAGATGTAAAAGTTGTAAAAACAAGTGATTCAACTTATGGAATAAACTTGGATAAGGCGATTTCGAAAATGGCTAAAAATAATAACTATTTGAATTCACATACCTCTGTTGACCTTTTCAGTCTTAGGTTTAAAGTACGCAATGTATACGTCTCCTTAAACGCCACTAATATTACCGATGTGCGGTTTAATTTCCCTCAAGATCTCTTTAGTTTGATTTGGTATGGAAACGCTCAATACACAGGCAGTGCTGTTAATTTAAAAAACGTAGCGGTAGATGCAACGCAATACAACGAATATGCGGTAGGTTTTACCAGAGCCAAAGACGGAGGGAAATTCAGATACGGAGTACGGCTGAAATTTTTACAAGGCTTAAATAATTTTCATACGTCAAGTTCCAATGGATCCATCGCTGTTGACAATCAATTTTACACAAACACGATCTCCGCCAACCTACATGCAAACTCAGCGTCTGTTATTCCTTATGATTCACCTAATAATATAGACTATACAAAGGCATTAACTAATTTTCAAAATATTGGCGGTGCTATTGACCTTGGAATGTCTTATTCCCCAAATAAAAAATGGACCTTCACTGGAGCTGTTAATAATCTGGGATTTATTACCTGGAAGACCAATGCGAAATCCCATTCCGTTGACGGTACCTATCAATTTTCAGGTGTAAGTTTAGACAGCATTAATAAAGGTGGAGTTACTTTAAGCTCTTACACTAACTCTTTGACGAGTGCGATTCATTATCAAGAAAACTCTGTTACCAAATACAGGACAGCACTTACGTCTTCTTTTTATTTATCTGCCTCTTATAGTTTGGGTAGAAATACAAAACTTGCTGTGACTGGTTATGGTGAATTTTATTATGGATTAAGACCTGCTGGATCAGTTGCGTTGATTCAAAGAGCAGGAAGAGTTTTAAATCTCGTTTTCTCTTACAATGCTAGAAAGAACAGCTACAACAATATGGGATTTGGCTTAATGATAAAACCAGGACCTTTCCAGATATATGTAGTAGGCGATAATATGCTAATATTAAATCCATTTAACTCGAACAACTTTACGGTTAGAACTGGGGTGAATCTGGTATTTGGAAAAACACGCAAGCCTGAAATGCAAACGCACAAAGAATTATAATTTCGTTAATACAATATTTATACATCAAATTATAGTGTAGTACCTATGAAAAAAAGTTTATTTTTATTAGTAACAATCCTAGCGATTGCAGTGATAGCAGAAGGGCAGAATTCTTTTATGGCTCAAAAACTAAGCCCTGCTGTAAATTCGGAATATACAGACATCAACCCGGTATTGGATCCAAGTGGAAAAACACTTTATTTTAACAGAGTAAACCATCCTGAAAATACGTTTGGGAAAGACGAAAGTATGGATATATGGTATTCTCAACTCATAAATGATAGTACCTGGACAGTTGCTAAAAGAATGCCTTTCCCTTTTAATACTGCAAGAAGCAATTCCATAACTTCTATTTCGACTGATGGTAAAGAATTTTTGATCAGTGGAATATTCTCAAGGAAAAAAATTATGTGGCTGAGTCGAGGATTAAGCATCGTCACCAAAACAGGCGACAGTACTTGGTCTCGCCCAAAAATGGTAAATGTACCAGGGTATTCCAAGAAGAACAGAGGAACGTTCAGTAACTCCTCTATGAGTGCCGATGGTAAAACGCTTCTTTTATGTTTCACAAAAAAATGGAGAAAAGATGTACTTGATCTATATATCAGTAGGAAATCGGAAAAAGGAAAAGGAAAATGGGGTAAGCCAAAAAAAATCAGAAGCATTAACGACTATGGAAGCATTGAAGCTCCGTTTCTTTCTGTAGATAATAAATTTTTATACTTTTCTGCCAATCAATTCAGAGCAGAAGAGTTTGACATAATGCGTGCCAGCAGAATGGACGATACTTACAAAACATGGACGAGTCCTGTAGTGTTAAGCGATACTATAAACTCTGTTGCTTTCGATTCTTATTATAAAACGAATCTCAAAGGTAGCTGGGCTTATTTCTGTTCCGACAAAAATGGAAATACCAAAGAAGATATTTACAGGGTGAAAATATTTGAAGAAAATCCATTTATAGAGCTTTCTGGTATCGTTTATAATACAACTAAAAATGCTCCAATTGCTTCAAAGTATACGTTCACGATAATGGCAGATGGAAAGCCTGTAGACAGTGTTACTATTAATGCTGACTCGGCGAAATATAAATTAAAATTACCATTGGGTAGAAAATATTATTTAAAAGCAGATGCAAAAAACTTCATTGCTACCCAAGAAATAATTGACGTGGCTGATGTCAGAGAGTACACCAAAAAGGTGCAGAATCTAAGACTCACTCCTGTACCTTATATACTAGTACAAGGTAAATTAATAGACCGTAAAACAAACAGTATATTACCCGCCTCTGCGCTTCCTAGAGTGGCATTGGATGGAATCATTACTGATTCTGTTGTTATTGATTTGACAAATGGAACATACCAAATAAAAGTACCGCATGGAAGCAATCATAGTTTACAGGTACTGGCAGACAAATTCACACCAGATATTGAGTATTTGAATCTTAATAACTTAGACGAATACCAAGTAATGAACAAAAATTTATACGCTACTAAGATAAACTTAATGGCTATTCTTTCAGGAAAAATATTAAGCAGAAAATCGAACAAACCTCTTCCCTATAAAGTTGATACCAAAATTAAATTAAACGAAGTTGTGTTTGAGAATGCAAAAATCAACAAAACTACAGGCGAGTACTACATGGAAATTCCACTAGGTCAATCTTATATTGTCAATGCTGCTGCCAATAAATATTTCCCTGTATTTGAATCGATTGATCTTAGCCACGAAATAGAATCAGTGAAAATTTTCAAAGATTTATACCTCTCTCCTCTTGAAGTTGGATCTTCCGTAAAACTAAACAATGTATTCTTCGAATCGGGTAAAGCAACTCTCAAAGAAGAATCGTTTATAGAACTAGATAAAGTCGTAGCCTTCCTTAATGAGTACATAGAAGTTAAAATAGAGATAGCAGGACATACAGACAACGTCGGTAAACCTGATAAAAATTTAAAACTCTCCGATGCCAGAGCCAAAGCCGTAGCTGATTACATAGAAGGTAAAGGCATAGCAGACGAACGAATTTCTTCAAAAGGATATGGTCAAACAAAACCCATAGTGCCAAATACTACTATAGCCAATAAAGCAAAGAACAGAAGAGTAGAATTTACCATTCTTGATTTATAGAAATAGAACACCCTATTACAAAAAAAGTCTGCCTAATTATTGCGCAGACTTTTTTATTTATATTAAATTAGCAACTATGTACATAGACACACACGCACATATATACGAAGAAGAGTTCAATACCGACAGAGCTGAGTTACTGGAGAAGTCCGTTGAAATTGGGATTCATAAAATTTACATGCCCAATATAGACAATACTTCTATCGACAAGATGATGGAAGTAGAAAATAAGTATCCTAAGCAATGTATTGCCATGATGGGTTTGCATCCTTGCTACGTAAAAAAAGATTTTGAAAAAGAATTATATATAGTAGAAGATTGGCTAAGCAAAAGACCATTTTCAGCAATGGGAGAAATTGGAATTGATCTGTACCACGATACTACTTTTAAAGTCCAACAAGAAGAAGCCTTAAAAATACAGGTGGCAATGGCGGAAAAGCATCGTTTACCCATTATTATTCATTGTAGAAATTCTTTTCGTGAAACAATGGATCTTATAAAATCTATTAAAAGCGAAAAACTAAAGGGGATCTTTCACTGCTTTTCAGGCACAAAAGAAGATGCGGACGAAGTTATTTCTATAGGATTTAAAATCGGAATTGGTGGTGTAGTAACGTTTAAAAATAGTGGGTTAGATAAAATAATTCCAGAACTTAATTTAAATGATATCGTTTTAGAAACCGATAGCCCTTATCTGGCGCCAGTTCCACACAGGGGGAAAAGAAACGAGCCTACGTACATTCCTATTATTGCAAAAAAAATAGCAGCATTGAAAAAGGTATCGGTGGATGAGGTAGGAGAAATAACTAGTAAAAATGCTTTACAGCTCTTTAAAATATAATCCCCATTAATCTTCTTGGCTTTATTCGACTAAAAAGTAGCTGGATATTTATAAATAAGTAAGGGTATGGTAAGAAGTGAGAAGTAAAAGGTAAAGATAAAATTTAAGTAATACAGTCTTTGACTTTTATTCCTATTATCTTATAAACTATTCATAACAACTAGATTTTAGAAAGGAGTTATCTTCTTTAACTATTAACTTTTATTTGTTTATTACATATTTTATACTAACTTTATAGAGTATATATAAATATATTTATCATGCTAGAATTTATTCAAAAACCTTGGCCTTGGTACATTAGCGGACCTCTTATAGGACTCATGGTTCCGATGCTTTTGTTGTTTGGAAATAGGCCTTTCGGACTTTCTTCTTCACTCAAACATATATGCGCTATATGTTCACCTATAAAAGTAGACTTCTTTGATTATGATTGGAAAAAAGAAATTTGGAACTTAGTTTTGGTAACAGGAATTTTGTTGGGTGGTTGGATAGCGGCGAGCTTTTTAAATCCAACAGTAGAAGTATCTCAAGCCACATTAAATGATTTGAATACTCTTGGTATTAATAATGTCTCGGGACTAAATCCATCTGAAATTTTTAATTGGCAATCGCTTACCTCGCTCAAAGGATTTATTTTAATAATTGTGGGCGGCTTTCTCGTTGGGTTCGGCACGCGCTATGCCGACGGCTGTACTTCTGGCCACGCAATTATGGGACTTTCGATTATGAACTGGCCTTCGCTTATCGCTATAATAGGATTCTTCGTTGGAGGACTTATTACTACTCATCTTCTTTTACCTCTTATATTTTAATTTAACACTGTTATGCGTTATATAAAATTTCTTTTGATAGGAATGTTTTTTGGAATAGTGCTTACAAAAGCAGAAGTGATTTCATGGTTTAGAATTCAAGAAATGTTTCGTTTTCAAGCCTTCCACATGTATGGTATTATTGGTTCGGCGATAGCAGTTGGAATGATCTCTGTGATTTTGATCAAAAAATTAAACATTAAAACCATCAGTGGAGAAGTTGTAAAAATAGAACCTAAAAAATACCATAAAGGCTACTTTATAGGCGGTACTATTTTTGGCTTAGGTTGGGCGTTAACAGGTGCTTGTCCAGGACCTTTATTTGCATTGATTGGAAATGGATATACGGTGATGCTAGCAGCATTAGCTTCTGCGGTGTTGGGCACTTATGTTTATGGATTGGTGAGAGGGAAATTACCGCATTAATAAATTTTGTAGAGACGTATCATAATGCGTCCCTACAAAATTTATTGCGAATATTTCTGCCGCCACTTCATTTTTTCTAGCTGTCTGTCTATTATTAACGTTGCAATTCTTTCCGCGGCGACTTCTGCCAAAGGGTTATCCGAAAAAGCATTTCTAACTTTTTCCTCTTTTACATCGATTCTATAAAGCACTTGATATAAATGTGAAATATTGCCCATCAGTAACTCTAAAACTGCATGACGGATCTTTTGTCTTAATAAAACATCGTTTTCTACCTTACCAACAAGAAATGAATTTACTAACTCAGGCAGATCTTTACTGTCGTCCATAATAGATATTCAAAAAAAATCCCTCGTTAATAATTGACGAGGGATTTTTCTATTTTTTTGTAGTTTTGGAAGCCGTTTTGGGTTTGGCTTTTTCTTCTTTTTCTTTTGCAGGTTCTTTCGCTTTTGGTTTTACTTCTAGAGCAGCCTCTTCTACTGCTTCTTTGGCAACTTCTTTTTTCTCTTCTATTTTTTTCTCTTCTGTAAAAATTTCAGAGAAATTTTTAGCCAAGATACCATACCAGCTTATCAGTTTCTTTATATCAGAACAGTAAACTCTTTCTGCATCATAATCAG
>JAYTHK010000004.1:0-20690 GCA_043732665.1 Cytophagales bacterium | reverse complement strand
GATAGAATATCTTTACCTTTGTATCTCTTAATTTTGATACGATCTTAAACATCCTCCATGCAGTATATCTGAATTGGCGAATAAAATATCTAATCCTATAATTTTAACTGCCCTTTTTTACTAGCGATGTACTCTTTAACGGCTTTTGTAAAATGGATTCTGTGTGCATCTACAATAATTGTAACATTATTTTTTGATTGTGTATTAATTGTTTTAAAAAGCGAATAAATACCGATGCTATGAATTTCTCATCGTGAAGCATAAAGCGTAACTTACCTTGATTATTAATAGAGAAAATACAAGTTGCTTTTTGACGTTGTCTGTTATTTTAATAATAGAGATTTTACCTTTAGGAGCTCAGGTTTAACCATATTGAGCTGTTGCCAAAAAAACTGCTTCGTCGCTAAAATAAATTCCCCTCTTTTCTTTTTTTAACCTCTCTTTTTATTTTTGGGTAGTCCGTTGTTAGCCATTTTTCAACTTTCTCAGGATCTTGTTGATAAGCACTCTCTAATGGCTTTTGTTGACTAAAACCAATTCCTTTAAGGATTCGACCTGCCTATTGAATGCTAAATTTTATATAAATCAGTTCAACAATCATCTCTATGGTCCACAAAGCATAATCAAATTTTAATTGCATTGGGTTTTTTGCAAATAGAAATAAAGTTGTTGCTTTTGCTTAGTTGTGATTTTTGGAGCTGATTTTTTTGATTGGATACTCTATAATACTACATAGCAATAATCATCATGATTTTTTAGCCACTTATAAATGTTAGACCTAGCATACCGAACGTTTTTATAACGTCCTCTTGTGATTAATTGCCCTCTGGGACAGACTTTACGGATTGAACTCAATAGCATTCACTTTGAGAATGTGGAGTTTACGACCATCTGCTTTTTGCATATACAAACTATATTGTAATGTCTGCCATATTATGTAGTAGTTAGTAAGTATTCTCCTTACTACTATCGTTGATCACAAGAATTGCTTTCTTCATTTTTTCAAAGGATTGTTTTGTAAAATTATTTTTTTCGCTCATCTTTTTTATTTTTAACTATCAGTCAATGAATGACAATACAGTTCATACAAAATTATTATTACGTTTTATATTCACTTTTTATAATTCAGTCCAACCAATCTGAGCAATAATTTATTTTCTTATTCTTTATCCTGTAAAAGCGATTTAAAATCCTAGTGAACTAATATAAACGTTTTTTATTTTCCAATGCGCTAATCCCTCAAAAAAATACAGATTACATGTTTACTGTCTTTTTACGTGTGATTCAAGCGTATTTTCCTGAGTAAATTGAGCTGCAATAAATAGAATTGAAATATAAAATAATTCAATTCTATTTATTTTTGCGTATAGTATCTTATTATTATATAAATTATATTTTAATATACAATTCAATGAACCTAAAAAGTATCCTCTTCTCTTTTCTTCTTATTTCCTACTTCTCCTTATCCGCTCAAAACTGGGAGCTAGAGTGGTCGGACGAATTTAACGGAACTACACTTGACTTAAACAAATGGAGCTACGAAATAGGCAATGGACAAGGCGGATGGGGAACTGGCCAGCTCGATTACTGTACTTCCCGTAAGGAAAATGTCGATATCAGAAATGGCAAATTAGTTATTACATTAAGAGAAGAAGAAGTGCAAGGCTTGGATTATACTTCGGGAAGAATAAACAGCAAAGGCAAATATTCTGTAAAGTATGGAAAAATAGAAGCCCGGATTAAAGTTCCTGCGGGCAGAGGTATTGGTTCAGCGTTCTGGATGTTGCCACAGTTTGAAAAGTTTGGTTGGTGGCCTGGTAGTGGCGAAATAGACATTATGGAAACCAACGGACATGAACATCATGTAAACTATGGAACAGTCCATTACAAGCAATGGGATAGCCACCAGTACAAAGGCAATCAAATAAAAACAGAGGGCGACTTGACTTCTGAAATGCACGACTATACACTTATATGGGATGAAAATTCTATCAAATGGTACCTTGATAATAAGCTCTATAATGAATTCTATATCAGGGAGCCTATTGATGGACGTAAGCCGTTCAATGAAGAATTTTATTTTATTATCAGTGGCGGAGTGGGGAGTGACTTTTCTGGCAAAGTCATCGACAATAAGTTGCTTCCTCAAACTTATGAAGTAGAGTACGTAAGAGTTTATAAGCCGTTTGAAAGTCCCGTGCTTACTACTGCAAAGACCTCTGACAGCGGCAAGGAGATTGAGCTTAGCTTTTCAGAACAGCTACGAGAGCCTGAAGATTTTTATAAAGATTTTAAAGTTATGGATCAAGGTCAAGTTCTTAAATTGACGGACGGCACGATGAAATATAGAGACAATAAAACCCTAATATTACAATTAATAAATCCCGTTACGAAGAATTCTATCTTGACATTAAGCTATAGCGGAGATAAAATAAAATCGGTGCACAATCAAACTGTAAAAAAAATCAATACTATTTTTATAGTAAACAATTCTGTAGGCGCATCACCTATTCCAAATAGTGCTGCTACAGGAAAAGATTCTTACACGATAACGCTAACGATTAGTAAACCACTAGAAGGACAAAATCTAAAACCTGAAGATTTTAACATAAAGGTCAATGGACAAGAAAATAAAATAAGCTCTGCTGAAATCAATAAGGCAATGCCCAGTACTATTATGCTGCATACACTACAGCCACAGTTTAAAGACGATACTATATTCGTAAGTTATCATGGAGCTGGATTGGAATCTTCTGACAAAGGTGTCCTCAAGCCCTTTGCGGATATTGTGGTATCAAATTTACTCAGCAAAAAATTTATTGTGCCAGGAAAAATGGAAGCAGAGGATTACACCGCTGAGCAAGGTGTACAATCTGAAGTATGCAAAGACGAAGGAGGAGGAAGAGATATTGGCTATATTGGCGACGAAGATTGGATAGAATATGAAATTTTTGTTAAGAAAGCAGGTAAATACAAAATTGAATATAGAACATCTTCTGAAACGGTTACTGGAACAATAACATTAAAATCAGGAGAACATACACTTACCAAAACCACCATTAAACCTACCGCCAACTGGCAAGTGTGGGCGACTACCACATCCGACACTTTTGAGCTTACTTCTGGAGTATACAGGATAAAACTCACCGCCATAAAGGGAGGTTTTAATCTAAATTGGTTAAGTTTTATTGAATAAAATTAACGCTGACACAAGCATCTTTATTGCAACTTATTAAAAATACAATTTTGAGTAAAAAAAAATTCTCTACAATTCAAATCATTGCAGCGGTGAAATTCGCAGACACTCCATAGGAACAATACATTCAAAATACTAAATTTGTTAACATCGAAACGCTAAAGTACTAATTAAGGAAACATGACCACTCAAGCACTAAGACATTATTTAGCAGTCAAACTATTTTCTCGTTTCAAAAGTATTTTAACAATCGGTTTATTTTCCCTTATTTATTTTCAATCAAACGCTCAACCCAAAACTGATACTGATTCCATTCATAAACACCCAAAAAGAAAACTTCTCTATGTAAGTATTATAGCGGGAACAGCCTATGGAATGACACTAGTCGAACTAAATCGTCTTTGGTATTCTCAGAGTACGAGGTCTTCTTTTCATTTTTTTAACGATAACAGGCAATGGAATCAAATGGATAAAATGGGTCATTTGTATTCTTCTTTTTATTTGAGCACTTGTGGTGTTGATTTATTGAAATGGGGAGGATTGTCTCAAAAAAAAGCAATTCTATTAGACAACATTTTAGGAATAGCCTTGCTTACTCCTATAGAAATCATGGATGGATACTCATCAGCATACGGAGCTTCATGGGGTGATGAAATAGCGGATGCCGCAGGAGATGTTCTTGCTTACTCACAATATATCCTTTGGAAAAAAATTCGGATATACCCTAAATTTAGCTACCACAATACAGAATATAGCGCTTTGCATCCAAGCGTTCTCGGCTCCACCTTTGCTGAACGATTGATAAAAGATTATAACGGTCAAACTTATTGGTTTTCCACTCCCATAAGAGATTGGATGAAAAATAAAAATTCAAAAATTCCAAAGTGGCTTGGCATATCCATAGGATATGGCGCCACAGGTATGGTTTACGGAAATCCTGATACAAATAACGCTCACATGTATCATTCCTATAGAAAATTCTACCTCTCGCTTGATATATTTTTAAGCAAAATAGAAACGAAAAGCAAATTTGTAAACACCCTATTTTATTTGACCAATATGATCCGATTTCCTTTACCAACTCTCGAATACAATAACCATCAAGGGTTGATTTTTCATCCGATTTATTTTTAAATGTATAATTTATAAGCAACGCTAAAACCCTTTCTTAGAGTTCAAGGTGCAAGCATCTGTTTGACCAACCAATAATTTTAAAATTTTTAGTTATTCAGAAATCGCCATTTTTATTTTTCTATTTTTCATCTTTTCGTGCTTAAGATTTAAAAGAAGAGCATTGACTCTAATCCTAAGCACTGCAGCATAAGAGGAATTGTCGAGTACTTCAATCAATCCCAATTCTTCTTTTGTTAGTTTCCCCTTTTGCATTAAAAACCCAACAATATCAACTTTGTTTATTTTATCTTTTTTCCCCGCTGCAAAATAAAGTGTAACCCAAGGACTGTTTTCAGGAATCACAGATTCATTGGGCAACATTTCTTTTGCGGGCTTTTCTTTTATGAATTTTGGCAATTTATCCGCTTCTGCTAAAATGAGATAAGAAGTCCCCCTTGCATTCATTCTCGCGGTTCTTCCGTTTCTATGTATGTAGGCGTCTTCCGTCAAAGGAAGTTGGTAATGCACCACGAATTCAATTTCAGGAATATCAAGCCCTCTGGAAGCTAGATCTGTTGTGATGAGAATACGGTGACTTCCATTTCTAAATTTTATCAACGCTTTTTCTCTATCCTTTTGCTCCATACCACCATGAAAAATACCATGAGCAAGTTCCATATTCCAAAGGATTTCACTGATACGTTCTACTGCATCACGATGGTTACAGAAGACTAGTGTTGTTCTATTTTTCAATTTACAGATAAGCTTAAAAAGTGTTTCTAGCTTGTCTGTACCCTCGGCCACCACGTATTTTTGATTCAGTCCTTTTAATTTGGTAGGTGTATCGGAAAGGAAATCCAATTCAATATACTCATCTACTCCTGTGAAAGAAGGTATTTCGTCCATCTTGGTAGCAGACGTTAATATTCTTTTAGATAAATTTTTTAGCTGCGAAATAATAAACGACATATCTTCTTGAAACCCGAATTCCAAAGCCTTGTCAAATTCATCCAATACAAGTGTTTGAATAGAGTCTGTATCGAAATTATTGCTACGTAAGTGATAGGTAATTCTTCCTGGCGTACCTACTAATACAGCAGGAGCCTCGGATAGATTGTCGCATTCTGTTTTGATAGAATGACCTCCGTAACAGCAATTGACTTTGAAACCTGTACCCATTTGTTTGAAAACTTGTTCTATCTGCAAGGCAAGTTCACGAGAGGGTACCAAGATTAAAGCTTGAATACCTTTTGTAGAAGGATCCAATTTTTTTAAAACGGGAAGCAAAAACCCAAGTGTTTTCCCTGATCCTGTAGGAGAAAAAAGTATAAGATCACCTTCTTTTTCAGAAGCCTCCAGCGAAGCTAGTTGCATTTCATTTAAGGCATCTATTTTCAATTTTTCTAAAATTTTCGGAATCATCGTAATAATTGGAAATTGTTTGACAACAAAGATACTTCAAAAATCAGTGGATTGGAAATTTACTCGGGCTGGCACAAGCCGAAGTTTTAGTTTATCTCGGCAGGTTACTTTTGTAGGCAGCTGTTGCAAGCACGAGGGGCGGTCTTTAATTTAAAGAAGATGCTACGAAAAATAGCATCTTCTTTAAAGCGTCTAACAAACTGGTTCTTTTTAACAATGTGCCCTTTTATTTGAAAATATTAAATCGCTAAAGGTGGATTTTAAAGGGACGACTACTTAATTGATTTTTGACTTGTTATATAATTTGATTGTTCATTAATAAACAGAAAGAAGATAGTAATAAAAGGTACGCACTACTCAGCTAGTGTAAGTAAGAGCTTTAGTTTATCTTAATTTTTTTGACATATTCATAAATGGTCTCTCTATATACTTATATCCCAAAAAACTTATACCAACAACAAAGGGGGTTATGAAAAAAATCGTTAAACAAAATTGCATCGGAGATAATTTTGCTGCTTTTTCAAGGCCATACCCAAAATACATCACACTAAAAATAGTTATACCGTGAATCAAATAGGTACTGTAACCTATTTCACCTAAAAATTTTAATACTGTACTTTTTAGGATTCCAAATAAATTATTTCCCAATACAATGAGGTTGAAAATTATTGTTATCAAAATTTTACAATACAAATCATCAGAAGTTCCAAAAAACGAAATCAACCAAAAACAAAGTAAAATTACAAAACTAAAAACAAGAGCATTATACTTTATTTTTTTGTTTCCATATTTTAGTATAAATGGAGTTATAGCTCCACCTATAAACGAAAAAATATGATGCTCGTTAATACCCTTGTACATATAAAACCATACTACAAAAAGCAAACTAACTAAAATGTAGAAAATCGAAGGTTTACTTTTTAGGATTAAAAGTGAAATCAGAGGCAGACTGAAATAAAATAACCATTCGAAAGGTAGCGACCATACTACGCCTGCGTTAATTATACTTGTATAAGTAACACCATTTATAACGGGTTGTTTTATAATAGTAAAAGTGCTCCAGTAAAAAATATCTTCTACCAATGGAAATACGCCCGCTTTCATTTCCCAATGGCTTATGATTAGCACAATTAATATAATGCCTAACAGAGATAAAATATACATTGGCACTAACCTAAAAAGTCTTGATATAAAGAAAGCCTTCCAATCAAACTTTCTTTCATTTGTGTTTAACAACTTCGTGATAAATAAAAATGCTGTAATCATAAAGAAAAACGAAACGCTTGTTTGACCTAATTGATTATATAAATTAGATTTTGGAGCCTCCCAATTTTTAATTTGTAAATATTGATACCAGATAGCAGAATGATGAATAAAAACCCCTAATGCTAGAAAACCTCTTAGAGCGTCAATGTTTTCAAATCTTGCATTGTCATTCGTAATTTTGTATTTTAAATTTATCAGATAAGCAGTTAAAAAAAGCGATGCCGTATATTACAATAGCAAATATTGGATTTAAAGGATTCATTTTTTATTTTGGTTATCTACCGCTGATACAAGTATTGTGCTTTTGCCAACGAATATATTTAATTGCGAAATACAGACATTTTCTTTATAATTGAAGCAGACTGTAAAATCTGCACCAACTCTGGTTGTTATTTTATATACAACTCAAGCGGACGCTTGAAAATAAAAGACACAAGCAAAATGTTTGCGCCAGCGTGGGAAATAGCATGAGCTTTTGTAGCATCAAAATCATTTTCCTGCAACTTGATTTTTCAAGTCTTCTTTTACGACTAAAATTAATTTTTTAAAATTCGATTTTTTAATTATATTTTTGTTAATCATTTGCTGAACTTGAAAATCATCATCTTGATTTGCTATTCTATAATTTATCAGATCCGACTTCCCAATTTGATACTCTGAAAAAAAATTAATTGTGGCTATTAACTCTTTATAGTGGTCTTCTTCAATAAATAAAGATGCTTTCTCAATTTCAATTTTTGTCAATTTTAACTGTTTTGAAAATTTCAAAAGAATTTTAGGAGTTGCTTGTTGCCAGAGCTCATCCGCGAAAATTTTCAAGTCATACAACCTTGCCCACAAAATACTATAATGCTCAAACTGTTTATCTGAATAACGAATTGCAGCCTGCTTAATAATGTCAAGTTGAGATTGGTATTCGTTGATTTCGTTTTGAAATTTTGCCTTTATTTTTTCTTCGTATTGCTTAGCTAAAAATTGTCCGAAATAATTTGATAACCCCAATACAATAGCTCCCCCTCCTCCCAATGCTGCAAGTATTCCTAAAACATTTTTTGTAATTTCCTCTATTGTCATATCAATGATTAAAATAACCTATCTAGTGCAAGCATCTTGCTTGTACTTTTTTTATTTCAAGCATCCGCTTGTTTTATTTCATATACTATCATCACAGCTTCTCACAATGACAGCATTCATCTACTTCGCATACGTCTTCGCATCCTCCAGCGTAATTTTCTTTTCACTCATAATCACAAGACGCTCTACTACATTTTTCAGCTCTCTGATATTCCCTGACCATTGCAGTGTTTTTAGATAATCAACGGCTTTGTCGTCTATCACTTTTTGTACCGTCCCATATTCACTGGCGATCTCTTTTAGAAAATGTTCTACTAACAAAGGAATATCATCCAGTCTATCCTTCAATGGAGGAACGTGAATAAGAATTACTCCAAGGCGGTGGTAAAGATCTTCTCTGAATCTGTTTTCCTGAATTTCTTTTTGCAGATCTTTATTGGTGGCAGCTACAATACGCACATCTACTTTTATTTCCTTCTCTCCTCCTACCCGCATGATCTTTTGTTCCTGCAAAGCGCGAAGGACTTTCGCCTGAGCAGACAAACTCATGTCACCTATTTCATCTAAAAATAAAGTACCGCCATTTGCCTGTTCAAATTTCCCAATCCGCTGTTTGATTGCAGAAGTAAAAGCACCTTTTTCGTGTCCGAACAATTCACTTTCAATCAATTCGCTTGGAATCGCAGCGCAGTTTACTTCTACCAAAGGTCCATTGACACGGGCACTTTTTGAGTGAAGCCATTTTGCTACCAACTCTTTTCCTGAGCCGTTAGGTCCCGTAATCATTACTCTTGCTTCTGTAGGCGCTACTTTTTCAATCGTTTTTTTTATTTTTTCAATCGCTTCAGAAGTACCTAAAATATCTACTGATTTGGAAATTTTTTTCTTTAACACTTTTGTTTCTTGTACAAGATTCGATTTATCTAAGGCATTGCGCACCGTAAGTAATAATCTATTTAGGTCTGGCGGCTTTTGTATAAAATCATACGCTCCTTTTTTTGTACATTCTACAGCCGTTTCAATGGTGCCATGTGCGGATACCATGATAAACTGTGCCTCCTTTTCCATCTCAATGGCTTTCTCCAACACTTGAATTCCATCCATTTTCGGCATACGAATATCACAAAGCACAACGTCGTAATTGTTTTTATCTAAAAGTGCTATACCTTCTTCTCCGTCTTTAGCTTCGTCTACTTCGTATTTTTCATATTCTAAGATTTCACGCAATGTAGAGCGAATGCTTTTTTCGTCGTCAATGATAAGTATTTTTGCCATCTGATAAATCCAGGTTTAGTAGTAAACGTAAAGTTAAGTTAAAAATATTTGGAGAAAATAAAAAAGCAAGCCTGTAAGCCGGGTTCTGTTTGGCATCGAAATGCCGCTCTTATCATTTATCTAAAATGCACGTCGCCGTTCACCTCTAACGACCTACCCACCAACATCGGACGAGTAGTCCTACATGCGTTGGCCTATTTGGTCTTTCAACCTGTAAGGTTTACCCCAATGGCGCATCACTGCGTCATGAGTGAGCTCTTACCTCACTTTTTCACCCTTACCCGATATTGCTACCAGGCGGTATAGTTTTCTGTGGCACTTTCTGTCTCACGCCTTGCGACGTAACCCTTCTCATTAAGAAGTACAGTACTCTGTGTTGCCCGGACTTTCCTCCCTTTTCAGAGCGATAAGACGGCTTGCTTTAAACAAAGATAAGGAAGAAATTTTGAATTTTAAATTTTAATTTGTTTGCTGGCGAGGACGCCAGCAAAGGCTAAATTTAAAATTATTTTAATCTAACCAACGTCGCACCATACCCAAACTTTTCCTTCTGTGCGTCTTGAAAAAATTTAATCCCTTTATTGTTACTTAATATTTTATGAATTTCTTTTTTCAACACCCCATTTCCTACGCCGTGAATAAAAATTATTTCATCCATTCCTGTCGCTAATGCATTATCAAAATTATTTTGAAACGTACTTAATTGCAAAGTCAACATAGCAGTATTGCTCATGCCGGCATGTTGATCGGTAAGTTTTTCAATATGCAAATCAATTTCTCGGGAAGGCTTGTTGATCATTGATTTCGAATTGATCGTAACTTTACCCTCTGTCATATTTTCTTCTAAGGCCTTTACATCAATTTTCACTGCATCCAAATCAAGTCGAAATAAGTATGCTTCTTTGTTTATTACAGGAGCTAATTTTTTACTCTTAAAAAAAGACGCAGAACGAAAACGCAATTTTTTCAACAGTGGCGAATGAAACTCTGATTCTCCATAAGCAAAAAAGAGCAGTTGAATCACGAACTCTGGCCAGTTGTCAAAATCTTTAATATTAACTTCACTCAACTTCACAAAAGACTCTTTCTCTACAAAACCCGAAAACACACCTTTGTAAGAACTGTCTTTTTCTTCTCCAATCACAAAATAAGTTTTATAACTCGTGTCGTTCACCAAATTCAACTCGTAAGTCTGATCGTTGAATTGAGTAAACGCAATGTATAAACCGTTCCATTTATATGGAGTAGTGCTCATATCCGATTCTTCCATACCAAGTGCTATGTGGCTTTCTTCGGCGGCTACTACTACAAGTTCCATCTTTAAAGCAGGGATACGAAAACCATCTTCAATTTCCACTTCTACTTGTTTTGCGTCTATTATTTTTACAATCCTTCCCTCTTCTTTTCCGTGGGTAAATCTTACTTTATCGCCTATTTTCATCTTAAATATATATGGGGTGAAATTTCAATCCGTTTTTATTAAACTCCAATGCCGGAGCTGGAAGGTGTACTAAATTAACGGCATAAAATAACTTTCGTAGAAATAAACTACGTGTTTTAATTTTCGTAAGATCTATATCTACCGATAAATAATATTGCCGATAAGATTGGTATCCCGCGGCTATATTGTCTTTTTTATCTGCGTAAACCATTCCTTCTGCACCATAACCAATAGCGAGGTTTAGCCATTTAGGAAACCTACTTTCTTTCTTCATGAAGGAATGAATGTTTGCACAAAACCAATAGGTTTGTCCGTTATAATCTTTGAGCCATTGTTGTGTTATGCTTGTACCAAATTCATTGGGTCTTAGCGCAGCGTAACGGGTCTGATGAAAAGAATACTTCAAATGTATACGAAGATCGTCCCACAATAAATATTGCCCTAATACCATGAGAGAGCCTGTGGCATCGGCAGTCAAATCGCCCACAGACGCTCCATATTCAGCAGAGAAACCGTCAAATAATTCGATCGGTGCTTCTAAAAGAAAACCAGTGATACTTCCATATACAATTGCTTTTTTCCTAGATGCACCACACCATTTGAGCAAATCTACACCAAGGCGACTTTCTTCAAAAGAAGTCATCGCATGACCAAATTTATCTATCTGCAACCATTCTTTGTCATCGTTAAAAAAATGAAACGCACTATGAGGATAATTTTTATACCATAACGCATCCAAGCCCACCCAAGCAGCTGTATAAGCTAATCCTACAGTGGTTACCATAGGGACTAATCTTTTTTTATTTATTTTACTAGTACTATCTTTTTGTGCAAAAACAAACAAAGGAATGAATACCGTTATCAAAAAAACTATTGCTAGAAATTTTAAAGAAATTTTCATCTGGAAGCCTTTATTGTATTTCGCACTCTCCATTCAAAGTTAACTTAAAAACAAAGAAATAAGTATATACATTGACTATTTTATTGTGCCAAAACCAAGAAAGCTTCTTTTGCTCTAGCAGTTGCCACTTTATGTTCTATCATTGGTTTTGGATAGGAAGCTGTGCCAAATTCTGGAATCCATTTTTTAATGTAAATAAAGTCAGGGTCAAATTTCTGTTGCTGAGCGATGGGATTAAATATTCTAAAATAGGGTTGTGCATCAGCTCCTGTACCTGCACACCATTGCCAATTACCGTTATTGGAAGCCAAATCAAAGTCCAATAATTTTCCAGCAAAATACGCTTCCCCCATTCGCCAATCGAGCAAAAGATGTTTGGTCAAAAAACTTGCAACTACCATACGTACTCTGTTATGCATGTGCCCAGTAGCATTCAATTCTCGCATCCCTGCATCTACCATAGGATAGCCCGTCATACCTTCGCTCCATTTTTTAAAATCATTCTCATCGTAGCGCCAAGTTACTTTTTTAAACTTTGCACTAAACGATTCTGAAACTACATAAGGAAAATGAAACATAAGCTGTGTGAAAAATTCTCTCCAGATCAATTCACTCAACCAAACTTCATTTAGCATTCTAGCTTTGGCCACTTTTTCACGCACTGAAATTGTACCGAATCTAAAATGTATTCCCAATCTTGAGGTTCCCTCTATAAACGGAAAATCTCTTTGCTCATGGTATTTTTTAATTAGTCCTTGTGCTACACTGTCTGGTGGCAAAAGGATAGAGGTTCTTTTAAAACCAATTTCTTCGAGCGCTGGAAAGCTAAAAGGTATTGTCTTATAAATATTGAACAAGTATTTTTCTACTGGATACGGCTTTATATAAAAATCATTCAGCTTCGTTAGCCATTTTTTTTTGTAAGGAGTATATACTTTATACGAATTTCCAACATCTGTTAAAATTTCATCCCTTTCAAAAATAACCTGATCCTTGAATGTATAAAATTCAATGCCTTTATTAGTGAAGAGCGTCTTTATGCGTTCGTCTCTTTGCATTGCATAAGGCTCGTAATCGTGATTCGTGTATACTTCTTTGATTGTATATTCTAATAACAGTTGATTAAAAACCGTTTCAGGTTTTCCATATTTTACGAGTAAGTCAGATTTCTTTTCGAGAAGTTGCGAATGAATTTTTGCAACCTGATCATAAATAAAAGTAACCCGTGCATCTTCTTTATCTTTAAGATCGCCGAGAATGTCTGTATCAAAAATAAAAATTGGCAAAACAGGAAATTTACTTTTCAACGCATGATAAAGCCCTGCGTTGTCTTGCAAGCGCAAATCTCTTCTAAACCAAAAGATAGTAACAGATGGAAGAACTTTCATTTTTCTAATTATTGAATTGGTGGAGTTGGCACATCGTCTGGCAACTCATCGGCTGGCGATGGCGCTACATTGATATTATTTTCTTCTTCTTTTCTTCTCAGACGTTTCTTTCTACCGAAGAGATCTTTAAAATTGTCAAAGCCCTGTGTGTGCATCAAACTCAAACCCGCAGAGGTATTGGTTGTTCCTGTAGTAGAGATAAGAGAGTTATTGTTAATTCGATTAAATAATTTCATTCTTAAATTCCCATCTTTACTAAGCATATATTCGACGGTCCACTCTCCGGCTATATTGCTAATATTGGCTTGTGAGGCAATCTGCGAATTTTGAAAATTTCCATTACGGGTAATCCTTAATCTTCCAGCCATTGTGGTATAAGACAATCTAAGATTTAATGTATTTAGAGCGTCTTTATCTAGATTATTTAAGTTTAAGTTTACTTCTAAATTCTGATTGGCTTGAGATAAAAAATGACTCAATTGGCTTGACAAGAGCTCGCTCACATTGTTTGCTCCAACCGATGAAACACCCGTAAAACCATTTGGAGCTGTAAAACTCCGAAGCATTATTAAACTAAAAACCTGCCTATTCAATTCCTGATCATTCGTTTTAATTTTTGCTTCAAAAGCAGTAACCACCGTAGACAATTGAGGATCGGAAGGGTAGCGAAGGATGTCGATATCCATATTAATTTCAGGCGACATCAGATTTCCTTTTACACCTAAAATAACATCTGTGGGGTAGGATCGTTGCAGGTCAGGCTTAGATTTAAAAGAAGTGTCGAACAGCGGTTTAAGCGAAACGTATTGCGTATATTTTGCTTTAATATCCAACGTTCCTTCATAAGGGTCACCGTTCCAAGAGATACGACTACCTTTATCGATAACAAATTCTTTACTAATTATATTTGCCATTGTAAAATTATACCAACCTTCTTTGATTGTATAATTTCCAAACATGAGCATATCACCTTTCGTATCGTATCGAAGTTCTATATTCCCTTCTCCTCGCCCTCGAATAATGTCTCCAGAGCGTTTGTCAAATATAATTTCTGTGTACGCATCTGGCGTTATTTCCATATTAAAAAACATCCGCATCCTCGATTGTCCGACGCTATCTACAGCTACTTTTTTAACATTACTTTTTTTAGTAACAAATTTAATAAACTCTTTTTGAGAAACTTCGCTTTCCCCGCCCAATGGAATATAGATGCGAGTATCTTTTTCCGATTTAACATTTGCTCTAATTACTAAATCTTCAAATGGACCAAAAAGACTATAATTGCCCGTCACATTGGCCATTCCATAAAACGAACTGTTATCTTTTTCTGTTGTGTTAAGAACATTGAATTTTTTAAACGTTCCTTTTATATCCACTAGAAAATGTTTAAACCCATCGTGTGTAATATTTCCATTGACGTTTCCTCTGTTGCCGTCTTGGTCTGTCATTATAATATTTTTAAACCGAATCTGGTCTTCCGTAAAATAAACTTTGTCACTAAAGGCATAGCTGCTTCCCAAATAATCAATTTTAAATTTTCCATTATCCACCGTTGCCTCTCCTTTGAGCATTATGTTATCGAGACTACCTGCAACACTCAAACTCCCGTTGACTTTTCCTGACAGGTTGCTCATCACGCCTTTCAGTATTGGAGTAATTACTCCTAAGTCGGCCGAATTGAAATTTGCCAGCAGACTTATTCTCTCTCGGTGCTCATTTGTTGGCGGTTTTATATTCCCTATAATATTTATAACGTTACGATCATCACGCAAAACATCTACGTTCACATTGAGCTGCTTTTCACTCTCAACCCAATCTGCAGATCCTTTAATATCTCCAAAATCAAAATTATCTACCATAAATCCTTTGATAGACATCACTCCGTCAAGATCGAGATCTTTGTATATGTTGCGCAATTGGACCTGGCCATTTAATACACCTTCCAATTTGTAGTTTATGATTGGATTAATATTATTTAATTTAAAACTATCTACTACCAAAGTAGCCTGTTTATCTTTCTCCGAAGAAAACCCTCCTACAAGTTTTATAGACTGTCTTTTGTTATAGACTTTAAAATAATTAAACACCAACTCCACTCTATTAAAGTCGATAACACTTGAGTCAGAAATTGCCCATCGTTCGTCGAGAATATCAAGGTTTGAATTTTTGAAAATCAATTGTTTATAATTTTCATTAATGGCAACATTTCCATTCAAAGAAATTTTATTCGTATTACCTTTTTGAGCAAGCACCGTAGAAAATTCAATCAACCTCCCATTCCACTGTCCATCGAAAATGAATTTTTCAGTCTTAAAAGAATTTTTAAAATTCTGTCCGCCAGAAGTAATGCTAGCCATAGCAGAAACAGAAGCACTATCCGATAGTTTTGATAAAGAAAAGTCAATTTTATTTTTATACAACTCATTTCCTTTATAAAACAAACTATCTATGCTAGAGAAAATATTGAATTTTGTAGTATTTCCCGAAGAAAATCCGCCATTTATCAACGTATTTCGAGCAATATAGACGCCTGGATAATATAGATCCATTAATCCGTTTACATTTTTAAGATTAAAGTCAAATTGGCTATTATAGCTTCTTCTAGGTATTATCAATTTTGATAAATAATAATCTGTGAGTTGTTTTTTGTCCTGCCCGTAAAACAATTCAACCTCTTTGCAAAGTATCGGCACGTCTGCCAACAAGTCGGTGATGTAAAAGTCTCCTTTCATGTCTGCATCCATTATATCCGAATTCAGATCTATTATTTTCCCATTACCACTTTTATTAATGGTAAGATAAAATGATTTCACAAAAAGTTCTCTATCCTTGTAAACTAAGTTTGTATTTTTCAATTCAGCCTTCCCGAGTATACTGTCTATTTCTGTACCTTTAAAATCCAACTTAAATTCTGTCTCTATATGCGTCAATACATCTGCCAAGTGTAGTTTCTCCAGATTTGCTTTTTCTATTTTCCCATCTATATCAAATTCTTCTGGATCTGCCTTCATATTGATCTTTCCTGTTGTATTAAGCACCAAGTTAGAATCTTTTACATTTAGATATCCATCAAAAAATTTATCCGAAAATTTTGCATTCGTTTCAATATTCTTATAATCGTACCCATATATACCAAGTCGATTTATGTTCGCTTTCAAATTAAATGCCGCTTGGTCTATCGTAAAGCCTTCCCCATTTATTGAGCCATTCATATCGATTGTTTGTACAAAATCAGAATTAAAAAATTTTCCAAGGTTAAAATTTATTGTATTTAACGTACCCTCGTATTTAGATTGAACTTTATCGTTGCCGCTAATTTTAAAATTTATATCTGACGAAATAGCTCCCAAGCCAGTACTAAAATGACCTTTCACTGCGAAGTCGTTTACGATTCCAGTAAACGTTCCTTTTCCATTCATATTCCCGAATTTGTTTAGAAAATCATTAGACGAAGGACCAGTGTATTGCACCAAATCATTTGCGGCAGCATTGATTTCGGAAAGATTTATATTCATAAAAGTTTCCGACACATTGGGCAACCCATCAAAAAATAATTTTCCTTTTAGATGACCTGTTTTACCAAAATAAGCATTTAGACTGTCTACCGAAAATCTATTTACTCGACCTTTCATATTTCCCGAAATAAAAATATCGTCTTTAATCCCTTTTAAAGACGGAGCGAAGTGTGCTATATCTCTAATCGATAGTTTAGATTCTTTTAATTTAATCGTAACGATTGCCTTTTCATTAAAATCACTCAGCTCATTTATATCCTTATATTCAAACCTAAAATAATCGCGTACTTCACTCTCTCCTATTTTAGCATAAAGATTGCCGCATCTTATTTGGTGTTTATCAAGCAGAAAAGCTGTGCTCAATTCTTTGACTTTCAAATGCGATTCACGTAAGCCAGCACTCAATTTATGTGCATCCAGCTGAATAGTATCTACGACAGCATACAAATCTGTCACTATACCGTGTATACTATCTATGGTAAAATGATAGTAATCGAAACTTTCTTCCATTGCCGCCTCACGCTTATCATCGTAACTGAAAAGCATATTGTCTAATGTAAATTTTGGAATTACAATCGGTAACGGCGGACCAACTCTTTTTACTTTAGGCTCTGTGAGCTGTTGTATTTTCCATATAAATTCTGAAATGTTAATATCTTCTTCGTCTACATACCGAATCAGATTAACTTCTCCATCGCGTAGTGTAATATTATCAAGATACAACGATCCTTTTATTAGAGAAAGAATAGTGTAGTCAACTTCGGCTTCACCCAGATAAATCATTTTAGCATTATGATTATCCCATAAAACGGCCTCCTCTAGCACTACTATATCAAACCAATCGATATGAATACCTTCTATGGAAATCTTATAACCCGTAATTTCAGTTGCGTATTCAGCGGTCTTATTTACTATATAGTTTTGTATAAAAGGAACTTGCACCGCACCTGCCACGAGAAAAAACAATAAAAACACAGACAAAGTTATTGCCAGGCTTACTTTAAATAAACCTTTTGTTAACTTTGTCAATATATTAATTTTCGTTTTCAAAAATATTGAATGACTTATCTTCTTGCCATAGAGTCTTCTTGCGATGAGACCTCCGCTGCTATTCTTTACGATGGTCGTATATTATCTAACGTCGTTGTTTCACAATCCGTACATGAGCAATATGGAGGTGTAATTCCTGAATTAGCTTCACGCGCTCACCAACAAAATATTGTCCCGGTAGTACACAAGGCTTTCTTAGATGCAAATATAACAAAATCTATGCTAAATGCCGTCGCTTTCACAAAAGGCCCAGGGTTATTAGGATCTTTACTAGTTGGGGTTTCCTTTGCCAAATCATTGGCTCTGGCACTTCAAATTCCTATAATCGAAGTGAACCACATGCAAGCACATATTTTGGCTCATTTTATAGACGATCCAAAACCTTCATTCCCCTTCCTTTGCCTGACAGTGAGCGGTGGACACACACAAATAGTACTTGTAAAAGACTATCTAGACATGACCGTAATCGGCGCAACACAGGACGATGCTGTGGGAGAAGCGTTTGACAAAACAGCTAAAATTCTTGGACTGCCTTATCCTGGAGGACCTTTGATTGATAAATATGCAAAAGAAGGGAATCCTTTGGCTCATAAATTTCCGAATGTTGAAACCCATGGTTTGAATTTTTCTTTTAGTGGCATCAAAACTGCTTTCCTCTATTACCTCCGTGATCGGAAAACTGAAGATGAAAAATTCATTGAAAAAAATCTTCCCGATATATGCGCCAGTATACAGGCTACATTGGTAGAAATATTAATGAAAAAATTACGTAAAGCAGTTCGCGAAACGGGTATAACAGAAGTGGCCATAGCAGGAGGCGTCTCGGCAAACAGCGGATTAAGAAATACGCTTACAAAAGAAGGTGCTGAAAAAGGCTGGAATATTTACATTCCAAAATTTGAATACTGCACCGACAACGCTGCCATGATAGCAGCGGCAGCGTATATCAACTATCAAAAAAAGAATTTCGCTACACAAGATTGTAGTCCCGACACGAGAATGTCTCTCTGATTTGCCTTTGTGCATTATAAGGGAATTTTGAATGTTAAGTTTTGAATTATGAATTATCTAATAAAGTGCTGAATTATAAATTACGCGTTATTCCTTTTGTTTGTTTCTTTTTACTTCTAGGTGAAATAGTTTCCGCTCAGGATCATTTTTCTATCGTAAAAAAAGACAGTTTTTACGGTATCACTAATGGGAAAGGAAAATACATTATCCCCTCTAAATATTCCGAAATACAACTACTTGGCACTACTATTTATGCTGTAAAAAACGAAAAAGGACTTTGGGGCTTTTTTCATATAGAATCAAAGCCACCAGAATGCATTTTCGACAATTTTCGTTTTATAAACAGCAATCTTATTGTCGCACAGAAAGAAAGTGGTTGGGGAGCTTTAAACAATGAAGGCGAAACGATAGTCGATTTTCGATACCGATATTTGACACCTATTTCAGAAAATAAATTTAGGGGAGGATTGTTTAACCAATGGTGCATACGTGATTTCAAAAACAACAAACTCTCTACTTTTGAGTTTGACAGCTTATCGTATCTTGGCGATAATGTTTACAAATTTTGCCTTGTTGGGAAATATGGTTTAGTCGATCCTAAAGGGAAAACAATTACTACCGAATATCAAAACATTTTCGAATCTACCTTAGCCGATAAGTATCCAAAGAAAGAATTTTCAAAAACACTTCCTCCGATACCAAAAGGCACTTATAAAATACCACTGGAAGAACGGTTTGATACCGTTTATCATTTCTGTGAAGGTTTTGCAAAATTTCAATCCGATCATAAATTTGGGTTTGTAGATTCTTTAGGAAATATAAGACTTGTGCCACAATATACCGATGCCCGACATTTTTCCGAAGGCATGGTAGCCATTGTTCTCATTGGCAAGTGGGGATTTATGGATAAAAACGAAAAACTATGCGTACAACCCTATTACGACGAAGTTAGCGACTTCAAAAACGGAATTTCTGTAGTAAGAAAACAAAAACAATTCAATATCATAAATAAAGAAGGCGCTTTTCTATACGGTGATTTTTTTGACGAAATAATACCTACTTATTCTGGGCGATACATTCTAATCAGGAATAAAAAAATAGGATTGGCGGATTCCTTGGGGAGAGAATTAGTAAGTACAAAATACGAAGATGTAGTGGAACTTGGCAATTCGTATATCGTAGCAAAAGAGCATGGTTTGTGGGGAGTATTAAATGAAGAAGGAAATATTGTTCTTCCCTTTAATTATTCGGCCATCCAATACGATCCTGAGCAAAATCGAATTATTACTATGGAGCCAGGTGGGGATGTGGTAGTCGAGTAATTGCCTTAACTAGGATTTTAAGATTAGAGGATTGTAGGATTTACTTTATTGCGGTTGGCTGAATCCTGCTATTAACCAATTACAGTTTGCTTTTTCAATTATAATCCATTGATTTTCGACAATTAAATAAAATGCTTCAATCTAATGTAGAATTCGGTGATGAGATTTGTCTTAAAATATTTATTGTATTATATAGTTTTCCTTATTTTGAAGCCCTAATATAAAGACTAAATCAATAAAAATCGCCAATTGATAAAGCCTTTTCAATAAAGGGCTTGCATCTATCCTCTAAATCTAATTTTGCTTCGATAAGCAATTTTGAACAAAATATTTTTTTTGACTAAACGATTTTTTTTTGAAATCGTCATCAGATATTTGATTTAACATACTTTGTTTTTCAAAAATAAGAAATGCCCATACAAGGAAATGTATGGAGTTGTAAAATTTAATATAATTTTCTATTGAATAGCTAAATGTTTTGTCGTCAAATTCATTCAGAATAGAGTGTCTATTAAATAAAACACTGGCCTCCTCCTGTAGGCCGGTATTTCTTTTCCCATTCCTTTTCTCAAGGATATGTTTCTTGAGCCATAGTAGTTGTTTAAAATAGCATCTATTATTTAGTCGTCCCTTAAAAACCCACATTTAGCGATTTAATATTTCTAAATAAAAGGGCATAGGTTATTGAGTAGAACCAGTTTATTAGACTGTCTAAA
>JAYTHK010000003.1:0-7471 GCA_043732665.1 Cytophagales bacterium | reverse complement strand
CATAGGTCAAAAATAAATTTTCTAAAATTAAAAGATTTCAACCGTTAAGTCGTCTAAACTGAAAGATGGGTTTAGTTGAATCAGCAAAATGAAATCTGTCATAAAATATTAATAATTAATCAATACAATTTATGAATTATATTAAAGGGTTTTTATTTTTTTTTGTATTGTTAAGTCATACTGCTTTTGCCCAAGATTCAGATAATAATGTACATGGTAAAATCTCTGGAATAGTTGTCGATTCTGCAAACAATACACCTGTTGAATATGCTACGGTATCGCTTATTGACATCACTACCGAAAAAACTATAAACGGAGCTATTTGTGATGAAGCAGGTAGATTTTCAATCGTTAAAGTTAAATCAGGAGAATATAAAGTTGTAGTTTCTTTTATAGGTTATAAATCATTTACGATAAATAATATAAAGGTTTCAGAAAAAGAAGAACTTATCAACGTAGGAAGTATCAAACTAGGTTCTGATCAGGTAGAAATGACAGAAGTGGTGGTAGAAGGAAAGAAACAACTTATCGAAGAGAAAGTAGACCGATTGGTTTATAATGCAGAGCAAGATGGCAATAACAAAGGTGGTGATGCTACAGATGTATTAAGGAAAGTACCGATGCTTTCGGTAGACCTTGACGGCAATGTTTCTTTGCGAGGCAGCCAAAATATAAAAGTATTAATCAACGGAAGGCCTTCCACGATTACTGCTGGAAGTGTCGCAGATGCACTAAGACAAATTCCTGCAGATCAAATTAAGGCTGTGGAAGTTATTACTTCCCCTTCTGCTAAATACGATGCAGAAGGTTCGTCTGGTATAATTAATATTGTACTTAAAAAAAATAACCTTGAAGGATTTTCATTAGATGCAAATGGAAGTGTTGGAATAAGAGGATCAAGCTTTGGATTAAATGGAGCTTACCGTAAAGGAAAGATGGGATTCACACTTGGTGGTTATGGACGTGCAGGCTATAACATCACTGGTAGTTTCAAAAATAATCAGCAAACGTATAATACTAACGGAACAGAAACATTAAATACACAGCAATCAAATACACTTACTGATCGTCTATCGGCCAATTATACTTTAGGTTGGGATTACGATATCAATAAGAACAATTCCCTTACATCTTCCATTAAATATTCTGCACGAAATTTTAATAATTATCAAAATAATCTATTTACAAAAAATTACATGAACGATACTTTGCGGAGCACCAACACAAGGAATACTGATGTTTCTAGCTTGTCAGGGAATATAGATTTGAATGTTAATTATGTTCATACATTTAATAAACCACAAAAAGAATTTAGTTTATTGGGTCTGTATAGCAGAAATAACGGTACTAATAATTTCACTAATAGTATACTTGATAGCACAGATTCGGTCATAGCAAGTCGCTTAAAAAATATAAATAAAAGTTACAACCAGGAAATTACTTTTCAGGCAGATTATCAAACACCTATTGGAAAAGGGCAATTGTTGGAGGTAGGAGCAAAGAACATCACAAGAAATGTATCCAGTGCATATCAATATTACTATGCCAATGGTGCCAATGGTGCTTATCTGGAATCGAAAAACACCCAACAGAATAATTCTTTAACCTATAACCAGAATATAACTGCCGGCTATCTTTCCTATACGTTAAACTTCCTTAAAACCTATACGTTAAAGACAGGAGCCCGGTACGAGTATACGACTATTAATGCTCATCTGCAAGATCAAAAGGCTATACCAATTCCTTCTTATGGAGTGTTTGTGCCAAGTATCAATGTCTCCAAAAAATTCAAAAATGGAAATATGTTAAAAGCTTCCTTTAATCGTAGGATCCAGAGACCTTCTATTCAATACCTAAATCCAAATATACAAGCTTCAAATCCCCTTAGCATTACGATAGGTAATCCGCAGCTAAAACCAGAGTATACTTATAACTATGAACTATCTTATAGTACTTATATTAAAAATTCTTCTTTTACTTTAGCAGGGTTTGCACGTACTACTAATAATGCGATAGAAAGTGTGAGAGACATTCTTGGTACTGATACTATTCGTACCACCTATCAAAATATTGGATTAGAAAATGCGTATGGTTTTAATTTTTTTACGAACATAAGTATTTCTAATAAAATTTCGTTGAATGGTGGTACAGATTTATATTATGCAGTACTAAAAAATAACAATTCAAACCCTCTTTATACAGCCAGTAATAAAGGATGGGTAGCTAGTTACAGAATGTCGGGAACCTACAATTTTACTAAAAATTTAGCCTTACAGCTCTTTGGTTTTTATAGAGCGAGACAGGTTCAATTACAAGGTTTTCAAGGTGGATTTGGTATTTATAGTTTAAGTTTAAAGAAAGATTTTGCCGATAAAAAAGGAAGTATTGGTTTTGGAGCTGAAAATTTCTTCACTCCAAATTTTCATATCCGAAATGAGCTACAATCTCCTGTTATTAATCAAAGTAGTGTGAATGTGCTTCATAACATGAATTTTAAAATTAACTTCAGTTATCGTATAGGAAAGATGAAAGCAGAGGACAAAAAGAAGAAAAGAAAATCGGTAAATAACGATGACCTTAAAGAAGAAAGAGATAACAATCCTACTGGAAATACTGGTCAACCAAATACAGGGAGTGATAATGTAGTTAGACCTTCTTCAAGGCCTATAGCGCCGGTCACTAAATAAAATAGTAATCCTGTGGCATAACATTTATGTTATGCAATTTAACACAACATAAATGTTATGCCACAGGATTACTCTATATTTTTCAATACTTGTTCTTTACGATTATACGCAAATTCATAATAGCCTCTTTTTACAGATTCCTGCGAAGCAAAAAGTGCGATCAAACACAACGATAAAAGAAAGAATACTGGACTTTCAACAACATAACTTAAGTAAGCTGTTAAAATAATTAATCTTATATATTCAAGATGATAATTCCATTTACGTTGTTCCAACAATGCACCACAGTTGGTAAGCGTGAGGATAATCAAGAAAAGAGAGGACATTTTTTCTATAGCGTTTAATTGAGAAAATAATACGCAACGAAAAACAATAATGTAAGGCTCACTGCTAATTGTACTGTTAAATAAGCTTTGAATCGGATTGTAGTAACAACTTAGCTTTTATAAGGAAGAAACTTCCGCTCTAGCAAGGGTCTAATATTTTGATCCATAATATCAGGAGGTCCAACTATGATTTTTAACTTATTTTTAAATCCTGACGCACGTTTTAATGCTTCTATCATTTCAAAATAATAATGAAAATGTTGCCACATAAAACTATAACTCTTTAATGGATGCGTAAGACCATAGACAGGCTTTTCTTCTTCCTTTTGAAAAGTACCAAACAATTTATCCCAAAAGACAAAGAGGTCTCCATAATTTTTATTCAAATACTTATCGTTGGAACCATGATGCACTAAGTGATGAGAAGGGTTGATTAATATATATTCAAACCAACCCAATTTATTTATGAGTTGTGTATGGGTGAAAAAGGAGTAACCTGCATGAAGTACTGAGATCGTAATTATCCGTGTAGGATTAAATCCAATAAAAGGAAGTGTACACTAAAATGTGTTTCTAATAAAAGCTTGCATGGTAGTTACTCTCGCCGATACGGTATAATTAAATTCTTCACTTTGATGATGAACAATGTGTGCTCCCCATAAAAAATTAATTTCATGACCCAACCTATGATACCAGTACCAAACAAAATCGGTCGCTAATAATAAAATGATCAAAACAGGCCATGTATTGGGTATGCGAAACAATGCAAAATGTTCGTATACATAATAGAACATTCCATAAAAAGATGCGGATGCAAATAGATTCAGCAAGCGTTCCGCAATCCCTACGCTGATATTGGCTACAGAACTGTCAAATTTAAAAATATCTCTTTTCTTTTTTTGAATAGCTATCAAATATTCAATACCTACAAAAAGAAAAAAAGCAGGTATTATAAATGCTACATACTGAGGATTCATATTTTTATTTATCGCGCTAAAAATGTTCTGACGTTTTGATTAAATAATAAAGGTTGTTCCATCATTTGTACATGTCCACATTTGTCACGGAATTTGATCGTTGAATTTGGTATAAGATCATGAAATGTAAGTGCTGTTTCAGGTGGTGTAATTTCGTCCTGAAGTCCCAATATTAATAAGGTTGGTTGTTGTATTTTATGCAATACTTCTGATAGATTTTCTTTTTGTGCAGCCCTAGCAAGTCCAATAAGGCTTAATATTTTTGTCCGGCTTTGCATCGTTTCATACACTTCATCTACCAGTTCTTTCGTTACAACTTCATTATTGTAAAATGTATATTTAACTTTTTCACTTACGTATTCGTAGTCTTTCATTCTTGGAAATGATCCTCCGATAGAATTTTCAAAAAGTCCTGAACTTCCTGCCAGTATTACTCTATTAATATTTTCAGGATGTTTAAGGGTGTACAATAAAGCAATATGTCCTCCTAAAGAATTCCCCATCAGTATGATGTTTTTCAAGGAGCGTTTTTTGATAAAAATGTCAAGAAAACTTACAAGTTTATTCAATTGTGTTTCCCTTAATGAAATATCAAACAAAGGAAGGCGAGGTATAATAACTCTGTAATCCGATGAAAATTCATCCGCAACCCTTTTCCAATTGCTTAAGTTTCCAAATAAACCGTGAAGCAAAATAATAGGCTGTCCTTCGCCTTTGTCAAAGAAAGTCTCCAGCTTGTCTGGTATTTTCATGCTGTTTATCATAGTGTTACATGTATTTTTAAGTAATGTTTCTAATTATTAAGATTTATTAGCCTTTACAAATAGGATAAATAATATAATCTCTATAGAAATTATGTAGAATATGGTTTGGAATTATTATAATGTATAATTTATTTAAAATTGAATCAATAGTAAGAAACAAATAATGGTTAAACCCTTGAACCTATAGCCCATGGTTTAAACCATGGGCTATAAATTGGAATGTTTTCTGGTTAAACTCAGCTTTATACCGCTCATCAATCCGATATCCTACTACCCAAACAATATCCTCACCAGATAAGATAACAGAAACATTTTCCTTTAAGTTTAGAGGGATTTTAAGATCATTTAAAAAATCACTCACCTTTTTTTTTCCTTTCATACCAAGAGGGTGGAAACTGTCGCCTTCTTTCCATAGCCGAGCAGTAATAGGGAATTTTAATTTTTCATAATTCAAATAAGCAACAGAGAAATCGTTTGTTTTTTCAAAACCTTTAGTCGTTTGGATCTTTATTGTCGAGTCGTTCCATGGAAAATAAATCTGATGTGCATTAGATTCAATCTGAATATGCAAAAAAATATTCGTTTCACTTTTCTCCGTAATAATTAATTCTGTCCGATCTTTTACAAGTATATGCGTGGATGAAATATATTTTTTACCAGCGTCATTGTCCAAGTTTCTAAGAATATCTTCTGACTGCGAGTAATTGAATCCATAAGGACGCAGTAATTCAAACAGAATTAAATGCGGTTCGATTTCCTCTTTTAGAAATTCAAATTCTAAGCTAACATAATGTTCTCGTTTTGTTAAGAAATCAATGCGACATCCTTCTATATACTGATTAAAAATAGCTTCCGCAGCAGAAATTTTTTCTACACTTTGATGAAGTGTTTGTTCTAAATTTGGATTTATTTTTTTTAAGATCGGAATAACCTCTAGTCTCAATAGATTTCTTTGGTACTTTGCAGATTCATTAGAACTGTCTTCTCGCCAATCTAAATTATTTTCTTCTGCATATTTTAAAACATGCTCTTTCGTTGCAAATAATAAAGGACGGATAATATTTCCTGACTTTGGTTTTATACCGTGTAGTCCAGCTATTCCAGTACCACGTATTAAATTTAATAAAACAGTTTCTAATAAATCATTTTGATGATGCGCTGTGAGAATGTACTTGTATCCTTTTTGTTTAGCAAGTTCTGAAAACCATTGATAACGGAGCTCGCGAGCGGCCATTTGTATGGAAATTCCTGCATTATTCAAATATTCTTTTGTATCAAATTTTTTGATGTGAATATTAACTTCTAACTCTTCGGCTAATTCTTCTACAAAACATTCGTCTTTGTCGGACTCCTCTGCACGAAGACCAAAATTACAGTGGGCTATAGCAAAATTAGCATTGTATTTTTTCAACAAATGACATAAGACTATAGAATCTACACCACCGCTTACCGTAACCAGTAATTTGTCTTCTGGTCGGAATAAATCATTTTCGGTATTATATTTGTTAAATTTGTCCAACATAAGATGTAAATTTACACAGATTTGTGAAATAACATTGTGGTTGATGTATTTAAGTGAAGGTAGTGTGATTTTAAAGTGTTAGTGTTTTGTGGAATAACATTTATCGTTGTTCTTTTCATATATAAATAAGTTTCATGGCAAGAATATATTTCATTTTATTATTTTTATCAATACCAATTTTCCTAAGTGCACAGTCTAGCGAAAAAGTACAATTGATACAAGCTGGTTCATTAGAAGGCATGGAGTTGAACGGAGAAAAACTGAATAAATTAGTCAGCAACGTAATTTTTAAACATGAAGGTGCTTTCCTTTATTGCGATTCTGCCTATCAGTACGAAAAAAAGAATGAAATAGAATGTTTCGGCAACGTAAGAATGGTACAGGGAGATTCCATAAATCTTACTGGAAAAAAATTACTTTACAATGGAAATACTAGAAAAGCTATTGTTACAGAATCTGTTGTTTTGAAAGATAAAAAAATGACTTTATATACGGATTATCTTGAATACGATACAAAGGCAAAATTAGCTTCGTATAATAATGGTGGAAAGATAATAGACGAAGATAATGTACTCACTAGTAAAAGGGGATATTACAACACCGCAAGTAAAATTTTCTGGTTCAAAAAAGATGTAAACCTGGTCAACGCAAAAGAAAAATATACACTTACTTCAGATACACTTCAATACCACACCATCACAAAAATTGCTACGTTCCGAGGGCCTTCTAAAGTGACGAAAGAAAATGACATCCTCTATGCTGACGAAGGAGAATACGATACTGCGAAAGGGCGTTCTCGTTTTACAGGAAAAGCAAAAGTTGAATCGGGGAGTTATGTTTTGGAAGGGGATAAATTACATTTCGATGAACTTGGTAAATATGGAATTTCAGAAGGTAATGTAGTAATCACTTCGGTAGAAAATAACATTCAGGTCTTCGGTGATCTTGCACATTACTGGGGGAAAGAAGGTATTGTAAAGATTACTGGAAATCCATTAGTAAAAAATAGTATGGCAGACGATACGCTTTTTTTAGTGGCAGACACACTCATTTCCATCGACAGGAAAAATCCTAAAGACACAACTATACAAGAGAAGTATTTATTGGCTTTTCATCATGTTAAAATTTACAAAAATGATCTACAAGCCAAATGCGATTCGTTAGTTTATAATTTTGTTGACTCAACAATTTACCT
>JAYTHK010000002.1:0-2179 GCA_043732665.1 Cytophagales bacterium | reverse complement strand
AAACGTTATTTCCTGAGCCAGCGATTTTTCGATGGCTTCCAAATAGCCTAAAGACAAATAAATATTTTTTTCTTGAACTACATTATCCCAGTGGTTTTTATGGAGGTCATCAATAGATTGAAAAACAGAAATTTCTAAATCTGTTTTGGAATCCTTTTTCAAAAGACACTCTTTCATGTATTTTTACTTTAATTGTTCGATTTTGGTGGATAAAATCTCTGCTATATCTGCCGAACCTCCCGATAGGTCGAGTACAATATTCAGGTCTTTGTCAACGATCATATGTTTTGGAATTTCTTTTCTTAAACCTGGTTGAAAAAGAAGTTTTAAATCTTTGGCGTCAACAATTTGCTGATAAGCGAAAGGGCGGTCTTTTAAAAAATGTTCGATTTTCTCTTTGGTATCGTCTGTGATGGCAATAAAAACAACAGAACTATCATTTTTGTACTTTTCTACAAGGTTGTTGAGAGATGGTATTTCCAAAATACAGGGACCGCACCAAGTAGCCCATACTTTCAGCACCACAATTTTTCCTTTTAGTTCTTTGGAATGAATAACTTTCCCCGAAAGGGTAGTTGCCGTAAACTCAGGAAGTTTGTCCCCTGTATTGTCAGAACATCCAACTAAAAAAAGGAAAACCACGAAAAGGAATATTCCTTTTCGTATGATAATTCTCAATAAACGCATTCTTAAAGTTAATTAATAAAGCCTATAATAATAATGAGTAACGATAATTTAACCTCTTAATCCTATCGTAAATCAATCTTTTGAAGCAGAAGAATTGCGAAAAGAACGATTTTAAAGAGCCTCTATTGGTCGAACAAAAAAACGTGCGATTTAGTTGCGGTAAATTAATGCGCTATTTTCGCAAGTCAAAAACCCATTCAGATGACTTTTAAGCGTCTTTCTTACGGTATCGGTAAGGAATATTTTTGTCTTTTTTTGTTCTGTTTTTTCGCTATAATTTCTGCTTTTTGTGGGCATCTGATAAGTTAAAAGGTTTATAATGATATCTTAACAAAGTCGATTCGAAATTGAAAACTAATATTGACAGATAGAACTTTTATTTACTTACTTAAAACGAAATGAAAACCCGTTTACTACTTACTAGCCTTTTACTTGTGACGTCATTGTCTCTGTTTAGCCAAAAAATTATTGGCTATCTTCCCAGTTACCGAGATCCTACTGTGGTTCAATATTCAAAACTGACTCATGTGTTGTATGCTTTTATCAATCCAAATTCCAATGGGGATTTGGTTGGGGTTACTATTCCCAATATTGGGAATGCGAATTATGATTTTAATATGAATAATTTCATAGTCGTCAAAGCAAACTGTTATCCAATTGTTCCAAATGGTCCGAAACTAATTATTTCGGTGGGAGGAGCAGATGGGGGAAATGTGCGCTCTACAAATTTGAGCTTTGTTTGTGGTAACGCTGCGACAAGAGCGAATTTTGTGGCTCAGATTGTCAGTTTTGCCATCACTAATAATCTGGCAGGAATTGATATTGATTGGGAATTTCCAACAGCTGCAGCAGACAAAAACAACCATCAGTCGCTTCTTTCAGATTTGCGAGTTGCGATTACAGCTTCTACCAATCCCAACCTGCGTATAGGAATAGCCATAGGCGGAGAAACTACAGGCTCCCCTAATCATACTCAATACATCAATACTGCCTCACTAGCCTATGTTGATGATTTTAATATAATGGCTTATGACCTTCCAGCTTCCTATGATGCTAATAACCACTCTGCTATAGCCAATATGGCGCCAATGATCGCCAATTGGAATACATTCGGCGTTCCATTATCAAAAATGGTTTTAGGAGTACCTTTTTATGGAAGAACTCCTGCAAGAGCTTCTGCTAATGGAGAATACAATACATTTACATCAGGCCTTTCAGGAGGAGCCCTTACAACTGCCTTTACAAGCGACGGACCTAGTACTGCGGGTGGATTTTATTACAATGGACAGGGCACTCTACAAGCAAAGGTAGACCTTATTATCACTACAAATTGTGGTCAGGGTGTTATGATTTGGGATGTAGGACAGGACAGGACAGATGTTTATTCGTTGCTTTCTGTGCTATACGATAGGGTAAATAATACCGCTTGTACAATGGCTCAACCAAACCTGGGTGCAGATGTAAATTTTTGTGGAGCAACGATCACGCTTAC
>JAYTHK010000001.1:0-2185 GCA_043732665.1 Cytophagales bacterium | reverse complement strand
ATAAACAAAAAAAATATAAACAGTCGATTGAGAGCTTGTATTATCTCAACAATAATTTCTCTTCGGATGAAACCTGGCTGGGGAAATCTTATCTCTTGATCGCTGAAAATCTTGTGGCGACGAACGAATTGTTTCAAGCAAAAGTTACTTTTAAATCCATTATTAGCAATTCTAAAAATAAGGAGATAATTAAGATGGCTCAAACTAGACTTGCTGAGTTAGAAGCTCAGGGAAAGGAGGAGGGTAATGAGTAATTATAAATTAATAGTATTGAATATTGAGTATTTAGTTCTTAGAATAAGTTCAAAGTTGAAAGCTCAAAGTTTAGAATTGATACATAACAACTCAATATTAAAGACTCAATACTCAATATTATTACTAATCGCACTTTCAACTACAGCAGTATTCGCGCAGGATGATAACAACCTGAATGGTACTCTTACTATAGATAAAAGTGCTAAAATAGAATTGGGTACTGCCAATAGGAATTTTGAAAAAATAAATAATATACAACCGTCTCAGCCACACAAGGCATTGGACTATACGGCACAAGAGGTAGAACTTTCATTGCCGAAGTTAGATACTAAAGTTAAGGTAGCTCCTTTAAAAGATGGCTCGATTTCTAAACTTTATGGTGATTATGTGAAGGCTGGTTTTGGTAATTACACTTCATCTTATTTGGAGGCATTTATTAATAATAAACGGAGTGAAAAATATACTTATGGTATGTATCTGAAACATTTTTCATCGCAAAATGGTCCAGTAAAAAATTCTGGATTGAGTGAAAATAAGGTAGAAGTATACGGGAAATATATAGGGAAAAGTACTGTACTTAGAGGTAATGTCGGGTACCAAAGAAATCGATATAATTTTTATGGATACGATCACGCATTGGCTCCCAATGCGAGAGGAGATTCTCTGAAACAATCGCTTAGTACATTTGCGGTCTCAGTAGGTATTGAAAATAAAAACAAGCAGGATAAGTTTAATTACAATACAGATCTGAATTATTACAATTTTGTTGCGTATACCAAAGCGAAGGAAAGTGAAGTCTTGTGGAATTTAAAATCTGATTACTGGCTGGATACGGACAAACAAATATTAGTTGATGCGGGGCTTTCGATGTCCAAACGTTTCGATTCCTCGACCATTAGCAGGACATTATTCACGATTAAGCCAGCCCTGCAATATAAGGTGAACGATAAGCTTACGTTGATAGGAGGCTTTAATGTTGCCTATGCCAACGACACCATGAAAAATTACAATAAGCTTCATCTTTATCCAATGGTAAATGCTGAATATAAATTATTGGATAATAAATTGATTGCCTTTGGTGGATTGGATGGTGAAATGCAAAAAAATACACTTAGAACATTGTCCAAAGAAAATCCTTATTTGAATTCGCGCGTAGCACTTTCACATACGAATAAAACATCTGATTTTTATGCTGGTTTGAAAGGTGGCTTGAAAGGTGGTTTGAGTTATAAAATTAAAGCATCAAGTGCGAACTATAAGTATTTATATTTCTTTAACAATGCCATTAGCGACACCTCGAAATTTGATGTTTTATACGATAAAGGAAATGTAAATGTCCTTAATTTGGGTGGAGAATTAAATTACGAAATAAGTAATAAATTTCGTTTAGGGCTTGCTGGAGCTTATTATAAGTACACTATGAGTAAACTAGAACAAGCTTGGCAGCGTCCCACTTTTACGGGGTCTATATTGGCAACGTATAATTTAAACCAAAAAATGTATTTTAACGCTGATTTTTACTATATTGGTGGTCTAAGAGGTAAAAATTTCGTTTCTGGACAGGAAATAAAACTGAAAGGAATAGCTGATCTGAATCTGAAAATAGACTATTTATTTTCTAACCGATTTTCGGCCTTTATAGAAGCAAATAATATATTTTCGCAAAAGTATCAGCGGTATTTATATTATTCCAACAAAGGAATAAATGTATTGGCAGGGTTAACGTATTCGTTTTAATGCAAGTAGAAAATTATATACAAGAATTATTATTTGAACACAACTGTGTGGTGATTCCTGATTTCGGAGGATTTATTGCAGGGTTTAAAGGCGTGGAAATTCATCCTATTACACACCGTTTTAATCCTCCTGTAAAACGAATTGCGTTTAACGAACAGTTGAAAGTGAACGACGGTTTGCTTGCGGCTACTAT